>JADGOC010000256.1 GCA_017883165.1 Acidobacteriota bacterium
CGCGCCTGCCGTGCTCAGGTATTCGGTCGCGTCATGGCGGTCCGGTAAAACCAGCGTGAAGAGCATGGACGAGTGGATCTGGACCGATGCGGACGTGGCGGAGCGCCTCCAGGCCGGTTACGTCGGCGTGACACTCGACGGCGACATCGCGCAGACGCTCGTCAAACGATTCAACATCGTCGGCTATCCGACGATGATCGTGCTCGATTCGTCCGGCAGGGAAGTGCAGCGCGTCGTGGGCTATCAGTCGTCGAGCCAGATGCTCGCGTTTCTGAACGCACGACCGATTGGAGCGTCAGCATGAACCGTCGCGATTTCATCAAGACCGTGGCCGTTGCCAGCCTCGCCAGGGAGGTCGGCGTGCTGGCCTCGCCCGCGGAGGCGGACGCTGCCCACCAGATCAATACGGTCCTCGGACCCATACCCGCGACAGGCCTGGGTCAGACGCTGATGCACGAGCACATCCTGACCGATTTCATCGGGGCGGACCGGGTCGGGCCCGGCCGGTACGACGCTCAGGATGTGATCCGCGTCGCGCTCCCGCATCTCCGAGAGGTGAAGTCCCTCGGTTGCGGAACGCTGGTGGAGTGCACGCCTGCCTACATGGGTCGAGCCCCGGAAGTGATGGCGGCGTTGTCCAAAGCGAGCGGTCTGCACATTCTCACGAACACGGGCTTCTACGGCGCGGCCGCCGACAGGTACGTGCCTCGGTCCGCCTATGCTCAGACGGCTGAAGCGCTGGCCACGCTGTGGACCCGCGAGTTTCAGGACGGCATTCCCCCAACCGGGATTCGCCCCGGTTTCATCAAGATCGGCACGGACGCAGGGCCGCTGTCCGACATCGACGCCAAGCTCGCGTCTGCCGCGGCTCTCACCCACCAGCGGACCGGGCTCGTGATCGTGTCGCATTCCGGGAACGGAGTTGCCGCGATGGCTCTACTCGCCCTGCTCAAGCAACATGGCGTACAGCCGTCGGCGTTCATCTGGGCGCATGCCCAAGATGAGAAGGACACGACGTATCATCGGCGCACCGCCGACGAAGGCGCCTGGGTGGAATTCGACGGCATCTCACCAGAAAGTACGACACGGCATATCGACTTGATCCTCAGGCTGAAGAAGGCCGGACACCTCGAGCGCACGTTGATCTCCGAGGATACTGGGTCGTATCACGTGGGCGAGCCCGGAGGAGGAAGCTTCGGCGGCTACGGCTTCCTGTTCACCGGATTCCTGCCCGAGGCGCTCAAGTCCGGACTCAGTCAGGACGACGTGCGCACGCTCCTGTCACGGAATCCGCAGCGAGCGCTGACGCCTCTCCGGTAGCAGCCCGTCGCCACACTCAGCTGACGGACCGTCCAATGACCGCTCCCGAACCGAAGGCCGTCCAGGATTACTATCCAGACGATTTTGCCCACTGCTATGGCTGTGGGCGACTGAACGCGCACGGCCTCCACGTGCGCTCCGTATGGGATGGCGACGAAACCGTGGCCCGTTTCACGCCGCGCGCGGAACACATGGCCATGCCCGGTCTCGTCTACGGCGGGCTCCTCGCCTCGCTGATCGACTGCCACGCGATGGGGACCGCGGCGGCGACGGCCGAACGTGCGGACGGCCGCGAGATCGGCGAGGCGGCGGCGCCGCGCTTCGTCACGGCATCGCTCCGCGTGGATTATCTCAAGCCGACGCCGTTGGGGCCCGCGCTCGAGCTTCGCGCCCGTGTGACGCTCGCCACCGAGCGCAAGTCGGTGGTCGCGGTCACGGTGTCGGCGAGTGGTGTGATTACCGTGCGCGGAGAGGTCGTGGCGGTGCGGATCCCGGCGTCGATGGTGCGCCCGGGAAGCCATACCGCGGGGAGCAGAACATTGGCGCAAGAATTGTCGGCAGAGATGAAAATTTCGGATCCTTCAGCGGACAGGGTCTGCGACGAATACGTGATCGTGAAGAGTCTGTTACCCCTCAGTGGTGCACACGTTCTGGAACTGGGTTGCGGCAAGGCGGAGAAAACACGCGCGATCGCACAGGGGGGACAAGTTGCGTCGATCATAGCGCTGGAGGTGGATGAGATCCAGCACGCCAAAAACCTGCAGATCGGCGACCTGCCCAATGTCAGCTTTTCCCTCGGCGGCGCGGAGGCGATCCCGGCGGCGGATGCGAGCCGTGACATCGTCCTCATGTTCAAATCACTCCACCATGTACCCTTGGACAAGGTGGATCAGGCGCTGGCGGAAATCCGCCGTGTGTTGAAACCCGGCGGATTGGCCTACCTGTCCGAGCCGGTCTACGCGGGCGAATTCAACGATATCCTGCGTCTGTTCCATGACGAGAAGGCGGTGCGCGAGGCCGCCTTTGCCGCCATTCAGCGTGCCGTGCACGGCGGCACGCTGGAACTGGTCGGCCAGACGTTCTTCAATACGCCCGGACACTTCGATGATTTCGAGCAGTTCGAGGAACAGGTCCTGAAGGTCACACATACACACCACCAGCTTTCCCCCGAGGTATATGAGGCGGTTCGAGCCGCGTTCATGCGCCACATGACACCGCACGGCGTCGATTTTCAGCATCCGGTGAGGGTCGATCTGCTCCGTCGCGGCGCGAAAGACGTGGGAACTTCCGCTAGACGTGCCTCGTATGCTATATGACGTGACATATCACGTGCTGATACATTGAGCGCACATGTTCAGTCCTGAATTGAAGAAGGGCAGTATCGAGCTCCTCACGTTGTCCCTGCTCAGGGATCGACCCCGTCATGGTTACGAAATCGGAAAACTGATGGAGCTCGGCTCGGGCGGGCGTCTCAGATTCACCGTCTCCGCCCTCTACCCAACCCTCTATCGCATGGAGAAGAAGGAGTGGATCAAGGGGCGCTGGGTGGAAAAAGAGGGGCAACGGCGCAGGTACTACTACCGGCTGATGCCCAAAGGGAAGGCCGTCCTCTTCGAACAGCGCAGGAATTGGCAGGATTACGTGGCCGCCATCAACCAGATACTGGGCCCGAGCCATGCCTGATTGGATTCGATATGTGCGCGAGCATCTTCGCCTCGCGGACATGAGAGACGACCGGAAGGAAAAAATCATCCGAGAGCTGGCCGGCCAGATGGAGGAGATGTACCTCGAGGCCCGGGCCGCCCAACTCACTGAAGATGAGGCCCTGCGCCAGGCAGAGCGCCAGATCGGGGACTGGGAGCTGTTGTCTGTCGAGCTCGGTTGTGCAGAACGCCCCACCCAAACGGCTACAGCCGGCCAACGAATTCAGCGGTTCGAAGAGGAGATTCGGCTAAAAGGGAAGGGTTGGCCTATGGTCGCTGATACTCTCCAGGATCTGCGCTATGGGCTGCGCATGCTGCGCAAGAATCCCGGCTTCACCACCGTCACCATCTTTTCTCTGGCTCTCGGGATTGGCCTGAACTCAACCATCTTTTGCCTGGTGGACCGGATCATCCTGCAACCGCTGCCGGTCGACCATCCCGCCGAACTCGCGCTCATCAAGATTCGAACCGAGAAAGGGGGGCTGTCGACATCGCTCCCTTATCCCGAGTATCTCGAGCTCAGAAACCAATGCAAGTAATTGTCCGGGATCGTGGGTACTCAACGCCATGGTGCCGCCCTGAGCGGTGGGGATGTCGTGGAGTTGGTGCCGTCGGAGTACGTGACCAGGAACTACTTCTCCGTGCTCGGCGTGAAGGCCCACGCCGGACGGTTCTTTCGCGACGATGACAGAGACGCCGCCCAACCTGTGGTGGTCATCAGCTACGGGCTTTGGCAGCGCCACTTCGGTGGAGACCCTGGCATCGTCGGCAAGGCCATTGAGCTGACCAAGAAAAATGTGACCGTGATCGGCATCGCGCCTGAGCACTTTGGAGGATTTCAGCGGCCTGCCACCACGACTGATGTGTGGTATCCAGCCGAGGGATCTGGGGCCATCCTCTCAGGGCCGAGGGCCGAGCAGTTCGACCTCATGGGGCGTGTGTCTGCCGGCGTCCCGCTCATGGTGGCGCAGGCTGAAGTGGACACCATCGTGCGCCGCCTGGTCCCCAGCAACCCCACGGCAGACAAGATCCTCGGAGCCAGCGTCACGTTGGAGGCCGAAGATTATTTCAGAAAGCTCGCCCCCCTTGGGTTTCTGCTCCTGGTCATCACCGGGCTGATCCTGCTCATCGCCTGCGTGAATGTCTCGAACCTCCTCCTGGCGCGGTCCCAGGCACGCCGTAAGGAAATTGCCATCCGCCTGGCGCTGGGCGGCAGTCGGCTGCGCCTCACACGCCAACTG
>JADGOC010000093.1 GCA_017883165.1 Acidobacteriota bacterium
CGGTCCGGCCCACGGTGGCCAGAAAGCACGCGTAGTTGTACTGAGTCTCCGAAAGCGTGGACGTCTGCGTCACGTCGGCGAAGAGCGCCTCGGCCTTCTCACGCTCACCGATGGTGGCGAGGGCATGCGCGCGCAGGCCCGCGGCGCGCTGATAGTCGTATTTGGGATCGCGCGCGACCACCTGGTCGAGATCGGCGGCGGCGGATGGGTAATCGTCCAGCGCCAGCGCGCACAGCGCGCGACGATAGCGAGGATCGATCGAGTCCGCCATCGAGATCACCCGGTCGAAACACTCGCGCGCCCGCGTGAACTGCTCGTCGTCGAGGCACAAATCGCCGAGCTCTTCATAGTTGCCGACCGCTGGATTGTCGATGATGAGGCCTTCTAATTCCTTGATGCGCTTTCGGCGCGGAAATATCTGATAGGCGCCGTGCAGCAGCCGGACGTCGGGAAGGATCTCGATGAAGATATACGCCAGCGCGCCGAGGCCGCCGCCGAGCAGGATGATCCAGAGCCAGATGGTGTCCGGCCGCCGGCGCACGAAATGCAGAATCGCGATGGCCTGCAAGACGACGCCGTACGGAAAGAAAAGCGCGAGCATTCTGGCGCGCGACTATAGCAAAGCCCGCCAACTTTGTATTGCAGCGATCGTGGCTCTCGCGTACGCTCGGTCCATGAAGAAGCTGGTCCTCATTCTCGCCGCTGTCGGCGTGTCGTGGCTTCCGCAGACACCCGCGAACCAGGATGCCGCCGCCTGGGAGGCACACGTTCAGAACGTCACCATCATCCGGGACGACTGGAGAATCGCGCACGTCTACGGAAAAACGGATGCCGACGCTGTGTTCGGCGTGATGTACGCCCAGGCCGAGGACGATTTCAACCGGGTGGAGACCAACTACCTCGACGCCATCGGCCTCCGGGCGGAGGCCGATGGCGAGACCGAGGTCTACCGCGACCTGCGCGTGCGGCTTTTCGTCGACCCGGACGACATGAAGGCGCAGTACCAGAAGGCGCCGCAGTGGTTGAAGGCGCTGATGAATGCCTACGCCGACGGCCTGAACTACTACCTCTCCACGCACCCCACGGTGGCGCCGCGGGTGATCAAGCACTTCGAGCCGTGGATGGCGCTCAGCTTCAGTGACGGCAGCATCGGCCCGGATTTCGAGCGCGTGAACCTGAATCAGCTCGAGGCCTTCTACGGAAAGAAGCCGGCCGCCGCCGAGCCCCCAGTGGAGAACGTCGACTACACCGAACCCACGGGATCCAACGGCATCGCCATCGCGCCGTCGAACACGACGGCGCATCACGCGCTGCTGCTCATCAATCCGCACACGTCATTTTTCTTTCGATCAGAAGCGCAGATGGTCAGCGACGAAGGTCTGAACGCCTACGGCGCGCTGACCTGGGGTCAGTTCTTCATCTACCAGGGGTTCAACGACCGCGCGGGATGGATGCACACGTCGAGCGGCGTGGACAACATCGACGAATATCTCGAGACGGTCGTGAAGAAGAACGACGGCGTCTACTACAAGTACGGCACGGAAGAGCGTCCGATGAAGACGCGGACGATCACCGTACCCTACAAGACGGCCACCGGAACGGCGCAGAAGGACTTCACCGTCTACTACACCCATCACGGCCCGATCGTCCGCGAAGCAAACGGCAAGTGGGTGAGCATCAGGCTCATGCAGGAGCCCCTGAAGGCGCTCATCCAGTCGTACACGCGGATCAAGGCGAGAAACTACAAAGCATTTCTGGACACGATGGCGCTGCACACGAACTCGTCGAACAACACGATCTACGCTGACGCCGACGGCACGATCGCCTACTTCCATTCCAATTTCATTCCGAAGCGCGACGCCAGGTTCGACTGGACCAAGCCGGTGGACGGCAGCGATCCCGCGACCGAGTGGAAGGATGTGATGTCGGTCGACGAGACGCCCCACTTGCTGAATCCCGCCAACGGTTGGATCTACAACAGCAACAACTGGCCGTGGTCGGCGGCCGGTCCCAACAGTCCGAAGCAGGCGGATTATCCCGCTTACGTGGATCGCGGCACCGAGGAGAGCCCGAGAGGCAAGCATGCGCTCCGGGTCCTGCCGAACAAGAAAGATTTCGCGCTGGAATCGCTCGTCGCCGCGGCGTACGATAGCTACCTGCCCTGGTTCGCCGAGCAGATTCCGGCGCTCGTGAAGGCCTGGGACGCGATGCCCGCGGGCAATCCGCTGAAGGAAAAACTGTCCGACCAGATTGCGCTCCTTCGCGCGTGGGACTTCCGGTGGGGCGTGACGTCCGTCCCGACGTCGCTCGCGGTCTATTGGGGCGAAGGGCTCGGGCGGGGGACAGGCGACGATGCGATGCTGCGGGCGCTGTCAGCGGCCTCCGATAAGCTCGCGGCGGACTTCGGCACCTGGAACACGCCGTGGGGCGACATCAATCGCTTCCAACGTCTCACCGGCGACATCGTGCAGCCGTTCAACGACGCGGGTCCGAGCATCCCGGTCGGTTTCACCTCCTCGCGCTGGGGCTCGCTCGCGTCATTTGGCGCGCGCACCTACAAAGGCACGAAGAAGATGTACGGGACGACGGGGAACAGCTTCGTCGCGGTCGTCGAATTCGGCGACCGCGTGCGGGCCAGAGCGGTGTCGGCGGGCGGGGAGAGCGGCGATCCCAAGTCGCCGCACTTCAACGATCAGGCCGCGCGGTACAGCACCGGCAACTTGAGAGACGTGTACTTCTACCGATCGCAGCTGGAGGGGCACATCGAGCGTCAGTACCATCCCGGCCGCTGACGCGCCGTCCATCTGGTAAACTGCGCCGCATGTCATTTTCAGCTTCCCGATTCCGCGTGTTGTGTGCGGTGCTCCTGTGTTCGGCCGCGTCCCTGATCGCGCTGCGCGCGCAGGACGAACCCAAGCCGGCCTGGCGCGACTCGCCGAAGGAATTCAAGGCGCTCAAATACCGCAACATCGGCCCGGCGGCGGGCGGCCGCGTGTCGCGCGCGGCCGGCATCCCGGATGATCCATCAACGTATTTCGCGGCCATCGCGTCCGGCGGCGTCTGGAAATCGACCGACGGCGGCGCGACGTGGAAATCGATCTTCGACGAACAGCCGATTTCCTCGATCGGCTCGATCGCCGTCGCGCCGTCCGATCGCAACATCGTTTACGTCGGGTCCGGAGAGGCGAACATCCGCGGCAACGTCGCCGCCGGCAACGGCATCTACAAATCCACCGACGCCGGCAAGACGTGGACGCACGTGTGGACGCAAGAGGGACAAATCGGCACGATTGCCGTTCACCCAGCGAATCCCGACGTCGCCTTCGCCGCGGTGCTCGGCCACGCGTTCGGTCCGAATCCGGAACGCGGCGTCTACCGCACGCGCGACGGCGGCAAGAGCTGGCAACAGGTGCTCAAGAAGGACGACAACACCGGCGCCTCCGATGTGGCGATCGATCCGACGACGCCGTCGATCGTGTTCGCCGGGCTCTGGCAGGCGCGCCGTTTCCCGTGGGATCTGCAGAGCGGCGGTCCCGGCAGCGGCCTCTACGTTTCGCGCGACGGCGGCGATACCTGGAAGGCCATCACCGCCCACGGTCTGCCTGACGGCATCTGGGGCAAAGTCGGCGTCGCCGTGGCTCCGTCCGACGGCCGCCGCGTCTACGCGCTCATCGAAGCGGAAAAGGGCGGGCTCTTCCGATCCGACGACGGCGGCGAGAGCTGGGAGTTGATCAACCCGGGCCGCGCGCTACGCCAGCGCGCCTGGTATTACTCGACGCTGGCCGTCAACCCGCAGAATGAAAACGACGTCTGGTTCCCGCAGGTGCCGATGCTGCACTCGATCGACGGCGGGAAGACGGTGCAGTACGTGAAAGTCCCGCACGGCGACAACCACGACGTCTGGATGGATCCGCGCAACCCGAAGCGGATGATCGTCGCCAACGACGGCGGCGTCCACATCTCCACCAACGGCGGCGAGACGTGGTCGTCGCCGCCGCTCCCGATTTCGCAGTTCTATCACGTGTCCGCGGACACGCGGCGTCCGTACTGGGTGGCCGGCGCCATGCAGGATCTCGGAACGGCGCAGGGGCCGAGCGACAGCCTGGCCAGCCACATTGCGCTCAGCGACTGGCACGAGGTCGGCGGCGGCGAAGCCGGCCACGTCGTCTCGGACGCTTCCGACCCGAACATCGTTTACGCGGGCGAGTATCTCGGCATCATCACCCGGTACGACTACCGCACGCGCGAGTCGCGCAACGTCGGTGCGTGGCCAGAGAACCCATCGGGCCACGGCGCCGAGGACATGACGTATCGCTTTCAGTGGACCGCGCCGATCGCCGGGTCGCCCCACGATCCGCACGTCGTCTATCACGGGGCGCAGGTCATCTTCAAAACGAACGACGGAGGCCAACACTGGCAGGCGATCAGCCCGGACCTGACGCGCCAGGACACGTCGAAGCAGAAGTGGGCCGGCGGCCCGATCACCGGCGACAACACCGGGATCGAGACCTACGACACCGTCTTCGCGATCGCGGAATCGCCGAAGCAGAAGGATCTGATCTGGGCCGGCAGCGATGATGGCCTCGTGCACGTCACGACGGACGGCGGAAAGAACTGGACGAACGTGACGAAAGCGATGCCGGGCGTTCCGGAGTGGGCGACGGTGAGCATCATCGAGCCGTCACCCTTTGACGCGAACTCGGCGTACGTCGTCGTCGACGCGCACAGGCTCGACGACACGCGACCGTATCTCTACAAGACGACCGACCTCGGCAAGTCGTGGACGCGGCTCGACGGCGCGCTGCCGAAGGACATCTACCTGCACTCGGTCCGCGAAGATCCGAAGAAGCGCGGCCAGCTCTATCTCGGCACCGAGCGCGGCGTGATGTACTCAAATAATGACGGGAAGAGCTGGCAATCGCTGCAGCTGAATCTGCCGACCGTCGCCGTCCACGATCTGATCGTCAAGGACGACAACCTGGTGCTCGCGACGCACGGCCGCTCGTTGTGGATTCTCGACGACCTGCAGCCCGTGCGCGAGATCACGGATCGCATCGAGGGCGAGAGCGCGCATCTTTTTCCAGTTGCCGACGCGGTTCGGTGGCGCTACGGGTCCGACAGCTACGGGGGACGGACGGGCGCGTTCGACAACCCGCCGCACGGGGCGTCCATTTACTATTCCTTGAAGGACAAGGCGGCTGGCGAGGTGACGATCGAGATCCTCGACTCCCAGAATCGCGTCGTCCGGAGGCTCAGCAGCGTGCCGCGCCCGCTGGACAACAGTTCCGACAATGAGGACCCGGAGGACGCGAAGAAGGCGGCGCTTGCGACCGAGGCCGGCGTGCAGCGCGGGGTGTGGGATCTGCGCTACGAAGGCGCGAAGAAGATCAAGGACGCCAAGATCGACACCGGCGATCCGGCCGAGGGGCCGCGCGTGGCGCCCGGCACGTACACGGTGCGGCTGACCGTTGACGGCAAGAGCCAGTCGTCCGCGGTGCGCGTCGTGCCCGATCCGCGCGGCGATCTGCCGCAGGCGGATCTCGAGGCGCAGGCGGCGTTCGGCGTCCGCGTCCGCGACGACATCTCGACGCTCACCGGCCTGGTGAACGAGATCCGGTCGGTGCGCGATCAGCTGAAGGCGCGGATCGCGTCGCTCGAGCCGCGGAGAACCGAATCGGCGGTCGCCGATTTGATCAAAGCCGCGCAGGCCGCCGACACCAAAGCCGGCGCGCTGGAGGACAAGATGCACAACCCGACGGCCGAAGTCGTGTACGACATCCTCGCGATGCGAGGCGGCACGCGGCTCTACTCGCGGCTCGCGCCGCTGCAGATGTGGGCGAGCGAAGCGGAGGGCGCGCCGACCGCCGGCATGCAGCAGGTGCTGCAAAAACAGGAAGAGGAACTGACGGCGCTCGCCGCAGAGGCGCGGCAGTTCGCGTCAGAAGACATCGCGGCGATCAATCAGCGCGCGACCCAGCTCGGGCTGCCGTTCGTGATCGTCGGCTCGCGCTAGCGCCCGCGCATGAGCGGGCGTGTCACTCGTCGCGCAGCGCGACGAGCGGGTCGACGCGGGCGGCGCGCCGCGCGGGGATGTAGCACGCAACCAGCGCGACGATCGCCAACACGGCGCTGACGCCCGCCAGCGTCAGCGGATCGCGTCCGCTGACACCGAACAGCAGCGTGCTGACCATCTGGCCCAGCAGCAGGGCGAGAATCACGCCGAGCGCGACGCCGCCTGCCGCCAGCGCCATGCCTTGCTTCAGCACCAGGAACAGGACGTCGCGGGCTTGCGCGCCGAGCGCCATGCGGATGCCGAGCTCCTGCGCGCGCTGCGTGACCGAGTACGACATCACGCCGTACACGCCAATCATCGCCAGCAGCAGCGCCAGGCCGCCGAAGATGCTGAGCAGCGCGGCGCCCATCCGCGGCGCCCACAGCCCGGCTTCGATGTTTTCCTGAATGGTGCCGGTGCCTCGCATCGGCATGCGGGGGTCGATGGTGTGCACCTTGTCGCGCATGGCACCGATGAGCGACGCGGGATCGCCTCTCGTGCGCACGAGCAGTGAAACGCCCGGCGAGTATTCCTGCTGGATCGGACGATAGATCATCGGCGTCGGATCCTCTCCCACCGCGTTGATTACCGAGGTCTCGGCCACGCCGACGATCTCAAACAGCGTGGTCTGCTGCACGATGGCGAACCGTTTGTTGAGCGCGTTCTGGCCTGGCCAGAGCTGCCTGGCCAAGGCCTGATTCACGATGGCGACCGGCTTCGATTGCTCGCCGTCGAATTCGTTGAAATCGCGTCCTGTGTTCAGCGGAATGCGCAGGGCCCCGAAGTAGCCGGGCGACACGTCGTTGAACTGCACGAGGGAGCCGCGATAGTTCGGGTTCTGGACTTCGCCTTCCGGGAACACCGTCAGCAGGATCGCCCCGGCAAGCGGCGGCGCCGACGCGACCGTCGCCGCCTCGACGCCGGCGACCGCGCGCGCGCTCGCGATCGCGTCCAGATAGAACTGCTCGCCGTGCGCCTGATCGTAGTGCTGCTGGCCCGGGCTGAGCGCGATGAAACCGATGTGGGCGGAGTCGAAGCCCAGGTCCATCTTCTGCGCCGCCTGCATGCTGCGCACGAAGAGGCCCGCGCCGATGAGCGCCACCGTCGCGAGGCCGATTTCCGAAATAACGAGCAGGCTGCGAATCCGATTGGTGCCGACGTTCGCCGCGCCTGTGCGCCCGCCGGATTTCAGCATCTCGTTCAGGTTCGTGCTCGACACCCGGATCGCCGGCGTGAGGCCGAAGAGCACGCCGGTCAGCACCGACACGCCGGCCGTGAACAGCAGCACGCGCGGCTCGAAGCTCAAATCAATTGACGCGTTGTTGAGAAACGGCGGACGGAACGACCACAGCGCGCTGCGTCCCCAGTAGGCGACGAGCAGCCCGAGCGCGCCGCCCACGAGCGACAGCAGGATGCTCTCGGTCAGCAGCTGCCGCACGAGCCGTCCGCGGCCCGCGCCCATCGCCGAGCGGATGCTGATTTCCTTTTCCCGCGTCGCCGATTGCGCCAGCAGCAGATTCGCCAGCGTGACGCACGCGATCAACAGCACCAGACCGACGACGCCCATCATCACCGAACCGGCCTTCACGAACTGGCTGCGCTGGTTGATGCCGAGCGCGGCGTCCGATTCGAGCGCCATCTCGAGCGTCCGCCCTTCGTTCGCCGTAGAAAACTGTTTTTCAAGCGCCGACGCGATCGTCTTCATCGCGGCGTCCGCCTGACGCAGCGGCACGCCGGGCTTCAGCCGGCCGATCATGTTGATCCAGCGAAAGCGCCGGTTGGTGATGAGCTGCCGCATCTGGCCGGTCGTCAACTGCTCCCGCATGCTGAGTGGCACCCAGAGCCGGTCGGGGCCGGCCAGGGAAGCCGTGCCCTTGAACCCCGGCGGCGCGACGCCGATGACGGTGAAGGAGATGCCGTTCAGCGTCAGCGTCTGGCCGACGAGATTCGGGTCGGATCCAAACTGTTTGACCCACAGACTGTGGCTGACGACGACCACCGTGTTGCCGCCGAGTGTGCTCGACTCGTCCGGGAGAAACAGCCGTCCGCGAAAGGCCTTGATGCCGAGCACGTCGAAATAGTTTGCGCTCGTCATCATGCCCGATAGGCCCTGCGCTTCGCCGTTGCGGGTCCACAGGAGAAGGAGCGGAGAGTACCCAGCCAGACCGGTGAACACCGTGTTCTGGTCGCGGTAGTCCTCGTAGTTCTGAAAGGAGGTCGGCGTCAGCGTGAGAGCGGCCGCCTGGACGGTCTTGTTGTCCCGCGTGAACATCTCCACGACGTGCGCGGGATCCTCGATCGCGAGCGGGTGCAGGAAGACGGCGTTGACCACCGTGAAGATGGCCGTATTGGCCCCGATGCCCAGCGCCAGCGAGAGCACGGCCACCGTGGTGAACCCGGGCTTCTTCACCAGCACCCGCGTTGCGTAGCGTAGATCCTGCCACCAGCGCTCCATGACGCCTCCTCGAGAATCGAACATCTCCCGCGCATCCGCGCTCCCGGGACGGATATTCTACAGTGTGAGGGGACGCGGAGATGGGAGCGGCGCCGAATGCCGCGCGAGTCTCTAGTACCGTTCGGTGAGCATGGAGTAGAAGAAGAGGAGCCCGTGCCCGAAGTCGCGGGCGAAATTCCAGGTCAGCCCCACCGGGTTCAGCCGCCACAGCTGGAGCCGCCGGCCTCGGTGCCACGCCTGTTGCCAGTATTCCTTCACGTGCCCACGCCGGGCTTCCAGCCGCTGGAGTGAGACGTTGAACCGCGCGGCGCCACGCCGAAACATCGTTGGACGCTTCGCCGGCCGCAGCTGCGGCAAGCCCTCAGCGCGAGCGCTCACCGAATTAGCAAACGTCGTGGCGCGGCTGCTCAGCGCGTCGCGCAGGGCATCGAGCCGCTCGGCCATCGTGGTGCTCACAAGGCTGGCACGGGCGCCCGCCGATTCGCGCAAGGCGCCCAGCCGCGCATCGATGGCCGTGTGGACGCCACCCCAGTTGATCTTCACTCCCGTCGAGCGCCGATCCACCTTCTGCAGATCTCCAAGGAACGCGTACTCGTCGCCGCGGATCCGCGTCGTCAGCCACAGCTCCTGCATTTCCAGGCAGATTTTGACGTACTCGCGCAGCATGTGGGCGTGTTCGCGCACGCGTCGTGTGAAGAACGCCCATCGGCGCTCGATGGGAAAGCCCGGGCGGCGCGACCGGCGGTCCTTGAGGCGGACGAACCCAGTGATCATCGGGTGCGCGTTCTCGGCCATCCCGGCGCGATACCAAATCAGGTTCTTGACCACCGCCCAGTACGTGTGCGGGTTCTGCCGCAGCAACGACCGGCGCATGTGCTCGAACGAGTAGAACTCCTGCCAGGCGTCGTGAAACGCGCGCTGCCATTCGTCCGCGCTCATCTTCGGGTGAGGCACGGTCGCGTGGAAGGAGTCGAAGTTGTTGTAGTCGGCATCGAGCGGCACGCCGGCTTGCACGGCCATCTGGTGATCGCGCGACCCGGGAAGCGGGGTGAGCATGAAGAACGACGCCTGATCGACCAGCAGCGTCTCGCGGAGCGCCCGCACGTCCTCCATGACCCGCTCGTACGTGTCGTTGGGAAAGCCGATGATGTAGCCCACGTGGCAGACGACGCCGACCGCGTGCCAGCGGGCGATCATCTCGCGGTAATCGGCCGTTTTGTTCTGCGGCTTGCCGCCCGCCTTCAGGTTGTCGTCGCGGATCGTCTCCATCCCGATGAACACCTGCACACACCCGGCTCGCGCAGCTTTCTCGATGAAGTTGGGCACCTTGGGCGCCTGTGTGTCCACCTGCATCATGAAGTCGATTTCCAGGCCGTCGACTTCGTGCATCCGGATCAGGCCGTCGAAGATCTCTTCCCAGTGGGGGTTCCGTGTGAAGTTGTCGTCGGTGAAGAAATAGTGGCGGATGCCGTCGCGGCCCTCGCGCGGGTAGTTCTCCCGGATCTGCGCGAGGATCTGCGCCGAACCGCGCGACCGCATCGTGCGGCCCTGCACGTTGATGATCGTGCAGAACGAGCAGTTGAACGGGCAGCCTCGCCCGGCGTCGATCGTGCCGCTCTCCGTGAGCACGAACTTCTTCTGGGTTTCGAGGGACGCACAGGGCAGCGGCGTGTCTGTCACGTCCGGCGGACTGTCCAGGAAGTTGTAGAGCGGCTGCAGACGATCGAGCGCGACGTCAACGAGCAGTCCCGCCCAGCGCTCCTCGACCTCGCCGAGCACGAGGGTCACGCCTGCATCGAGCATCTCCTGGCACTCCGGCGGCATGGCCGGAGACATCGGGATGGCGCCGCTGACGTGAAAGCCGCCGATCATCACGTCGAACCCCTCGGCCTTGCACTGACGCGCCAGGTCCTGTGCGCGGGGAAACTGATTGGTCTGCACCCCCACGAGTCCGACGACGATCTTGGTGCCGGGGCGGCGGTACTTCCGGGCCAGCCGCCGCGGGTCGACGCGCGAAACGATCTCGTCGATGAGCTCCACGCGGACGTCGACGCTCCCGAGCGCGCCCTGCCGGATCGCGGCTTCCGTGAGGCCGTTCAGGCAGCTCAGCGTGTTGCTGGGCAGCGTGCCGCGGAAGTGGCGGATGATGTAGCCGTCATCGTCGTACTTCGACGGACGGATGAGGATGACGATCAAGCGGCTGTACTTACACTGCGCGAGCATCTCTCAACCCTATCACGCCATCGGCGCCGGCGGTATGACCGTTGTCATAGGTCGTCCGATACGGGTTGTTGAGGTGGATTACGGGTACAACAACGTGCGTGTCCACCGACCGCCGTCGCGCTCGTAGTGCTGGCGCTCGTGCAGCCGGGCCGGATCGCGCGTCCAGAACTCGATCGACGTCGGGACGACCCTGAACCCCGACCAGAACGGCGGGCGCGGGACGCCGCGGCCGTCGAACCGCACCCGCATCTCGCTGACACGCTGTTCGAGCACCTCGCGTGATGCCATCGCCGCGCTCTGCGTCGAGGCCCAGGCGCCGATCTGCGACTCGCGTGGCCGCGTCGCGAAGTAGACATCGGCGTCGGCGTCCAAGACCTGCTCGACCGTCCCCTCGACGCGCACCTGTGTCTCGAGCGGCGCCCAGTAGAAACAGAGCGCCGCGTTCGGATTGCTGACCAGGGCGCGGGCTTTACGGCTTTCGAGGTTCGTGTAGAAGACGAAGCCGCGTTGGTCGAACGTTTTCAGGAGGACGTAGCGTCCCGACACGCGGCCGCCGGCATCGGCCGTCGACAACACCATCGCGTCGGGCTCCACGCAGGCTTGCCCCGCACGCTCGAACAGCTCTCGAAAGATCTCGATGGGATCGTCGGCCACGTGTGTCGCTGGGCTCATCATACCGGCGTTCGCCACGCGTGGCGGAGGATTCTCGCAGCGTTCGCCGTATTGAGCAGCGTCGCGGCCAGCAGACACCACGCGGCCGCGCTGACAAACGGCACGGCGTCAAAGGCGAGTCCTCCCGCCAGGGCGGGCACGCCGAACAGCCACAGCACGAACACGAGCTCCTGCCCGCGGCGCCACGGCATCTCGTGCGGCGAGAGCACCGGTCCTTTGTACCCCGTGTTGGCGTACGCCCAGTACCACGCAAAGATCGGCAGCAGCCGCCCTTCCATCCCAACCACCATCTGGGCCAGAAAGCCCACGAGGCCGAACACGCCGTACGCCACGGCGATGCGCAGCGTCGCCGGAGACAGCTCGGCGAACGCGAGCCATATGCCGAGCCCCGAGGCGATCACGAGCGAGACAAAGGACGCGCCGGCGTGAAGCACGGCGGGATCCGGCGTGCGCAGGCCGGGCGGGCGCGGACGCGGGCGGCGCAGCATCCATATGACCTGCCAGAGGAACGCGCCGAAGCCGGCGACCACGGTCAGCGCGAAGATCCAGACGAACCGGCTGCGGAACAGCAGCGCCACGAACAGGCCTGAAACGCCTGCCTGAAGAAGGATCGCGCTCGTCCACAAACGCGCGCCCTTGGGCATCTCCGCCGGCAGCACCATCGGCAGTAGCCGGTACGCCACGCCGACCACCATCATTGACGCCCAGCCGATCGCGGCAAGATGCGCATGCGCGAAGACGTTGGCGATCACAAAGCCCGGCAGGAAGTGGTGCACCTTGTCGAATCCCATGAGCACGCCCATCGTCGCGGCGCCGAGCACGTTCACGAAGGCGAGCACGATGTGCGCGCTGACGGCGCGCGGCAGGCTGGCTCCGCGCAGCCGGCGGACGATATTCGAGCCCGCGACCATGATGCCGGTCCCGACCGTGGCCGCCGACCACGCCATGCCGGCGTAGTCCTGAATCCAGAAGTGCGCCACCATGCCGACGACGCCGGTGATCACCAGGCCGAAGGCGGCGTAATCGAGCCACGTGGCGGGCAGCCACACGCGCAGCGCGATCGGACCAACGATGTAGAGCGCGCCGAGGATCGACGAGGTGATCCAGCCGAGCGTCACCAGATGGACGACGCCGAGCATGCGTGCGTGATAGAAAAAGCCGGAGACGCCGCGCGGGTCGAGCGCGACGGCGGCGAAGGCCACCGCGAGGGCGACGTGCGCGGTGCCGAAATAGAGGATTGGCAGCAGTCGCGGCGGCAGCTGGGTGCGCGGTGTCGAGGGCATGGGCGAATCAGCCCTCGTGGCGGAACGCCGCTTCGTAGATCACCGGCATCGTCCCGCTGGCGAGTGCCCCCGGCTGGGGCCGGTTGTACTCGCGGAAGGGGATGCCGGGATCCGGCGCGAAGCCGGCGCGACCCAACTCGGCCACGAGCTGTGCCTCGGTGAGGAAGCACTGCGGCTCGCCGGAGAACTGCGTGAAGACGAAGGGTTCGCCGGCCACGGGCTCCGTCTGCGGCGGGAAGGTGTTCCGCGAGAAGGTGAACACGAACAGTCCCGCTCCTGGCTTGGCCACACGGGCCGCCTCGCCGAGCGCCCGCCGAAACTGCGCGGCGGAACGCGCGAGGTTCCAGATGCCGTGAGCGATCACGAGGTCGAAGCTGCGGTCCTTTGCGGGAATACTCTCCATCGGCGCGAGGACCAGGTGCAGGCGGTCGTCGAGTCGATCCTCCCGCGCGCGCGCGGCGGCGGCGCGGAGCATCGGCCACGAGAGGTCGGTGCCGACGACCTTCCAGCCGAGGCGCGCGAGCGGGACGGCGTTGCGCCCGGCGCCGCAGCCGAGGTCGAGCACGCGCTCGCTCCCGCTCCTGGCGCGCTGCAGTTCCTCCTCCGCGAACTTCATCAGGACGGCGTTCGGAGCCGACTGCGCGAATCCCGCCACGGTGCCGGGAGCGCTCCACTGCGAGCCTGCGAGAGGGTCCATCGTCGAAACATAGCACGCGCGGAAGAGATCGTGAGGGATGATGGATGCAGATGGCGACCGACACGGACATTCGCGAGGCGCTGCGCCACGTCCTCGATCCCGAGATCGGCGTGAACATCGTCGACCTCGGGCTCGTGTACCGCATCGAAGTGGACGGTGCGCGCGCCCGCATCGTGATGACGATGACGAACCCCGCGTGCCCGCTGGCGGATTACCTGAAGGATCTCGTCACGTCGGCGATCCGCCAGCACGTCCCGGACGTAGTGGACGTCGACATCGACCTCGAGTGGGAGCCCCCGTGGGATCCCGACATGATGTCGGACGAGGCCAGACAGCAGCTCGGCGAGGGCAAGCGCTGATGCGGCTGGCGGCGCGACGGGTTCCGATGTTGGTCGTCGGGCTGCTGTCGATGGCGTGCGGGATGTGGCTCGGGCTGGTGCGGCTTGGGTGGAGTCTGCCGGTGCCGTGGCAGGACCAGTTGATCGCGCACGGGCCGCTGATGGTCTGCGGATTTCTCGGCACGCTGATCAGCCTCGAGCGGGCGGTCGCCCTCGGCTCCCGATGGGGCTATGCCGCGCCGGTGCTCGTCGCGGCGGGCGCGCTCATGCTGGACCTCGGTTCCCTCGGCGCATTTGGGCCGCTGCTGATCACGGCCGGCAGCCTCGTCATGGTCGCGATCTTCGTGGTCGTGTGGCGACGCCATGCGTCGCTCTTCGTTGCGAC
>JADGOC010000257.1 GCA_017883165.1 Acidobacteriota bacterium
CTGCGGCGGTGGCCGGCACCGCCGCTGCCGCGGGCGAGGCGGCGGACACGGGGGCAGGAGGGGCGGGAACCGCGGGAGCGGCGGGAGCGGCGGGAGGAACGGAGGCCGCGGGTGGCGAAGGCGGCGCAGGATTCGGTGCGGTGATCGTGCCCATTCCGCCGAAGACGTTCGATCTTGCGAACGCGTACTCGATCGACGGCTGGTTCGGCGATGCGTACGTCGATCTCATTCCCGATCGCCTGGAGACGGCGATCGTCGTCGGCGACGCGCAGGAATCGCTTGGTGCCGCTCACATCGCGACGCGGCTCGGGCTCGAGACGACCGGCATCACGCTGCCGCTCGCTCGCAACGCCCGGAAGATCACCAACCCCGCGGGCGAGCCGAATCCGATTCTGGTCGGCCGCTCCAACGATCTCGTGCAGCAGCTCGTGAAGCTCGGCAAGGTGCGCCTCGATGATCTCAAACCAGGCGAAGGCGCGATTCAGATCGTGCCGAAGGCTTTCGGTCCGCCCACGGCCACCGTCGTTGCGGGTGCCGATCGGTCTGGCACCGATGCCGCGGCGATGTACCTCGCGCGTCGCGTGCCCTATCTCTGGGACGTCGCGCGCGGATCGTTCCGGCTGGACGATCTCGCGTCGCAGGCCGCCGATTTTCTTGGCGCGAAGACGGGCGGCTCGCAGGCGAGCCTCGCGATGCGCGAGGTCGAGGATGTGCTGAAGACGCTCGACGGGAAGACGATCGAGTCATTCGACGCGAAGGTGTATCTCGAGGAAGCCAACCCCGGCTTCGACACGTTCCTGACCGGGCGCGTGAAGGACGCGCTGAAGAACACCGAGAAGGTGACGGTCGCGAGCCAGGGGATCACCGAGCCGGTCACCGTGTTCGAGGACAAGATCGACATTCCCTGGGAGGTCGACGAGTTCTGGGCGAAGTTCCGAAGCGATGTGCTCCCGAAGGTCAAAGCCGGTTCGACGGTGGAGCTCGAGACGCGATTGAGCGAATCGCCGCAGATTCGCAAGGGCATTGCCGATCAGGCGCGCGACGAGCTGACCAAAGCGGGGGCGAAGAATCCGCGCGTGCGCGTGCTGTCGGCCTACAAACAGGGATTCCTCTGGTTGACCGAAGTCGTGATCCCCGAGCTCAAAGGCAAGGGCGCCAAGTCGATCAACATCAAGATCGCATCGGACAATCCCGATCTCACCAAGAAGTACCGCTTCTACGAAGTCCCGAGCCGCTGGCTCCACGAGCTCTTTCCAGCCGACGAGTTCTTCGAGCGGCAGCTCGGGATTCCGAAGTCCGCGTTCGGGATGGAGCTCGTCGACGAGGCGAAGGACATCTACTCGCTCGAAGCGCTCAACGCCGCCGGCCAGTCGGTCTACAAGGCCACGTTCAGCCCGAAGATCGTGGAGCGCGAATATCTCGAGAAATTCCCGGGCTGGACGCGCGTGAAGGTGACGACCGGTTGGATTTCGGCGTCGGTCGACGGGCAGAGCGCCGTTGATGCGCGCATCGAAACCGATCCGGAGCGCTTCTGGGACTACTACCAGGGCAAGGTGCTGCCCAAAATTTACGACAACGTGATGAAGATCACCGGCAATCGCCCGACGCCGGACAAGCAGCCGTTCCACCGCGATCTCGACATCGAAGTGTGGATGAGCGAGCCCGACTTCCGGATCGGCGTGGACGAAGAGCAGGTGTCCTCGCTCGAATCGCTGCACGAGGATCTCTACTTCGGCACGCTGGATTTCTTCACCGCGATCGGCCGCGCCACCCCGGGCAGCCCGCGGCTCGCCTCGCCCGGCAAGATCTTCCCGATCATTCATCCCGCGCGCGACGGCAAGCCGGGCCAGGCGCGGATTCTGTACGCGGGGAACGCGGCGCCCAGGGCGAGGATCGACATCAGTTATAAAGAGAAAGGCGTCGAGCGGCCGACGCGCGTCAGCCGCGACCTCACGAAGATCGACACCTCGGCGCCCCTCGTGCTCAGGGCCGTCGTCGGCCCGGACCGCGTGGGCGAGCTCGAGCTGCAGACCGAGCCGAAAGACGACCGGGAAGGGCTCCGCGCCGCCGATGCCGTCGACAACCTCGTGCGTCTGCACGCCGCCGGGCTCTACAAGACCGAGCTCTCCTACGACCACGTCGATCGCATCGTTGTGGCGCTCGCGCTCAAGGAAGCGCGCTCGCGGCGGTCGATTCCCAACAGCGGCGCCGCGCCCCCGAGCAACGTGCGCCTGACGTCGGTCAAGCCGAAGCTGCCGATCGTCGCGTCGAATCACGTCATCAGCCCGGAAGAGTCCGAAGACATCGTGAAACAACTGTCCGCGTTTCCTGAAGTCAAGGCGTACAAGGTGGGCCATTCCTATCGCGGCCGCGACATCTCCATGATGGAGATCACGCTGCCGACGCCGAGCGAGCTGATCTCGGTCGCGAAATACACCGCGTACAAGCCGACCATCTTCATCTCGAGCCGGCAGCACGCCAATGAGGTGTCGTCCACCAATCACACGCTCAAGCTGGCGGAGCTGCTGGTCAGCGATCCGGTGTACAAATCGATGCTCAAGAAGGTGAACGTCATCCTGCATCCCGTCACCAATCCCGACGGGGCGGCGATGGCGTTCGAGCTGCAGAAGCTCACGCCGAATCACATGCTTCACGCCGGCCGCTACAGCGCGCTTGGCACGGACGTGGACGGCGCGGGAGGCACGGGCCTACTACCGGAATCGCTCGTGCGGCCCAAGATCTGGCGCGAGTGGCTGCCGGACATCTACCTCAACCCACACGGCTATCCGTCGCACGAATGGGTGCAGCAGTTCGCGGGCTATGTGCCGCCCGGGTTCCGGACCTACTGGTCCTCGCGCGGCTGGTACACGAATCTGAGCGGCCTCCGCGATCCACGCTACCCGGACATCATCGCCGCGACCGAAGCGATGCGCGAAGCGATCGTGCGGGAGATCAACTCGAACAGCGACGTGCACAACATGGACGTCGCGAACCAGGCGCGGTACCGACGCTGGGCGTACGGGTTCGGACCGTTCACGTACGGCCAGGAAATCTACAAGGACACGGCGATCTATTTCAGCGATCTTGAAACCGGCGAGGTCCGCGGCAGCCGCCGCATGCCCGCGCCGCGCACGGGGCCGGCGACGGGCGGCGGGCGTGGCGCGATGGCGTCCTATCCTCAGGTCACCTTCGACTTCGGCATGACCGAAGCGCCCGACGAAACGGCGCAGGGCGACTGGCTCAACCTCGTCAGCAAGGCCGGCTTCTCGTTCCTGATGGCGCACGTGACGTATCTGCGTGACGGGGAATACAGCATCGAGCGCATCGAAGAAGCCGGCGCCCAGGACGCCGTGTCGCTGACGATGCTCAGAGTCCGCCCGGTGCGGCCTGGGCGAGTGCAACCGTTGAACAAGATGACCTCGACCAAGAGTGAAACGATTCGCTGAGCCACCGTCGTTGTGGAGGGGATGTCCATGCTTCACGCCAAACAGATTTTGTGCATCCGCGCAATCGGATTCCTGACCGTCGTCCTGCTCGTGCTCCAGGGCCTGGAGTCGGCGCAGGTCCAGAGTCCGTCTTCCGCCGACCTGGTGGGCGTGTTCGCGCCCGGGCGGCTGCTGCAGGACCGGAACGGCGACGGCGTCATCGACTTCGTCAACGCCAGGATCGTGCTCGGGCCCGGCGCCACGGCGAGCGACGTGAGCGCCGGCGCGGACATCGCCGCGCGCCTCGGCTTCGAGACATCCGCGATGGACATTCCGTTTCGTGAGGCCACCGGCCAGGTGCCCATCGCGATTGGATCGGCAGGCGCCAAAGCCGCCGGTATCGCGACGCCCCTGCCGCCACTTGGGCCGGGCGAGGGCCTGGTGGAAATGACGGACGCCAACGGCGCGCCGGCCGTGATCGTTGCCGGGGGCGACGACGCGGGGACGCGCGCGGCGGCTGAATGGCTCGCCGGCCGGCTGCCTCACGTATGGGATCCGAACGGCAAGACGCTCGACGCCGTCGCGGCCGACGTGCGGTCGTTCCTCGGCAACGCGTCGATTGGCGTGGCTGGCTTGAGGGTGCCGGCCGTTCGGGTGCGCGCGGGAAGCGACGCCATCGAGCGGCTGGACGTGTTCGTGGCGTTGAGTTCGGCGGCCGATGTCTCGCGCGCGGATGCGGCGTTGCGGGCGCTCTCCCCCGCCGCGAGCGCGCGCCCGGCGGGCGGCCGCGGAGGGCGGGGCGGCCGTGGAG
>JADGOC010000094.1 GCA_017883165.1 Acidobacteriota bacterium
ACGTCATATGGACCTCTGGTGCAAGAGGGTGACCGCTGCTCCCCGGCCCCGCGTAACCGCATCCGCCAACAGCGACCACGTCGCCGGAAGCTCGTAAGCGGTTTCATATCGACTGTCGGCTTTTCGTCGATCCATCTCGGGCTGTGCTCCTTTGGTCCGTCCTGGCGCTTGCGATCTGGCGACCAAGTTGCGTAAGGAGGGTCGTGGAGGGGAGAAGCATGACGGCGAAAGAACCTGGCGCTCGTGCCATGGAAGATCCCGAGGGGAAATTGGAGAAGGCGCTGATCGAGGAGTTTCTTCGGTCGCGAGGCCTTGATTCGAGTACGTTGCACGCGCTGCCGGAACACGAGGCGAAACGCGTGTTGACCGACGCGTCGGTGTACGCCGCGGCGAAGCTGGCCGAGGTCGAGGCTCGTGCCCATTTCGTCCACGAGATCCACAGCAAGGAGTAGCGGTCAAATGCGGGGGCTTACATGAACAGGAAATGGCACGTCGTTGTCGCGCTCTCGGCTTTCCTTGGTTTCGCAGCAAGCTCGAGCCAGGGCCCTGAGGTGAATCAGGTCATGCGTGAGAAGCTGAACCACGCTCAGAAGATCCTCGAGGCCGTCGTGACAAGCGATTGGGTCAGTCTGGAAACCCACAGTCGAGAGCTGGAGCAACTCACGAACGACCCCAGGTGGATGGTCTTGAAGTACCCGGAGTACGCCCGGCACAGCTCGGCCTTCGTACGGGCGGTTCAAGATCTTCACCGCGCAGCCGCGCAGCGTGATTTAGAGAAGACACCGCAGGCGTACATCGCGGTCACACTCAGGTGCGTAGACTGTCATCGATACCTGGCGCGACTCCGGATTGCCAAGTGAACATCCGGCCGTTCGCCTCTCACATGACCCGCGGCGAAGGGTCTTGACTCGCGCGATGCCGTCTGCGGCCGATGGCGTCGAGGACCCAGTCGAGCAGTCGGTCAATGCGCCCGGTTTCCTGCCTGACGGTGGAGGTCACACCCTTGACGTCGTCCAGAATGGCGTTGACGCGAGCGACCGCCGGGGCGACCTGCCGTTCTTCGATGCTGCCGACAACCTGCATCACGCGACGATAAACGAGAAAGGCCGCGAGGAACACGCCGACAACGGCGAGGGCTTCCCGCCCGCTGACGGCGGCCATGATTCCGAGCAAGACATTCGTGGTGGTCAAATCCGGCGCCATAGCAACTCCTCCTCAGTCCTTTCCCTCGGGGGATAGGCTCACGTTGATCGGTGTTGTCTCCCCTCCCTGCACATGGACATCGGCCGAGAACTTCCGGAATCCGTTCTTGGTGATGTCGACGTGGTGCATCCCGTCCGCCAGGTGCACGAGCAACCGATCGCCAGGCGCTGATCCACGCCAGGACTCGCCATCGATCGTCACGTCAGCGTCGGCCGGTTGCACGCGGATCGCCAGCGTGCCGAATGCTGTCGCTTCAGGCGTGCCGGCGGGCGGCGGCGTCGGCCCCGCGTATGGCGTGCGCGGGAGGCGTGACGTGCCGGCTGGGGGCGGCGGCACCGGTGGCGCCAAAGTCGGCGGCTCGCTGGTCTCGCCCGGTGCGAGACGCTCCATCGTGGATCGCAACGAGTACGTGGAGTTGGGTCCGAGATAGAGTTGCTGACGGAGGGTTCGATACCCTGCGAGATAGACGGCAATCTCGTGCGGCCCGGGCGTCAACGGCAGGCGCTGAAAGAACCCATCGAAGTCGTCCACGACGCCCGCGTAGTAGCCATCGATGTACACGGCCGCCTCTTTCGGCGTGACGAGCACGCGAACCTCAGCGCGATCATCAAACATAGGGTAATAGCGATACGGATATGCGTCCGGCGGCCACCACGGATACGGTCCATAGAACGGGTCGTAGAAATACCCGCCGACAAACACGACGGCTCCGCGTCTGGCCGGAGCGCGCCGTCTCTGAGCTTGAGCCGTCGCTGGCCACAACGTCACGACGAACGCGAGCGATGCCATCAGAGCGAAGAAGAGAGATTGTTTGCGCATAGGTTTTTCTCGACAGGCGCTGTTGGGCCGCCTGCCGGTCTCCTGCACCAGCGAGCATGAACGTTGCCAACACGCAAGCCTCAGCCGAAGACGGACGGTTCGACCAACCGCGACGGCATGTCCAATGCACCAGTGTGAGCGTCGGTGCAATGTGCGCGGAGAATTCGCGCATGTCTGCCGGATTGTCGTCATCCTGACGAGGGGTGTTGGCGGATAGTCTGCGGACCACGGCACCGACTGTGGAGATGGCCATCATGCGGGCGATCGCGTTCACGCTGAACGGGCAGCCGCAGCGCGTGAGCGTCGACGAGGATCGACGCCTCCTGTGGGTCCTTCGCACGGAGCTTGGACTCACCGGGACGAAGTTCGGATGCGGGCGCGCGCTCTGCGGCGCGTGCACGGTCTTGGTCAATGCGGAACCCATGCGCTCGTGTCAACTTCCCATGAGTGCGGTTGCAGGCCAGAGTGTTCGCACGATCGAAGGACTCGGTCAGGCCGATAGGCTCCATCCCCTTCAGCGAGCGTTCATCGATCGCGCGGCGTTTCAATGCGGCTTCTGCACCCCAGGCATGCTGATGGCCGCGTACGCCCTCCTCCTGAAGACGCCGAATCCGAGCGCGACCGAGATCATCGATTCCATGGACCGCAATCTGTGTCGCTGCGGGGCGCACACGCGGATTGTCGCCGCGATCCAGAGCGTTGCGCGCGGCCAGGGTGAACGGCCGTGAAGCGCCGCGACTTCCTGAAACTCGGGACCGGCATCGTGATCGCGTGTCGGGTCGATCCGCTGTGGGCGTTCCACGGCCGGGGTCAAATGCCTCGGCTGGACTATCCGACCGACTTCAATGCCTACCTGCGGATCGGCGGCGACGGCCGGGTGACCTGCTTTGTCGGGAAGATCGAGATGGGGCAGGGCAACATGACGTCGTTGAGCCAGTTGGTGGCCGAAGAGCTGAACGTGCCGCTCGGTGCGATCGATATCGTCATGGGCGACACCGATCTGTGCCCGTGGGATCTCGGTACGTTTGGCTCGATGAGCCTGCCGGTCTTCGGTCCTGTGCTCAGACGCGCGGCGGCCGAAGCGCGGGAGGTCCTGCGTGAGCTGGCCAGCGAGCGTCTACAGATTCCCCTCGATTCGCTCGTGGTGAAAGACGGAACGATCCACGATGCGCAGCATCCAGACCGGGCGATCACCTACGCGAGCCTGGCGGCGGGCCAGGTGATCACGAGGCACGTGTCGGGGCCACCGCCCCTGAAGGACGCGTCCACGTTCACGATTGTCGGGCAATCCGCGCCACGGCGCGATGGAATCAGCAAAGTCACGGGAACCGCCATCTACACAGGTGACGTCCGGCTGCCGGGGATGCTGTATGCGAAGCTCTTACGTCCTCCAGCCCACGACGCGACACGCATTCGCATCGACACCACGGCGGTCGGCAACGTGAAAGACGCCATCGTCATCCGCGACGGCGACGTCGTCGCGGCGCTCCACGAGCGACCCGACGAGGCCGCGAAGGCCGCGGCGTTGATCGGCGCTGAATTCGCCTTCGGCGCCGCTGCGCTCGACAACGCGAACATCTTCGAGCACGTGGTCAACGCCGCACCGGCAGGCCAGCAGGTCGTGTCGACCGGCACCGTTGAGCAAGGTGAACACCTGGCCTCCGCGGTCTTCGAGCAGACGTATGTCAACGGCTACGTCGCGCACGCGCCGATGGAGACGCACACCGCGTTGGCGCAATGGGAGAACGGCAAGGTCACCATTTGGGCGTCGACGCAGGCACCGTTCATGGTGAAGAACCAAATCGCCACGGCGCTCGGCGTGCCGCCGGACCGCGTGCGCATCATCACCCCCTTTGTCGGCGGGGGATTCGGTGGAAAGACGATGGCCCCGCAAGCGATCGAGGCCGCGCGATTGGCCAAGGCGACCGGCCGGCCCGTCCAGGTGGCCTGGGACCGGGCGGAAGAATTCTTCTACGACACCTTCCGGCCCGCGGCCGTCGTGAAACTCAAATCCGGGATTGACGGGGCGGGACACATCGTCCTCTGGAACGGCGACGTCTACGGCGCGGGCGATGGGGGCGCCGAGCCGGTGTACGACATTCCGCATCAGCGCGTGGTCGTTCATGGTGGGTGGCAGAATCCCGCGCCGGGACACCATCCGTTTGGCGTCGGCGCGTGGCGGGCGCCGGCCTTCAACAGCAACACCTTTGCGCGGGAGCTGCAGATCGATCTGATGGCGTCACACGCGGGTCTCGATCCGCTCACATTCCGCTTGAACAATTTGAGTGACCAACGGATGCGGCGCGTGCTTCAGACGGCGGCCGATCGCTTTGGATGGCGTCCGTTGAAGGCGCCCAGTGGACGAGGTGTTGGGGTTGCGTGCGGCGTCTATTCACACACCTACGTCGCGACCGTTGCCGAGGTGGCCCTCGATTCGTCCACGGGCCACGTCCAGGTCACGCGCGTCGTCTGTGCGCAGGACATGGGGCTCGTCGTGAATCCGGAAGGCGCACGGATGCAGATCGAGGGCTGCATCACGATGGGTCTGGGGTATGCGTTGAGCGAGGAAATCCAATTCAGTCACGGCGAAATCGCGGACCGCAATTTCGACACCTACCAGATTCCGCGCTTCTCATGGCTGCCGAAGATCGAAACGATTCTCATTGATTCTCCGGCGCTGCCCCCGTCGGCAGGCGGCGAGCCCGCGATCATCTGCATGGGGGCGGTGATCGGCAACGCCCTCCACGACGCGGTTGGCGTTCGTCTGCTGCAATTGCCGATGACTCCCGCACGCGTGAAGGCGGCCCTTGATCGGCGGAGCTGATTCGTGATCAAACACATTCTGTTTCCATTCGATTTCTCGGCACAGGCGTCGCAGGTCGCGCCCTTTGTGCGCGCTCTCGCCAGCCGGTTCAGCGCGAGCATCACGGTCTTGAGCGTCGTGCCGCCGACCTTCGAAGTCATGCCGGCCGGCATGGGCGTGCGGGCGGGTGAGGATGTCAGCGACTGGACCGGTGCGCTCCAATCCCGCCTGGATCAGACGCTCATCACCGAGCTCGCCGGCGTGCCGGTGGAGCGGATCGCCGACGCAGGCGACCCGGGCTTTCGCATCACCGATTTCGCGCACAGCCACGACGTCGACCTGATCATGATGCCCACGCACGGGCTAGGGCTCTTCCGCAGTCTGCTCGTCGGGTCAGCCACCTCGAAGGTGTTGCACGATGCGAGGTGTCCCGTGTGGACGGCGGCGCACGCCGAGCAACAGCGGGCCGGAGGGCTTCCCAAGACCATCCTGTGCGCCGTGGACGGCAGTGCCGCAAGCGGCGCGCTGCTCACGTGGGCGGCCGATTTCAGCACGCGTGTCGGGGCGGCGCTCAAGCTGCTGCACGTGGTCGGTTCGATCACGGACTGGCCGTCGCTCGAACGCGAACGAGCGCTCCAGGAGCAGGTGCGTCAGGCGGCGCAGACCGCGATCATGTCGCTGCAAGCGTCCGCGGGAGTGCACGCGCCGCTGCGAGTGGCCGTTGGCGACATCGTGGCGACCGTCACCGAACACGCCCGCGAAGAGAATGCCGATCTGATTCTCATCGGGCGCGGCTCGCTCCAGTCAGCGCTGGGGCGCCTGCGCACGCATGCGTACGGCATCATCCAACGGTCACCGTGTCCGGTGCTGAGCGTGTAGGCGAGTCGGGGTCGCGCGACGATTGGGCGTCGGCGGACACGCGGATCCGCGCATCCACGACGCGGCAGCCATGGCCCGCCGGCAGCGCGATGACCGGATTCAGATCGAGCTCTCGGATTTCGTGCACGTCTTCCGCGAGTCGCGAGACGCGCAACAGGACCTCCCGCAGCGCATCGACGTCGGCGCTCGGCTGTCCACGATAACCTTCCAGCAATCGAGCACCGCGTGGCTCCCGCAGCAGCTCGTCCGTGTCCTTGTCGGTCAGCGGCGCGATGCGGAACCGCACATCGCCGACGAGCTCGACGTGAATCCCGCCGAGGCCGAAGCCGACGAGTGGCCCGAACGCCGCATCGTGAGCGACGCCGATCATGGTTTCGACGCCTCCGATGATCATCGACTGAATGAGGACCCCCTCGATCCGGTCGTCGGACGTTGCCCTTCGACCGCGGCTCATGATGTCGTCAAACGCCCGTCGGACGTCGCGTTCGCTGGCGAGGTTCGTCCGCACGACGCCCAAGTCCGTCTTGTGCTGCACGTCGGTCGACGCCAACTTGGCCACAACCGGAAAGCCGAGCACCGCGGCCAGCGCCGCCGCTTCGTCGGCCGAGTGGGCCAGTGTGCCGGCGACGATCGGAATGCCGAATGCCTGCAACACGCCGCGCGCCTCTTCTGTCGTGAGCCATCCATCGCGGCGCTTGGCGAGCGCCGCCCGGCAGATCGCGCGTGCCTCGTCCACGTGAATGTCGTCGAAGGTCCACAAGAGCCCAGCCGGACGGGACCGCCAGGCCGCATACCCGGCGATTTTCGCGAGCGCGCGTGCGGCGTTCTCCGGAAACGTGCACACAGGGATGGTTTCGGCGCCGACGATGAACGGGAGTGTGTCGCGCTCTTCGGCCATCAGGCACGCGACGATCGGCTTGTCGACGGCGCCGGCAGCCCGCGCGGCCGCGATGCCGTGCCGGATGCCGTCGATGGCTTCAGGTGTCCTTGCGTTATCGACCGGCGTGAAGATCACGATGAGTTCATCGATCTCGCGCGCAGTCAACAGCGCTTCGATGGCCTGGTGATATTCGGCGCCACCCGCCGACGCGACCATATCCACCGGATTACGGACGCTGGCCGACGATGACAAAAACTGCGACAGCCGCGCGCGCGTGTCGGCGGTGAGCTCGACGACGGTCAGGCCTGACGCTTCGCACGCGTCGGCCGCGAGAATGCCCGGACCGCCGCCGTTGGTGAGCACGGCGACGCGGGCGCCTTTCGGCAACGGTTGCGCATCCAGGCACGCCGCGATGTCGAACATTTCATCGATCGTGTCCGCCCGGATGACGCCCGACTGATGGAACAGGGCATCGACCGCGTCGTTGCTCGCCGCGAGTGCGGCAGTATGGCTTCCCGCGGCCTCGCGCCCGGCGGTCGTCCGTCCGGCCTTGAGCGCCACGATCGGCTTGACGCGTCCGACACGTTTCGCCAGACGCGTGAATCGATGCGGGTTTCCGAATGATTCCAGGTAGAGCAGGATCAGACGCGTGTTCGGATCGGCCTCCCAGTACTCGAGCAGATCGTTGCCGGACACGTCGGCCTTGTTGCCGACGCTGACAAACGCCGACAAGCCCACGTGTCGCTCAGCGGCGAGCGCGAGGATGGCAATGCCGAGCGCGCCGCTCTGCGACGAAAACGCGACGCCACCGGCCGGTGGGACGACAGGCGAGAACGACGCGTTCAGGCGAATGGTCGGATCGAGGTTGAGCAGGCCCATGCAGTTGGGTCCGACCATCCGCATGCCGTAATTGCGGACTTTCGCGACCAGCTCCTGCTGCAAGTCGCAGCCACCGGATCCAGTCTCCGCAAATCCGGCGCTCACGACGACGAGCGATCTCACGCCCGCGGCAGCGCAGTCGTCGACCACGGAGAGAACCGATGAAGCGGGCACTGCCACAACCGCCAGGTCGACGTCCGAGGGAAGCTGCCGTGCCGAGGGGACCGCGGCGACGCCCTGAATGGAGGCCGCGCGCGGATGGACCGCACGGAGGGAGCCGGTAAAACCGCCGGCGACCAACGCTTGCAGGATGCGGTTCCCGATGTTCGCCCGGTCGTGCGACGCGCCGATGACCGCAACGCCACGCGGGGACAGCATCGGCCGGAGCGATGCGACGGTGGCCAGGCGCCGCCGCTCCTCTGCTGATCGCACACCCGCGGCCGACGGTGTCAGCGAGAGCTGCAGCTCGATGCATCCGGCGTCCGACTTCGATCGAATGCCGAAGCCTGAGTCCCGGAACACGTCGAGCATCGCCGCATTGTCGGCGAACGTTGTCGCCTGAAGACCGAGAAAGCCGGAATCCATGGCCTGCGCCGCAAGCCGTTCGAAGAGCAGCGTCGCGATCCCTTTTCCATGAAAGCGGTCATCGACCGCAAAGGCGACCTCGGCAATCGTCGCCGTCACCGCGGCGTAGCCCGCGACGGCGATGATGTGGTTCTGCCCATCAATGTGGCGTACCGCGAGGAGCGTCAGTCCGCGTGACGGATTCGACCGTGCGCAGAATTGATCGACGACGGCCTCGGGCGGCTGGCCGGCTGCCAGGAACCGCTGGCGCCTCGATTCCGGTGACAGGTCACGAAAGAACCGGCGGAGCTCGTCGCGGTCGGCCGGAGTCGCGAGCCGAACCGTGGCAGAAGACCCGTCGCGAAGAATGAGACGCGGGGCGCCGAGATCTTCCGTGGCCGGTGCTGGCGGCGGGATTTCATGCGACGGCACGTGTTCAGACCTTCGCGACGGACACGAGGGCGTCGGGCGCCAGGAACTCGTGTTCGGGATGTCGCACGGTCAGCACCGGACATGGTGACGTGCGCACGACGCGTTCGGCCACGCTGCCAAGCAGCAAGCGCGCGAGCGCATGGCGCCCATGGGTGCCGATGACGATCACGTTGATGTCCGCCGCTTTCGCATAGTCCACGATACTGTCGGCGGGCCTGTTCGATGTGCGCAGCACCGCGACGGCGCCGAGCTCGCGCCGGTCGTCGTCGCCGAGCAGCCGTTCGAGATGGATCTGAGCCGCATTCTCGAGGTCCTCCTGCACCTCCGGGGGCAGGATCACGGAACCATCGAGCGCATAGCGCGTCATGATGCTGTCCGCGACGTGAAGGACGTGGAGCTTCGCGCCAAACGTTCGCGCAAACTCTCGGCCGTAGCGGAGCGCCGCCTCCGATGTCTCGCTGAAGTCGGTGGCGACGAGAACGTTCTTGAGTTGAATCATGGAGCGCCTCACAGGAAACACCCGTCAGACTGTCGACGGTCGCACAGGAGAACGAGCAGAGGACATGCCAGTAACTCCGCGAAGTGGGAGAGGGATATGGGCCGTTTTCGGCGTTTCTCTGACCGCCGGTGCCGGTGTTCCGCAAGCGAGGACCTTTACGTGCCGGAAAACCAGAACCGTATCAGCTGAGCGGCCAGCGCCAGTCGCGAATGGACGGCATGTCTTCTCCGTGGCGGCGAATGTACAGGCCGTGTTCGGTCAGCCGGTCGGTCAGCTCCTGTTTGACGTAGGCGGCGCGGGCGCCGAGCTGCGGGAGGCGATCAATCGCGTCGCCGGCCAGATGAAACCGATCCAGGTCGTTCAGGACGGCCATGTCGAAGGGCGTCGTGATCGTGCCCTCTTCCTTGTAGCCGCGTACGTGCAGGTTATGGTGATTGGTCCGCCGGTACGTCAGCCGATGGATCAGCCACGGATAGCCGTGATACGCGAAGATGATGGGCTTGTCTTTGGTGAAGAGGAGATCGAAGTCGGCGTCGCTCAAGCCGTGCGGGTGCTCGCTCGTCGGCTGGAGCTTCATGAGATCCACGACATTGACGACGCGAATCTTCAACGCGGGCAGGTGTTGCTTCAGGATTGACACGGCCGCCAGCATCTCCAGCGTCGGCACATCGCCGGCCGCCGCCATCACGAGGTCGGGCTCGGCGCCTGCATCGGTGCTGGCCCAGTCCCACAGCCCGATACCCGCGGCGCAATGCCGCACAGCCGCGTCCATGTCCAGCCACTGCGGCGCCGCGTGCTTGCCTGCCACGACGATGTTGACGTACTGGCGGCTGCGAAGACAGTGGTCCATCACGCTCAACAGACAATTGGCGTCGGGCGGAAGGTAGACACGGACCACCTCCGCCTTCTTGTTCACCGCGTGATCGATGAAGCCCGGATCCTGGTGCGTGAAGCCGTTGTTGTCCTGCCGCCAGACGTGGCTGGACAGTAAGTAATTGAGCGAGGCGATGGGGCGACGCCACGGCAGCTCGTTCGTGACCTTCAGCCACTTCGCGTGCTGATTGAACATCGAGTCGACGATGTGCGTGAACGCCTCGTAGGTGTTGAACAGCCCGTGACGGCCGGTGAGCAGGTAGCCCTCCAGCCACCCCTGGCATTGATGCTCGCTGAGCATCTCGAGCACGCGACCCTGCGGCGCCAGCCACTCGTCGCCGGCCTGCGTCTCGGCGTCCCATTGCCGATTCGTCGCTTCGAACACGGCGTCCAGCCGATTCGACACCGTTTCGTCCGGCCCGAAAATGCGAAAGTTTCGGCAGTCTTCGTTCGCGACGATCACGTCACGCAAGAACCGGCCGAGCACGCGCGTATCTTCGGCGTCAACAGCCCCTGGCGCGGAAACGGGCACGGCGTAGTCGCGAAAGTCGGGCAGCCGCAGGTCGCGCAGCAGCACGCCGCCGTTCGCGTGCGGATTCGCGCCCATGCGGCGGTCGCCGACCGGCGCGAGCGCAGCCAGCTCGGATCGGAATGTCCCGTGTGCGTCGAAGAGCTCCTCGGGTCGGTAGCTCTTCATCCACGTCTGCAGCATGTGAAGATGCACGGGGTTGGTCGCCGGATCGCTCAGGGGCACCTGATGCGACCGAAACGTGCCCTCGACCCTCTGGCCATTCACGACTTTCGGACCGGTCCACCCCTTTGGCGTCACCAGCACGATCATCGGCCAGTGCCCACGGTGCGGCGTTCCGCTTGCTCTCGCCTTGTGCTGAATCTGATGGATCTCCTCAATCCCGCGATCGAGCGCTTGCGCCATCAGCGCGTGCATCGTCGCCGGATCATCGCCTTCGACGACGTGCGGCACCCACCCGTAGCCGCGGAGCAGTTGGTCGAGCTCCCCCCTGGGAATGCGCGCGAGCACGGTCGGACTGGCGATCTTGTAGCCGTTCAGATGCAGGATCGGCAGGACGGCGCCGTCGGTGATCGGATTGAGGAATTTGTTCGAGTGCCACGCCGTCGCGAGCGGGCCGGTTTCCGCTTCGCCATCGCCGACGACGCAGGCGACGATGAGATCGGGGTTGTCGAGGACGGCGCCGAACGCATGGCTCAACGAGTATCCGAGCTCGCCGCCCTCGTGGATGCTCCCGGGCGTTTCGGGCGCGACGTGACTCGGGATGCCGCCAGGAAACGAGAATTGTCTGCAGAGGATCTTGAGCCCGGCTTCGTCCCGCGTCACCGCCGGGTAGATCTCGCTGTAGGTGCCTTCCAGATATGTGTTGGCGACCAGCGCGGGCCCGCCATGTCCGGGCCCCGAGATGTAGATCATGTTGAGGTCGTACTGCGTGATGATCCGATTCAGATGCACGTAGACAAAGTTCTGACCCGGAGTCGTGCCCCAGTGGCCGAGGAGCCGCGGCTTGATGTGCGTCGCGTGAAGCGGCTCGCGAAGCAGGGGGTTGTCGAGGAGATAAATCTGGCCGACGGCGAGATAATTCGCCGCCCGCCAGTAGGCATTCATCCGTTCAAGAAGGTCAGGCGTCACCGTCATATGGATCACCGGGCTCCAAGCACGCCGTACGCGGCACGGGCGATCATCAATTCCTCATCCGTCGGGATCACTCGCACGACGACGCGGGCGGCGGGCGACGAGATGACACGGGCGTTCGCCGCGTTGCGATCGACATCGAGCTGCACGCCGAGAAACTCGAGGCCTTCACAGATGCCGGCGCGGATGGTTGGCACGTGCTCGCCAATCCCTCCAGAGAAAATGAGCGTGTCGAGTCCACCCAGGACCGCGGCCAACGCCCCGATGGCTTTCTTGATGGAGTAGCCATAGACGGCCACCGCGAGTCGACAGGCCGGATCGCTCGCGCGAGCCAGCAGTTCGCGCATATCGCCGGTCGCGTCAGAGATCCCGAGCAAGCCCGCTCGGTGGCTGAGGAGATCCTCGATCTGATCCGCAGTTAGCCCCTCGCTCCTCGCGATGTAGGTGACGACGCCCGGATCGAGATCGCCTGATCGCGTGCTCATGACCACGCCGCCAATCGGGGTGAGAGCCATGGTGGTATCGACACTGCGTCCGTCATGGACGGCGGCCAAGCTTGATCCATTTCCGAGATGCGCGAGGATCAGCTTGCCTGCGGCGGCTTCGGGCCCGGCGAGTCGCCGCAGTTCCTCGACAAGGAACGCATACGACAGTCCGTGGAAGCCGTACCGCCGGACGCCCTGGGCGTCGTACGCACCGGGAATCGGCAGGCGGCGCGCGACGTCCGGCAGATCATGGTGGAACGCCGTATCGAAACAGGCGATCTGCGGAACCTCTGGCCGCCATCGACCGATGGCCTCGATGAGCGCGATCTCATCCGGGAGGTGATTCGGTGCGAAGGGGATCAGCCGGGTGAGGGTCTCCAGAAACGCCGGCGTGATCGGTTGCGGGTCTCGATAGAGTGGGCCGCCGTGCACGATACGATGGCCGATGGCGGCGAGCGCCACGTCGCGCGTGTGGGTGTCAACCCAATCGAGCAGGCGCGGCACGCATGACGATCCCACGCCTTGAACGGTATCGCGCGCGAGCGGTTGTGGCTGGGCGTCGGCCGTGAAGACTGCACACTTGACGCTCGACGATCCCGCATTGATCGCCAGCACCGCCCATTCCTCCGTCGTCACCGTCTTGCATCATAGTGCACGGAAGGCGATGTATAGTTTCTTGATTCAGGAGGAACCTCATGTCACGTGCGTCGCTCACGGAGTTACTGCGCCTTACCTCGGCCCCGGTGGCCATTTCGTTCGTCGACACGGCGCCGCCGGGCGTGCCGCACGTCTCCGCCGTGGAGCCCGCGGGCTGCGGCTACTGGCGCCGCGCCGCCGCCGGGGAGGTGTTCTTCACGGTCGCCGACGATCACAAACGGTGCCCGGTGGGGGCGCACACGCACAACGTGACGCTTTCTCCGGCTGAGCAGCAGGAGCTGATGGGCTTGGTGCAAACGATGGTGGATCTCTCGTACCTCAAGATGGAAGAGGTGTCGCAGATCCCGACGCGCAAGACGCCGATGCAGGTGGCGGTCTATGCGCCGCTTGCCACGTCACCGGTGCCGCCCGACGTCGTGCTGGTGCGCGGCAACGCGCGACAGCTGATGCTGCTGGCGGAGGCGGCGCAGTCGGCGGGCGTGGCCGGCACGGGAGCAACCCTGGGGCGACCCACGTGCGCCGTCGTGCCGGAAGCGATCAACTCGGCGCGGACCGCCGCCAGCTTCGGCTGCATCGGCAACCGCGTCTACACCGGCGCCGATGAAAACGACGCCTACTTCGCCATCCCCGGTCCGCAGCTCGTCGCCGTCGAAGAGAGGCTGGCCGTGATGGTCCGCGCCAACCAGGAGCTGGAGGCGTTCCACCGAGGACGCGCCGCCGCGTCGCCGACGGCGTAGCTCGGCGTCGCCAGGCGCTGACGGGCAATCCCCGTCTGTCCCCTAGTTGACGTCGAGCTTGTTCACTTCCCGTATTTCACGGAGGGTTCGCCGCATCTCTTCCACGACCTTCATGCTGTCGAGCGTCGATTGCAGCGCGTCAGCGGTTGCATGCACGGCCTCCATCGCCGCGAGACGAGCAGCATCGGCCGCGACTCGTGCCTCCTCACCGGCGGCCCGCGCCGCCTCCCCGGCTTCCCGTAAGTGCTCCCGCTCCTGCCGGATTGCCTCGAGCGCCCCACGATGCTGGTCGGCCACTTTCCGCGCTTCCTCTGCCAGTTGCCTGAACTCTTCCGCTTCGTTCCTGGCAGACTCGCCTGAAGTGCGGTCTCCTTCGGTGGACCCGCGGTCCTGCTCGGCGTCCTGACGGACGTCCTCAGCCTTCTCGCGCACGTTCTCTGCCTGCTGGCGGTCCTGCTCGGCGTCCTGACGGACATCCTCAGCCTTCTCGCGCACGCCCTCTGCCTTCTGGCGGTCCTGCTGTGGCGGGGTGTCTTGTTTCAACATAATTCAGCGTACCAGACAGGGCGGCACGAGAGGTGTTCACAA
>JADGOC010000016.1 GCA_017883165.1 Acidobacteriota bacterium
GAGACCGTTCGCCTGCACCGGTGGGACGAGATCGCCCTGGAAAAAGTGACCGAGATGCTGTCGCGCAAGATCGTGACGGGCGCCCGCGAGATGCTCGCGCAGATCTATTTGAAGCGCGGCTGCCTCGTGCCGATGCACTCGCACGAGAGCGAGCAGATGACCTACATCCTGCAGGGCGCGCTCAAGTTCCAGATCGGCGGTGAGGAGATCACGGTGCGCGAGGGCGAGGTGCTGCATATTCCGTCGTGGGTCGAGCACCAGGCGGAAGCGCTCGAGGACACGTTCGAGCTCGACGTGTTCAGCCCCATCCGGCAGGATTGGCTGAATCACACGGACGACTATTTCCATCGATGAGCCGGTGAGAGGCACGAAGTCATGATCTTCCTGATTCCGATCGTCATTGTCGCGCTGCTCGTGGTGTGGGCGATTGCCAGCTACAACCGTCTGGTCGGCCTGCGCAACCAGGTGTTGAACGGCTGGCGGCAGATCGACGTCCAGCTGAAACGCCGGCACGATCTCATTCCGAATCTCGTCAACGCCGTCCGGGGATCGATGGATTTCGAGCGCGACACGCTCACCGCGGTGATGGACGCGCGCGCCAAGGCGCAGGGCGCGACCGGCCCCGCCGACGCCGCGCAGAAGGAAGGCCAGCTGTCGCAGGCGCTCGGGAAGCTCTTCGCGCTCGCCGAGAACTATCCGACGCTCAAGTCGAACGACAACGTGAAGATGCTGCAGGAAGAGCTGTCGAGCACGGAGAACAAGATCGGCTTCGCGCGCCAGTTCTACAACGACATCGCGACCAAGTTCAACACGGCCCAGCAGGTGTTTCCCACGAACATCTTCGCGGGCATGTTCGGGTTCAAGCCGGAGGAGCTCTTCGAGATCACCGACGCCGCGGATCGCGCCGTGCCGCAAGTCGATTTAGCGCGGCACTGACGCGCGGCGCTGGGCTACCACGAAGTGTCCTTTGTGGTGAATCGGCCATGAATCTTTTCGAACAGCAAGCCTCGAACCGGCGGCGGACGTGGCTGGTGATGCTCGCGTTCATCGCCTTCCTGTTCATCCTCGGCTTCGGCTTCGACACCTTCTACCTCGGCACCGCCGGCGGCTTCGTGCCGGTCGGGTCGCTGATCGCGCTCGGCGTCGGTTCGGCGTCGGCCGCGACGAGCTATTTTTCCGGCGACCGCGCCGTGCTGCTGGCGACGGGGGCCAAGCCGATCGCCGACGTCGAAGCCTCGGCCGCCGACGCCGACAAGCTGAAGCTGAAGATGCTCGACAACGTGGTGGACGAAATGGCGATCGCGGCCGGGTTGCCGCGTCCGCCCGTCTACATCGTCCCCGATGCCGATCCCAACGCCTTTGCGACCGGACGCGGTCCCGGGCACGCGTCGATTGCCGTGACGCGCGGCCTGCTCGACGCGCTCGATCGCGACGAGCTGCAGGGCGTCGTCGCGCACGAAATGAGCCACATCAGGAATCTCGACGTGCGCGTCATGACGATCGTCGCGGCGCTGGTCGGCGGCGTGGCGCTCTTGTCCGACTGGGCGCGCCGCGGCATGTGGTGGGGCGGCGGGTCGCGCCGGCGCGGGAGCGACCGCGAGGGCGGCGGCGGCATCGCCGGCCTCCTGTTCTTCGTCGTGTGGATCGTCGCGATCATGCTGGCGCCGCTGCTGGCGCAGGCGCTGGCGATGATGGTGTCGCGCCGCCGCGAGTATCTGGCCGACGCATCGGGCGCCGAGCTGACGCGCAACCCGATGGGGCTCGCGCACGCGCTGGAGAAGATCGACGCTGCCGTCGCGCCGACCCAGGCGATCAACCGCGGCTCGGCGCACATGTGCATCGCCGATCCGCTCGGCCGTCAGGCCAATCTTCGGGAAGACGGGTCCTGGTCCAACCTGTTCGCGTCGCATCCGCCGATGGCCGCGCGGATCGCGGCGCTCAAGGAAATGTCGTTCCAACGTTAGGAGAAGACACGTGAGCTTCATGCGTCGTCTGTTCGTCGTGCTGGTGGCCTGCTGTGCGGCGTCGCTCGCGTCCGCATGGGTGTCGGCGCAAAGCGCGCCACGCCCGGCCGATCCGCGCATCCGCGGATTCTCCGAGCAGGCCAGCGCCGCCGAAGCCTCGCGCGAGCGCGAGATCAAGGCGCTGCCGTCCGCGAAAGCGGCGGAGGCCGACTTCGACGTCATGACCGCCGAGCCGCACAACACCGGTTCGCCGTACGAGATCAAGCTCGCCGACTACATCGCTGACGGCTTCAAGCAGCTCGGCTTCGACGTGACCCGCTACGAATACAGCGTCCTGCTCCCCTGGCCGAAAGAGCGTCGCATCGACATAATCGCGCCTGACGCGTTGAAGCTGCAGGTCGAAGAGGACACGATTCCCGGCGATCCGTGGGCGGCCAAGCCCGGCATCCTGCCCGCGTACAACGCGTACTCGCCGTCGGGCGACGTCACCGGCGAGATCGTGTACGTGAACTACGGCGTCCCCGCCGATTACGACACGCTGAAGACGCTCGGCATCGACGTCAAGGGCAAGATCGTCCTCACGCGCTATGGCGGAAGCTGGCGCGGCATCAAGCCGAAGGTCGCGGCCGAGCACGGCGCGATCGCGTGCATCATTTATTCGGACCCGCGGGACGACGGGTATTTCAAAGGGGATGTGTATCCCGACGGTCCGTACCGCGGCTGGGGCATGATTCAGCGCGGCAGCGTGATGGACATGCCGCACTATCCGGGCGATCCGTCGACACCGGATCGGCCGTCGAAGCCGGGCGTCGAGCGTCTGCCGATGGACAAGATCGAGACGTTCGCGGCGATTCCGGTGCAGCCGATGTCGTATCGCGACGGCCTGGAAATCCTGAAGCGGCTGAAGGGGCCCGTGGCGCCGGAAGCGTGGCGCGGCGCGCTGCCGGTCACGTATCACGTCGGCCCTGGCCCGGCGAAGGTGCACATGACGCTGCAGATGGACTACGGGCAGCGGCGTCTCATCGACGTCGTGGGGCGGATCACCGGCGCCGAATTCCCCGACGAGTGGGTCATCGTCGGATCCCACCGCGACGCGTGGGTGTTCGGCGCGGCCGATTCGGTGAGCGGGCACGTGTCGATGATGAGCGTGGCGCGCGCGATGAGCCAGATGATGAAGAGCGGCTGGAAGCCGCGCCGCAGCATCTTGTTCGTCAGCTGGGACGGCGAGGAGCCGGGGCTGCTCGGATCGACTGAGTTCGTCGAGGATCTCGCGAACGATCTCAAAGCGAAGACGGCCGTGTACATAAACCGCGACTCCGGCGCGGGCGGGCCGTTCTTCGACAGCAGCGCCGTGCATTCTTTGACGCCGTTCGTGCACGAGCTCACGCAATCGATCGCATCGGATCAGCCGTCGAAGACCCTCTACGACCGCTGGCTGGAGCGGGCGCGCGAGCGGAACCCGCCGAAGGACGGGGAGCCGGCGCTCGCGGCGCCGGTGGTCGGCGCGCTCGGTTCGGGTTCCGACTACACGGCGTTTCTCGATCACATCGGCGTCGCCTCGCTCGACATGGGTTTGAGTGGGACCGGCGACGGGGCGTATCACTCGACCTACGACGACCCGGCGTGGTTCAAGAAATTCATCGATCCGGACTTCAAATACAGCGTGCTTGCGGCCCAGGTGACCGGTGTCGCGGTGCTGCGGTTCGCCGACGCGCAAGTGCTGCCGTTCGACTACGAGTCGTACGGCAAGCAGATTCTCGAATACGTGGACGAGATCGAGAAGGAGGCGTCGGCCAAATCGGCGGTCGATGCGCGGCAGGTGGACTTCGCTGGTTTGAAGTCGGCGGCCGACGCGTTCGCGCGCGCGGGCTCCGACGCCATGCAGCAAGCCGACCGGCTGCTGGCCGGCGGCGCCGGCACGCCGGCGCTTTCTGCCATGAATCAGCGCATCATGATGACCGAGCGCGACCTCATCGAACCAGCCGGCCTGCCGGATCGGCCGTGGTTCCGACACACGATCTACGCGCCGGGCCTTTACACTGGGTACGGCGTCAAGACGATTCCCGGTGTGCGCGAAGCCATCGATGCCGGCAACTTCACGCGCGCCGCCGAACAGGCGAAGATAGTCATCCGCGCGCTGCAGCGCGCAACGCGGACGCTCAGCGGCGCGGGATCATAACGACGGGCGGGGCAGTCCCCCGCGCAGGCGAGGTGCGCATGGCGATCGATCGACAGGGAACAGGGCTGGCCATCGTCAGGATCTGCCTCGGCGTCTTTTTCATCTTCGAAGGACTGGGCAAGATCCGTTGGTTCGTCGACGCGTCGATTCTGAGCGTTCAGTTCGCCGACTGGATGCAGAAGGCGGCGCCCGGATCGATCGCGCACGCGTATCTCGAACGCATCGCCGTTCCATGGGTGAACGTCTTCGCCCGGGTCGTGCCGCTCGGCGAGCTCTCGTGCGGCCTCGCGCTGCTCTTGGGGATCTGGACGCCGCTCTTCGCCTTCATCGCGTTTTTCATGGCGCTGAACTTTCAGCTCGCCGGCGGCGCAGTGTTCCGATTCAGCTTTCTGACGAGCGGCTACGGCTTGCCGGTGCTGGGATCGACGCTGGGCCTGACCATTGGAGGCGTGCGGCTTCCGTGGAGCGTCCGCGGCTGACTACGCGGGCGTGGCACGCCCCTTCCGCGCGGTTCGCGACGACGAGGCTTGCCGAAAGGCTTGTGAGGATCAGTGGACGCGCCGGTCGACGTCGTCGGCCCGCCCGCCGGAGTACACGTCGAACTTCTTGCGGGTGCGGTTGATTTTCCACTTGAGGTAGCGGTACTTCAGCTCCGAGATCGGATGCACGCGCGCGTTCTGCAGATACAGATACGCGACGAGCAGCCCGCCCAGGTGCGTGGCGTTCGCGACGCCGCCGGGCGCGCCGATCGACGACAGGAGCTCGATTGCGCCGATGATGGCGACGAAGATCCTCGCCGGGATCGGAAACACGAAGTACATGTAGATCGGCCGGTCGGGGAAGTAGATCGCGTACGCGAGCAGCAATCCGTAGACCGCGCCGGACGCGCCGATCACGACCGAGTAGTGCACCTGCTGCGCGAACTCGAATGGCAGCAGTGAAAACAGAATCGTCAACGCGGCGGCGCCGATGCCGGTGACGAAATAGAACTTCAGGAAATAGCGCGTGCCCCACACGCGCTCCAGCTCGGCGCCGAACATCCACAGCGCCAGCATGTTGAACGCAATGTGAAAGATGCCGCCGTGGACGAACATGTACGTGGCCAACTGCCAGAGTCGGAGCTGGCCGATGACGGCATTTGGCCGCAACCCGAGGAGCAGGATCAGCGACGGCACGAACGTCGTCACGACGAACATCGCGACGTTGGCGGCGATGAGCGCCTTCAGCGCGGTTGAGACGGGCCCGGGCCCGAAGGAAAACGACGACACGTACGAGGATCGGGGCCGGGACAGTGGATAGCGGGGCACAAGTCTCCCTCTTCAGCTTCGATCAGTTTCAGCAACTTTCGTCACGACCGCCACCAGATCGTCGAACTCTCGGATCCGCAGTAGTTTCGCCGATCCCGCCAGGGCGATGAGCCCGAGGCCGATCGCCGCGGCCAGACGAGTCGCCTGCGCCACAAAATACTCCCCGGGCAGCACGACGCGCAGGGCCGCCTGGACACCCAACGTGACGGCAGTCATCGCGAGGCCGGCCGCAACGGTTTTCAGCAGCACGATCGCGAGCCGCCCGCCGTCGATGCCGTGCAACGCCTTGCGCAGCAGCCACGCGAGCAGCAGTCCGTTGGCGAGCGCCGCGACGGAGGTGCCGAGCGCAAGCCCGCGGAATCCCATCACCCGCACGAGCGCCACGCTCAAGATGACGTTCACCGCGATGGTGCAGACGCTGACGACAACCGGCACGCGGCTGCGACGGAGCGCGTAAAACGTGGGCGATGCGATCCGGACGGTCGAGTAGCCGACGAGACCGAGCGCATAGAAGCGCAGCGCCGCCGCTGTCTGCATCGTGTCGGACGGCAGGAAGTGTCCGCGCTCGAACAGCAATCGGACGATCGGCGCGGCCAGCGCCAGCAAGCCGAACGTCGCCGGGATGTTGAACATCAACATCATCGCGATGCCGCGCGACACCGTCGCTCTGACGCCGTCCACGTCGTCGATCGCCGCGTGCCGCGAGACCGCGGGAAGCACCGCCGTGCCAATCGACACGCCGAAGAGGCCGATCGGAAGATACATCAGACGAAAGGCATAGGTCAGCCATGAGACGGCACCGGTGCCCTGGCTGGTCGCCAGCAGCGTGTTCACGAAGATGTTGACCTGCGTCGCGGCGAGGCCGATGGTACCCGGCCCCATCAGCAGCAGCACCTGGCGCAGCCCCGGGTCGCGCCAGTTGAGATACGGCTCGTACGCAAAGCCTTCGCGCCTGAGCGGCCGCCATTGCACGGCGACCTGGCCGACGCCGCCGACGAGCGCCGCGATGGCAATCGCCATGATGCGGGGAAGGCCGATCGCCGGCATCAGCGGAACGAGCGCAAACGCGCACACGATCGTGGCGACGTTGAACATCGCCGGCGCGAGCGCGGGGACGAAATAGTGGTGCAGCGAGTTCAGCATCCCCATCATTGCCGCCGCGATCGCGACCATCGTGAGAAACGGCAGCATGACGCGCGTCAGACGAATAGTGAGCTCGAGCTTGCCGGGCACGGCCGCGAAGCCGCCGGCATACGCGGTCACAATCGGCCGCGCGAACACGATGCCGACGAGCACGGCGACGCCGGTGAGGAGTAGCAGCGCGTTCACGACATTGTTGCCGAGGCGCCACGCGTCGCGCTTGCCGTGTCGCGTCAGATGACGCGTGAAGGTCGGTACGAAGGCGGCGCTCATCGCGCCTTCCGCAAACAGATCGCGCACGAGGTTGGGAATGCGGAACGCCACGATGAACGCGTCCATGTCGTTGCCGGCGCCGAAGAGCGCCGCGAGCACCTGATCGCGCGCGAGCCCGAGGATGCGGCTGGTCAGCGTCGCCGCGCCCGTGAGGCCCGCGGACCGCGCCAGGCGCACCCCGGCCGATTCCGTGACTTCCGGCCGGTGTTCGGATGCGGACACTGTCGATGATGTCTGGGAAGTCACAAAAAAGGCCCTCGTTGCCGAGGGCCTAAGGGAGGATGGATGAGAAGGCGTGTCTTTTGTGCCGTCTCATCAAGGTTAGACGGCCGGAGCGCGAAAAAAGTTTAGCCACCGGCGAGCCGCTGGCGCACGAGCTCGTTGACCGTCTTGCCATCCACATTCTGACCGGCCAGCCTGGCCATCACGGCCTTCATGACGCGTCCCGTGTCCTTCGGCGACGTGGCGCCGGTTTCGGCGATGGCCTCGTCGACGGCGCGCCCCACGGCCGCGGGATCGGCCGCCGGGGGCAGGTAGGCGTCGAGCACGCGAATCTCGGCGGCTTCCTTGTCAGCGAGGTCCTGGCGGCCGCCGCTGGTGAACTGCTCGATCGAGTCCTTGCGCTGCTTGACCAGCGAGGCCACCACCTGCCGAGCTTCGTTGTCGTCGAGGTCGTGCCCTTTTTCGATGCTGCGGTTCATGAACGCCGCCTTGAGCATGCGCAAGGCGCTCAGCCGCGCCGGGTCCTTCTTGCGCATCGCATCGGCGATCGCCGCGCTCACGTCAGCGGTCAAAGACATTGGGATTGAGTAATCGGGTAATCGAGTAATTGGTGTCGACTGATTGCCGGCAGAGGCTACTGGCCGCCGCCCGGTTTTTTCGGCTGCGCGGGCTGGCCGGGCGGGGCCGCGATCATGCCCGGCACCGACGATCCGACTGGCATGGCCGACGCTCCCGGATACGCGCCCGGCGCGGCGGCCGGCGTGCCGCCTTGCGGCAGCACCAGCGGGCCCGGCGCGGGCGTCACGCCCGGTGTCTGCATCGGCGTGTTCTGCGGCGCGGGATTCGCGACCTGCGGCGGCGGAAACTGATTGAAGACCGGAGCCTGATTTGGCACGTCCTGCTGGTCGTCGCCAACCGGGGCAGCGGGCCGCGGGAACGGCTGGAATGCCTGGGGTTGCGGAAACACCGGCGGCGCGGCGCTGCCAGACGTCGCCGACATCGGCGGCGCGGGCGTCGGGATGATGGCGATGCGATCGAACCGCGAGAGGTTCGGCACGATTTCGGCGCGCGGTGACGCCACGTAGCCGCTGACCGTGCGAAGCAGCGTGTCGAGCGCCTGGGTCTCCGGGACGTTGTCCAGCTGCAGCGTCAGCGGCGGACTCGGCACACGGTCCGCATTCAGAATCTTGGTCTGTCCGACCTTCGCCCATTCGGCGAGGATCTGGCGCAGCGTCGCGTCCTTCGCGATGACCGACACCCGGCCGTCGCGCATCGTGATTTGCACGTCGGCCGACGCCGTGGAAGCGGCCGCCAGACCGGCGACGAAGACGACGAATAGAAGAGCTGCCTTCAACCGCATGGACTCAGTAATTATACCTATTTCCTGCGGAAATAGTCGATCACTTGCGTGAGAATATCGTCGAGCGTGTAATGGGTTTTGTACCCGATCATCTTGCTGATCTTCGTCAGGTCCGGCACGCGGCGCGGCATGTCCTCGAAGCCTGATTCATACGCTTCGTCGTACGGGACGAGCTTGATCGCCGACTTCGATCGGCTGAGGTCGCGCACCCGCTCGGCCAGGGCCGCAATCGTGATTTCTTCGGTGTTGCCGATGTTGATCACCTGACCGATGGCCGACGGCTCGTTGACGAGCTTCAACAACGCGCCGACGACATCGGCGACGTGGGTGAACGCCCGCCGCTGCGTGCCGTCGCCGAAGACCGTGATCGGCTCGCCGGCGAGCGCCTGCCGCACGAAGTTCGGAATCACCATCCCGTACTGCCCGGTCTGGCGCGGCCCGACGGTGTTGAAGAAACGGACGATGATGACGGGGAGCTTGCGTTCCTTCCAGTACGCGAGCGCGAGGAATTCGTCGATGGCTTTACTGCACGCGTAGGCCCAGCGGTGCTTGGGCGTCGGCCCCAGCACGAGATCGGAATCTTCGCGGAACGGGACGTCCTCGCTCTTGCCGTACACCTCGGAGGTCGACGCGATGACGACGAGCTTCTTCTTCTTGTTCGCGTGCTTCAGCACGACCTCGGTGCCGTGCACGTTGGTTTCGATGGTGTAGACCGGCTGTTCCACGATGAGTTTCACGCCGACGGCCGCGGCGAAGTGAAAGACGACGTCGCTGCGATCGATGAGCTCGGCGAGCAGCGGCTCGTTCTCCACCGAATCGATGAAGTACTCGAACCCGGCGCGTCCCTTGAGGTGCGCGATGTTGTCGAAGGATCCGGTCGAGAGGTTGTCGATGATCAGCACCTGATGACCCTGCTCGAGCAACGCTTCGGACAGGTGGGATCCGATGAATCCGGCGCCGCCAGTGATCAACGCTCGCACGTGTGGTGTCCTTTCATGAGACGACTCCCGACCCCTTGTTGACGATGGCGGCGGCGACGGCGTCGGCGTCCTCATCGCTCAGCCCAGGATGAAGCGGCAGCGACAGGATTTCCTCGCAGGCACGGTTCGCGATCGGGCAGTCGGCGGGCCGGGTGTCGGCGAGCGCCGGCTGACGGGGAATCGGAATGGGGTAGTGGATCAGCGTCTCGATGCCGTCCGCGGCGAGGCGCGCCTGCAGATCGGCCCGCGCCTTCGCGCGCACGACGAAGAGATGATAGACGTGGCCCGCGTCCATCTCCCGAGGCATCTCAATCGCCGGGCTCGCGGCGGCGAGGGCCGAGCGATAGCGCGCCGCGAGCGCGCGCCGTCTGGCGGTCCAGCCCCGCAGGAACGGCAGCCGCGCACGGAGTACGGCCGCCTGCATCTCATCGAGCCGCGAGTTGACGCCCGCCTCTGCGTGATGGTAGCGATCGGTCTGTCCACCGTTTCTCAACCGTCTGACGCGATCGGCCAGCGCGCGATCGCTCGTGACGACGGCGCCGGCGTCGCCGAGCGCGCCGAGATTCTTCGTCGGATAGAAGCTGAAGGCGCCGGCAATCCCGATGGTGCCGACCGGCCGCCCGCCGGACGTCGCCAGGTGCGCCTGACAGCAGTCTTCGACGACGGCGAGGTTGTGGCGGGACGCCAGACGGCCGATCGCCTCCATGTCGGCCGCCTGGCCGTACAAATGCACCGGCAGGATCGCGCGGGTCCGCGGGCCGATCGCGCGCGCCACCTGCTCGGGATCGAGCGTCAGGCGCTCGGGATCGATATCCGCGAACACGGGGCGCGCGCCCGCCATGACGACCGCGAGCGCGGAGTAGGCGGCCGACAATGGCGTCGTGATGACCTCGTCGCCCGGGCCGATGCCGAGCGCGCGCAGGATGAGTGCGATCGCGTCGGTGCCGTTGCCGACGCCCACGCTCGACGCCGCGCCCATCGCCGCCGCGAATTCCGACTCGAACGCCTCGACTTCTGGACCAAGCACGTACCAGCCGCGCGCGACCACGCGCTCGATCGCGCCGCGGACCGCCGCCCCGTCTTCACGCGGCGCGAGCGTCATGAACGGAATGTGCCGCGCCGTCACGCGCGCTCCGCCGCCGGGCCGACGTACTGACTGAAATGCGCGCGATAGAACGCGACGGTGTCGCGGAGGCCGTCGCCGAGCGAGACGCCCGGTGCCCAGCCGGTCGTCCGCTTGAACTTCGTCGAGTCGGCGTAGAAGCTGCCGATGTCGATCGCCTTCTTGTCGGCCGGCCACTCGACGTATTCAACGCGCCCCGATCCGGCGGTCTTGACGAGCAGCGTCGCCAGATCGCGATGGCTGATCGCCTCGTTGCCGCCGACGTTGAAAACCTCGCCGTTGCAGCGATCGTCGGCCCCCGCCCGTAGGAACGCGTCGGCCGCGTCGTCGACGTACACGAAATCGCGAAGCTGCGAGCCGTCGCCGTAAATCTGAATCGGACGATTTTCGATGGCCAGCCGGATGAACCAGCCGATGAAGCCCTGCCGGTTGTGCTTGATCAGCTGCCGCGGCCCGTACACGTTGGTGAGCCGCAGCGAGCAGGCGCGGATGCCGAAGACGTTGTTGTAGACCAGATGGTAGTACTCGCCGGCCGCTTTGTTGATGCCGTTGACGTCGGTCGGCCGGACCAGCTGCGACTCGTCCACCGGCAGCGAGTCGGGGCGCCCGTACACCTGACGCGTCCCCGCGAAGACGACCTTGACCCCCGGATTGTGGTTGCGGCACGCCTCGAGCACCGTCAACTGGCTGCGGCAGTTGATCTCGAGATCCGTGTACGGATCGCGCATGCTGTCGATATGGCTCACCTGCCCCGCGAGGTTGAAGATCACCGCGCGGTCGCGCACGAGATAGTTCATCGTCGTCTGCTGGCGGATGTCGGCCACGTTGACGTGCAGGCGATCGGCGATGCCGTCGATGTTGAACAGGTTCCCGCCGTAGTCGTCGATGAGCGAGTCGACGAGCAGGACGTCCGCGTCGAGCGCGACCAGACGGCGCGCCAGATTGCTGCCGATGAATCCGAGGCCGCCGGTGATGAGCACCTTCCGGCCGCGATAAAACGCGCGATAGTCGAACGTCACGGGCGCGGCGGGCTCGGATAGACGCGATTGGCCGGATCGGCGGCGGTCTTGGTGAGCGGGACGACGTCGGGGCTCCGGTGCTGGCGGCGGACGACCAGGGCGTACCACAGGATCAGCAGGTCGCGGCCGGTCCGGACGAGGCGCCGATAGTTGAAGAATTCCGACGTGCCGAACGCGCGGTGGTAATGGTGCACCGGCACTTCGGCGATCCGGAAGCCGGCGTCCTGAATCTTCTTCATCATCTCCACGCAGATGATGCCGCTGGTCTTCTCGAGGTTGATGCGGTCGAAGATCGTGCGCCGCATCAGGCGGAAGTCGCAGTCGACGTCCCGCAGCCTCAGGCCGAACAGGATCCTGACGATGTGATGATAGAGCCGCCCGATGATGATGCGGTGGAGCGGATCGGCGCGGCTGATCTTGTAGCCGTTCACCAGGTCCACGTCGGGCGACATCCTGGCCCACAGCGCGGCGAGCTCCGCGGGGTCGTACTGCGCGTCGCCGTCGGTATAGAAGATCAGCTCTTTGGTGGCCGAGCGGAAGCCGGTCTGCAGGGCGGCGCCGTAGTCGCGGTTCCGTGGGTGGTGGATCGCGCGGACATGATCGGGGTACGTGTGCACGAGCTCGTCGGCGACTTCGGCCGTCGCGTCGGCGCTGCCGTCGTCGATGACGAGCACTTCGTAGTCGGGCGTTAGCTCCGAGGCGGCCTTCACGGCGCGGATCACCATGCTCGCGATGGTGCCGCTGTCGTTGTACGCCGGGAAGAAGACGCTCAGACCCGGGGGCTTTGGGGCCGGGGAAACTGACATGTGAAAAAGCGCCTAAACCATAGCATGAAAAGGGGTCACCGCGAGCCTCGCACCGCCGATCCTTTGGTGCCGATGAGCCGCCACGGCGTGATCGCCGATTCGAACAGGACCGCGCGGGAGAGCTTCGATTCGCCCTCGCGGCGCTCGACAAACGTGATCGGCACTTCGCCGATGTGGGCGCCGCGCCGCGCCGCGACGAAGAGCATCTCGACCAGAAATGAATAGCCGTCGGAGATGAAGCGATCGAGCGGCAGAGACGCCAGCGTCTCGCGCCGCCAGCAGCGGTAGCCGCTCGTGCAGTCGCGCGCGGAGAGCCGCGTGACCGAGCGGATGTACATGTTGGCGAAGCGGCTGAGCAGCCGCCGCCGCATCGGCCAGTTGCGAATTTCTCCGCCCGCCACGTAGCGCGATCCGATCACGACGTCGGCGCGGTCGGTCGCCGCGATCAGATCGGGCAGATGCGCCGGATCGTGGGAGAGGTCGGCGTCCATCTGGCAGATCACGTCGACCGGCTCGTGGACGGCCTTCTTGATGCCGTCGATGTACGAGCGGCCCAGGCCACGCCGCGCCGTGCGGTGCATCACCTCGATCCGTCCGGGATGCTCGCGGGCGAGTTGGTCGGCGAGCTCACCTGTGCCGTCGGGCGACTGGTCGTCGACCACCATGACGCGGACGTTGGGGTGCGCCATGAGCCCCGCGACGAGCACCGGCAGATTCGCGCGCTCGTTGTAGGTCGGCACGATGACGAGGGCGGTCGTCGCCGTTGTTGCGGTCGCCATCAGGGCCGTCCCTCGAAACGCAACGACGAGATCTGCTCGGAGACCAGGCCCACGAGCAGAATCACGACGCTCAGCAGGATCAGCAGCACTGAGGAATTGGTGACGTGCGACTGCGTGACGATGGTCCACACCGCGTACGCGGCGCCGACGACGAAGGCGGCGGCGCTGACGGGCAGGAAGACGCGCAACGGGCTGTAGATCGTGATCACCTTGATGAGAATCAGGAAAAACCCGACGCCGTCGGACGCGAGCCTGATCTTCGACGCACCCTGCCGCACCCGCGCCTCGACCGGCTCGAACCGCACGCTGTATCCCGCCTTCATGAACGCCAGCGTGGTCGTCGTCGGCGTCGAGAAGCCGTTCGGGATGAGGTGCAGGAACTCGGCCAGGCACGCGCGCCGCGCGGCGCGGAAGCCGGACGTCAGATCCGGAATGCGTTGCTCGGTGAGATAGCTCGCGATGGCGTTCAGCACCGCGTTGCCGAGCCGGCGCGCGACGCCGGCCTGCGTGGCGCGCGAGCGCGCTCCGATGACCAGATCGTACGCGTCGAGGTGCGAGACCAGACGCAGCGCGTCGCCGGGAGGATGCTGGCCGTCGGCGTCGATGATGAGGACAAACGCGCCGGTGGACTGGCGGATGCCGCTCTTGACGGCGGCGCCGTTGCCCTTGTTGTACGGATGGCGAATCACGCGTGCGCCGGCGGCCGCCGCGCGCGCGCCGGTGTCGTCGCTCGATCCGTCGTCGATCACGAGGATTTCGTGCCACGCGGCCGCGGACCGTAGCGCCGTGATGAGCGGACCGATGGCCGGAGCTTCGTTGAATGCGGGGATGATGACCGAGGTTAGCGTCGCCGGCGCGGGGCTCATGTGGCGAACCGGAAGTTGATGATGTCGCCGTCCTGCACGACGTACTCTTTGCCCTCGAGCCGCACCTCGCCGTGATCGCGACACGCCGCCATCGCGCCGCGCGCCATCAGGTGATCGTAGCTGACGACCTCAGCGCGGATGAACCCTCGCGCGATGTCGCTGTGGATCTCGCTCGCGGCGAGCTGCGCTGTCGTGTGGCGCGGAATCGACCAGGCGCGGCACTCGTCCTCGCCGACCGTGAAGAACGAGATGTAGCCCAGCAAATCGTAGCTGGCGCGGATGACGCGGTCGAGCCCCGATTCCTTCAGCCCCAGATCGGCGAGAAACGCCGAGGCGTCCGCGGCCTCGAGTTGCGCGATCTCGAGCTCGATCTTCGCGCACACCGCCACCGCGGCCGTGCCGGCCCGCGAGAGGAACGACGTGAGGCCGGCGGCCTCGGACGCGCGATCGATGCGCGTCGCCGCCTCGCCGCCCGCAGACAACTGCGTCTCGTCGAGGTTGATGACGATCAGCAGCGGCTTGGCCGAGAGAAACTGAAAACCGCGCAGCCGCTTGAGGTCTTCGCCCTTGAGTTCCAGCGACCGCAGCGGCCGGCCCTCCTCGAGTGCGGCCTTGCAGATCGTGACGACGTCGCGCTCGCGCTCGAGCTCGGGCGAACGGCCCTTCTTGAGATCGCGCTCGAGCCGTTCGAGCCGCCGTTCCGCGACCCCCAGGTCGGCGAGGATGAGCTCGTCTTCCATGGCCTGCGCGTCGCGTGCCGGGTCGATCGATCCGGACGCATGCGGGATGGCGGGGTCGTGAAAGGCGCGCAGCACGTGGACCAGCGCATCGGCGTTCTTGTAGGCGGCGACGTCCACCAGTCCCTGCGCACCGCCCGAGGCGCCCGCGGCGGCGAGATCGGTGAATTCAACCGTCGCCGGCACCCGCTTTTTCGGGTTGTACATCGCGGTGAGACGATCGAGGCGCGCGTCAGGCACTTTTGAAATGCCGATGACCGCCTCGCCCTTGCCGTGCGCCGCCCGCGCGGTTTCCCGCGCGCTCGTCATGAGCTGAAACAGCGTGGTCTTGCCGCTTGACGCGAAACCGATGAGAGCTGCCCGTAGCAAACCTTGCATGGTAACACGCGGGCGGGGCCCAACCGCCTCGCGACCCCTATGGCTGGTGGCTGGGCCAGTTCCTCGTATTTGGGCACCAGACCCAGCAGGCGATTAAAAGGCGAAAATTTGGCGTAACTTACTGACGGACGGGATTTTGCGGTTGACATCCCATTGAGCCTCTTCTACTATCCAGGTGGAAATTTGTGGATATAAGTGGAGTCAAAGAAGAGGTTTGGTGTGTTTAGGGGCAACGCGCCGGCCCGCATCGATGACAAGGGACGACTCAAGGTTCCCAACGCCTTTCGATCCCTGCTCGAAAGCAAGTACGGCCGCGAGCTGTTCCTGACGAGCCTCTCCGGCGAATACGTCCGGATCTATCCGATGCCCGTGTGGCTCGAGCTCGAACAGAAGCTCGCCGACATGCCGTCGACGCATCCGGCGAAGCTCCGCTTTCTCGATCGCGTCAACTATTTCGGCCAGATCGCGGAGCTCGACGTGCAAGGCCGCGTCCTCATCCCGGTGCGTCTGCGCGACGCGGCGACGATGGCGGGCGATGTGGACGTGCTCGGGCAAGTCAGCTACCTCGACGTCTGGAATCACGATCGATTCCTCGCCAAGCTGCAGCGCGAGCCCTACACCGACGAAGACGCGCGCGCTCTCTCGGAGTTCGGGATATGACGGGCCACGTTCCAGTCCTCACCGCCGAAGCGCTGCAGTTCCTGCAGCCGGCGCGCGGCGGGCTGTTCGTCGACTGCACAGTCGGTCTCGGCGGGCACACGCGCGCGCTGCTCGAAGCGGGCGCGACGCGCGTCATCGGCCTCGATCGCGACCTCGACGCGCTGGCGATCGCGCGCGAGACGCTTGCGCCGTGGCACGACCGCGTCGAGCTCGTGCACGCCGATTACCGCGCGCTCGACGACGTGCTGGATCGCCGCGGCATCTCGCTCGTGGACGGCGCGCTCGCCGACCTCGGGGTGTCATCGCTGCAGTTCGACGCGCCGGGACGCGGCTTCAGCTTTCAGCGCGACGAGCCGCTCGACATGCGCATGGATCGCAGCGGCGGCGACACGGCCGCCGATCTCGTCGCGCGCTCCAGCGAGGAGGAGATGGCCGACGCGATCTTCCAGTACGGCGAGGAGCGCTTCTCGCGCCGCATCGCGCGCGCGATCGCCGCCGCGCGGCGCGAGGCGCCGATCGCGACGACCGGACAGCTCGCGGCGATCGTGCGCCGCGTCATTCCGCGGCGCGGCTACACGCGGATCGATCCCGCGACGCGCACTTTCCAGGCGCTGCGCATCTGGGTGAACCGCGAGCTCGAAGGGCTCGACCGTTTCATCGAGACGGCGGCGCGGCGGCTGCGCGCCGGCGCGCGGCTGGTCGTCATCACCTTCCACTCGCTCGAGGATCGCATCGTCAAGCACACGCTGCGGGCGCTTGAGCGCCGCGAGGCGGCGGTGACGGTGTTGACGAAGAAACCGGTGACGCCGCTCGACGATGAAGTACAGCGCAACCCCCGCGCGCGCAGCGCGAAGCTGCGGGCCGCGGAACGCGTCGCATGAGCGCCTGAGGCGAGAGAGCACACCATGCCCGAATCCTTTGAATACGCCGTCAAGAAAGACGTTCGGAACAATCCGATCGTCCGCGAGGTCGACGAGGCGCGCCAGCGCGAGCTGTGGAAGTCGGTCGGCATCGCGGGCCTGCTCGTCCTGGTGCTGCTGTTCTCGGCGTGGCAGCACTTCGAGCTGCTGCGCCACGGCTACCGGGTCGAAGAGCTCCAGCACGAGCGCGCGGCCGAGGAAGATGCGGCGCGGCATCTGCGGCTCGAAATCGAGTCGCTCAAGTCGCCCCGGCGCATCGAGCCGCTGGCCCTCGAAAAGCTGCACCTGGTCGCGCCCACCCGCGACGAAGCGATCGTGATTGAACGCGTGCTCCCGGCCGATCCCCCGGCCAAATCGGTTGTAGCGTCGCGGTGATCGCGTGATCGATCGCATCCAGCGCGTTCTCACGCGCACCGAACCTCCACAGCCGGGCGACGTCGACTGGCGCGCCACGCTCAAGCGCCGGATCGTGGTCGCCGCGGTGATCTTCGGGCTGTGGGCCGCCGCCATCGAGGCGCGGCTCGTGTACCTGCAGGTGTACAGCCACGCCGATCTGGTGGCGAAGGCCTCGAAGCAGCAGATGCACCGGATCGAGGCGCCGGCCGAGCGCGGCGACATCGTCGACCGCAAAGGACACGTGCTCGCCACGAGCGTGGACGCCGATTCGATTTTCGCCGTGCCCTCTGAAATCGACAACCCGGACGAGACGGCAGCGAAGCTCTGCGACGCGTTCGGCGACTGCACGGCCAAGGAGCGGCAGTCGCTGAGCGAGCGCCTGCATCAGGCGCGCTGGACCTACGTCCGCCGCCAGGTCCCGCCCGACGAAAAACGCCGCGTCGAGACGCTCAATCTCGACGGCATCAAGTTCATGAAGGAGAGCCACCGGTTCTACCCGAACACGGAGCTCGCGGCGCACCTGCTCGGATACGTCGGCGTCGACAACGTCGGGCTTGGCGGCATCGAGGCGGCGTACGACTCGCAGATTCGCGGCAAGCCGGGAACCGTCCTGATTCAGACCGACGCGAGGCAGCACGCGTTCAGCACGCGCGTCACCCGCCTGCCGACGGCCGGATCGACCGTCGAGCTGACCATCGACGAGTTTCTGCAGCACGTGGCCGAGCGGGAGCTGCACGCGGGTGTGATTGCCAACCACGCCGCCGGCGGCAGCGCGATCATCATGAACCCGCACACCGGCGAGATCCTCGCGATGGCCAACGAGCCGACGTTCAACCCGAACGCGTATCGCGATTCGCAAGAGCTCGAGCGCCGCAACCGCGCCGTGCTGGACCTGTACGAACCGGGTTCGACGTTCAAGGTCGTGACCGCGTCGGCGGCGATCGAAGAAAAGGTGATGCCGCTCGATACGATGATCGACACCAACCCGGGCCAGATCCGGATCGATCGCACGCGCGTCGTGCACGACATGAGGAACCACGGCGTCCTGTCATTCTCCGACGTCATCGTCGAATCGAGCAATGTCGGCGCGATCAAGATTGGCTTCAAGGTCGGCACCGAGCGGATGAGCGACTACGTGCGGCGCTACGGATTCGGCCATCCGGTCTCGGCCGATTTTCCCGGCGAGAGCTCCGGCATCGTGTGGAAGCCGGAGAAGATGACCGACAGCGCACTCGCCTCGGTGTCGATGGGCTACCAGATCGGCGTGACGCCGCTGCAGATGGCGGCGGCGGTCAGCGCGGTGGCCAACCAGGGCCAGCGCGTCGAGCCGCGCGTCGTCCGCGCGATCTACCGCGACAATCGGCGGTACGGCATTCAACCCAAGATTGTCCAGCGGACCACGAGCGTGGACACCGCCGCCACGTTGACGACGATCATGGAAGACGTCGTCGAACGCGGCACGGCGCGAGCGGCGCAGATTCCCGGTTACACGATCGCGGGCAAGACCGGCACTGCGGCGAAGCTCGTCAACGGCCACTACTCGCACTCCGACTACAACGCGTCGTTTGTCGGCTTTCTGCCGTCGCGCGATCCGGCTGTCACGATCATCGTAGTCATCGACTCGCCGCACGGCGCCGGCTATACCGGGGGCGTCGTGTCGGCGCCGGTGTTCAAGCGCATCGCGGAATCAACGCTGCGGTACCTCGGCATCGGCCCGACGATCAACCCGGCGCCGGCCGTGCTGGTCGCGCGCCACTCCGACGAGCCAAACGTGCCGACCTCGGCACGGCTGCCGGCGGAGCCAGTTGTGAGTCTCGTCGCGGACGCCGCACCGGGCACGATTCCCGACCTGCGCGGCTTGAGCGCGCGGCAGGCCGTGCGCACGATCGTCAAGCTGGGGCTCATCGCCCGCATGTCGGGCGACGGTGTCGTCGTAACTCAGGAACCGGCCGCCGGCACGCCGCTCGAATCGGGCGGGGTCTGCCGGCTCGTCCTCGAGCGCACGCCGCGCCGCCGCGAGAGCTCGCCGCAGCCATGACGTGGGCCGAACTGCACGGCGTCCTCGTGGGCCGCGGCCTGATTCGCGCGGACGCGGCGCCGAGCGCCGACACGGCGGCCGGCGTCGTTACCGGAATCGCCTACGACTCGCGTCAGGTCGCGCGCGGCCAGGTGTTTGTCGCGCTGAAGGGGCTGCACGCCGACGGCGCCGCGTTCGCGCGCCAGGCGATCGAGCGCGGTGCGGCGGCCGTCGTGTCGGAACAACCGGCGCCGGCCGGGGTGCCCGGGGTGAACATCCCGTGGGCGACGGTCGAGGACGCGCGGCTGGCGCTCGCGCTGCTCGCGGCGGCGTTCTACCGGCACCCGAGCGCCGACATGCGGGTCGTCGGCATTACCGGCACCAACGGCAAGACGACGACGGCGTACCTCATCGCGTCGATCTTCGAAGCGGCGGACATCCGATGCGGCGTGCTCGGGACGGTCGCGTACCGGATCGGCCCTGGTGAGAACGACGTGCGCGAAGCGGCGCGCACGACGCCCGAGGCGCCCGACGTGCAGGGTCTGCTGCGGGAAATGGTCGATCGCGGCTGCGGCGCCTGCGCGATGGAGGTGTCGTCGCACGCGTTGTCGCTGCGGCGCGTGGACGGGATGACGTTCGCGGCGGGCGTGTTCACGAACCTGACGCGCGATCACCTCGACTTTCATGAGGACATGGAAGCATATTTCCAGGCGAAGCGGCGGCTGTTCGAGATGCTGCCGCGCGATGCGCCGAGCCTCATCAACATCGACGATCCGCGCGGCGGCGCGCTGGCCGAGGCCGCCGGGCGCCCGGTCACCTATGCCATCAATCGGCCCGCCGACATCGCGCCGGGTCCGCTGTCGTTCTCGCTCGAGGGGCTCAGCTTCGACGTGCGGACGCCGCGCGGCACTCTGCACGTCCGCTCGAAGCTCGTGGGACGCCCGAACGTCTACAACATTCTCGCTGCCATCTCGACGGCGACGGCGCTGGACGTGCCATTCGACGCGATCGAGCGCGGGCTGCAGGCGCTCGACGGCGTGCCCGGACGGTTTCAGGTCGTGTCCGGCGCCAAAGACGAAGTCACCGTCGTCGTCGACTACGCGCACACCGACGATGCGCTGCGCAACCTGCTCGAGACGGCGCGTCCGCTCGCGCGGGGCCGGCTCATCACCGTTTTTGGCTGCGGCGGCGATCGCGATCGTACCAAGCGGCCGTTGATGGGCGCCGTCGCCGGCCGGTTGAGCGACTTGATCGTGATCACCTCGGATAACCCGCGCAGCGAGGATCCAGCGCGGATTATCGAGGAGATTCAGCGCGGGATCACATCTGACACGCGGCGCGACAGCGAGCAGCGCCTGATGGCGATCGTCGATCGCCGCGCCGCCATCGCGAAGGCGATTGAGCTGGCGCATCCGGGCGATCTGGTGCTCATCGCCGGCAAGGGGCACGAAAAGTATCAGGTGATCGGCGACCGCGTGCAGCCGTTCGACGACGTCGCGGTCGCGCGTGAGGCGCTGACGCGCTGGCGGACCAACTCGGGCGTCGTGTAGGGCCGCGACGTGCCGGAGGCGTCAGAGATTCAGCTGACCGCGGAGTGGATCGCCGCGGTGGTGTCGGGCGCGCTGGTCAGCGGCCGCGCAGAGCAACGCTTCGCCGGCGTTTCGATCGATACGCGCACGCTCGGCGCCGGTGAGTTGTATATCGCCATCCGTGGCGAGCGCTTCGACGGCGCGGAGTTCGCCGAGGCGGCGATCGCGGCGGGCGCAGCCGGAGTGATGGTGCCGCGCGGCCGGCGGGGCGTCGCGCGACCGCCGACGGCGGTGCCGGTGGTGATCGAAGTCGGCGACACGACGGCGGCCCTGCAGGCGCTCGGGCACGCTGTCCGCATCGAGTCGGGCACGAAGGTCGTGGCGATCACCGGCAGCGCCGGCAAGACCACGACGAAGGAAATGACGGCGGAGCTGCTCGCGTCGCGATATCGCGTGATTCGCAACCGGGGCAACTTCAACAACCACATCGGGCTGCCGCTGTCGCTCATCGACCTGAGGCAGCGGCCGGATATCGCAGTCGTCGAACTAGGCATGAACCACACCGGAGAAATCAGCGTGCTCGTCGGACTCGCCGAGCCGGACGTGCGCGTGTGGACGAATGTCGGCGAGGCCCACCTGGAGTTTTTCGCGTCGGTCGATGCGATTGCCGACGCCAAGGCCGAGATCTTCGAGCGCGCGACGCCGGCGACCTTGCTCGTCGCCAACGCCGACGACGAGCGGATCGTGGCGCGGCTGCCGCGCTTCGCGGGACGCGTGATGACCTTCGGCATCGACCGCGACGCGGACGTTCGTGCCACCGCAGTTATGGATCGCGGGCTCGAAGGCACAACCGCGCGCGTCTCGGCCGGTCGCGAGACGATCGAACTGAAGACGTCGCTCGTTGGCCGCGGCAACCTCGCGAATGTGCTCGCGGCCACCGCCGTGGCGCTCGAGTTCGACATCCCGCTTGCCGCGATCGCCGAACGCGCGCCGACCCTCCGGCCGGCCGGCCGCCGCGGAGAGGTCGTCCGTCTCGCGCGGGGCGTGACGATCATCGACGACAGCTACAACGCGAATCCGACGGCGACACGCGGCGCGCTCGATGTCCTGGCGGGTACGGCTCCGGCCACCCGTCGTGTCGCGGTGCTCGGCGAAATGCTCGAGCTCGGCGCGCACGCCGTCCGGCTGCACGAAGAGGTGGGCCGTGCGGCCGCCCGCTCGCGTCTCGACCTGCTGATCGCTGTTGGCGGCGCCCCGGCGGAAGCGCTCGCGGCCGCCGCGGTCGCCGCGGGCATGCCCCGCGCGAGCGTCCGGCACTTCGCGGGGAGCGACGACGCGGCCGATGCCGCCGTGTCGATGATTCGCCCGGGCGATCTCGTGCTCGTGAAGGGGTCGCGCGGCGTCCGGACCGATCGCGTGGTGGATCGACTGAAGGCGGAGTTCGCCTGATGCTGTACCACCTGCTGTATCCGTTCCACACCCGCTTCTCCGTCGTGAACGTGACGAGGTACATCACGTTCCGTACGGCTGCCGCGAGCTTGTCCGCGCTGGCGATCAGCCTCGCGCTCGGTCCGTGGATGATCGCGAAGCTCCACGAATTTCAAATCGGTCAGGTCATCCGTCAGGAAGGGCCGATGACGCATCGCGCCAAGGGCGGGACGCCGACGATGGGCGGGCTGCTGATTCTGACGGCGGCGCTCGTGCCGACCTTGCTCTGGGCGGACCTCACTAATCTCTACGTCTGGATCGCAGTCTTGACGACGACTGCATTTGGCGGCGTCGGATTTGCCGACGACTACCTGAAGATCGTTCGCCAATCGCATCACGGGCTCTGGCCGCGTTACAAGATCCTCTATCAGGTGCTCATCGCCGCGGCGGTCGGCATCGTCCTGCTCGTGCTCGCGAAGCACGGCCTGTACAACACCCAGCTGGTCTTTCCCTTCTTCAAACGGCTCCAGCCGGATCTCGGCTGGTGGTACCTGGCGTTCGCGGTCTTCGTGTTGGTCGCGTGGTCGAACTCGGTCAACCTGACCGACGGTCTCGACGGGCTGGCCATCAGCACGTTTGCGATTGCGGCGGCCGCGTTCACCGCGCTGGCGTACGTGACCGGGAACAAGCTGCTGGCGGACTACCTGCTGCTTCCGCATTTTCCGTACGACGCGGAGCTGACGGTGTTCTGCGGCTCGCTCGTCGGCGCGTCGCTCGGCTTCCTTTGGTACAACTCGTACCCCGCCGAAATCTTCATGGGCGATGTCGGATCGCTCGCGCTCGGCGCCGCGCTCGGCACGGTGGCGATCCTCCTCAAGCAGGAATTGCTGCTCGGCATCGTCGGCGGCGTGTTCGTGCTCGAGGCGCTCTCCGTGATCATCCAAGTCGGCTCGTTCAAGCTGACCGGCAAGCGCGTCTTTCGGATGGCGCCGCTTCACCACCATTTCGAGTTGATCGGCTGGAGCGAGCCGAAGGTGATCACGCGCTTCGTGATCGTCGCGATCATCTTTGCGTTGTTCAGCCTCACGACGCTGAAGTTGAGGTGATGGAAGTGGCTGGTGGCTGGTGACTGGTGGCTTTTGACGTCGATGGCAAACGCGTGACGGTCGCGGGTGCGGCGCGGAGCGGACTCGCGGCGGCGAAGCTCCTCGTCGATCGCGGTGCGCACGTCACGCTTTCCGAGACGCGCGCGGAGGTGCCGGAAGCGGCGGGTTTGCGCGCGGCCGGCGTGACGGTCGAGCTCGGCGGTCACAAGACCGAGACGTTCACGTCGGCCGATCTCGTCGTGCTCAGTCCCGGCGTGCCGCCCGATCAACCGGCGGTGCGGGCGGCGCGCGAGCGCGGCGTCACGGTCATCGGCGAAGTGGAGCTCGCGTCGCGGTGGCTGCGCGGCCGCGTGATTGCCATCACCGGCACGAAAGGAAAGTCGACGACGACCGAATTGACGGGACGGATTCTCGAAGCGGCGGGATTCACGGTCACGGTGGGCGGCAACATCGGATCGCCGCTGAGCGCGCAGGTGGCGGAGTCGACGCCCGAGACGCTGCACGTGGTCGAGACGAGCAGCTTTCAGCTCGAGCAGACCGACACGTTTCACCCATGGATCGCGGTGATGCTGAATTTTTCGCCCGACCATCTCGACCGTCATCCGAGCGTCGCCGTGTACGGCGAGGCGAAGGCGCGAATCTTTGAAAACCAAGACGCGGGCGACTGGGCGGTGATCAATGCCGATGATCCGGCCGTGCTCGATCTCGCACGGCGCGGGCGCGCCACGAAACGGTACTTCGCGCGGCGCGAGCCAATCGCCGAAGGCACGGCCATCGAAGACGGGTGGATCGTGGACCGCCGTGGCATCTCGACTGGGCGGCTCGTGCCCCTCGACGCGATTCACCTGCTGGGGCCGCACCTGGTCGCCGACGTGATGGCGGCCGCCACAGTGGGCGCGATCGCCGGCGCCGCGCCGGTGGCGATGACGGCGGCGGTTGAGGCGTTCGACGGCCTCGAGCACGCCATGGAGCTGGTGGGCGAGCGCGGCGGCGTGCGATTCGTGAACGACTCGAAAGCGACCAACGTCGAGTCGGCCCTGCGATCGATCGAAAGCTTCGATGCCGGGCTCGTCCCGATCATCGGAGGCCGCTTCAAGGGAGGCGATCTCAGACTGCTGCGCGCGGCGCTCGCGTCGCGCGCGAAAGCAGTCGTCGCCATCGGCGAGGCGCGGCCGCTGATTCGGGACGCGCTGGCGGGTGCCGTCGCGGTGCACGAAGCGGCGTCGCTCGATGAGGCGGTCCGGAAAGCGTTCGAGCTGGCGAAGCCGTCAGGCGTCGTGCTGCTCGCGCCGGCGTGCGCGAGCTTCGACATGTTTCACGACTACGCGGAGCGCGGCCGGATGTTCAAGGAGGAGGTCGCACGAATCGTCACGCGTGAGCCGTGAGCAGTCGTCAGTCGGTTTTCGCGGTGAAGGACTGGCTGCTGGGAACGCAGGCTGCCCCGGCCTGCGAAGCTGGTGCCCTTGCCCGAAACCGACTGATGACTGCTGACGGCTCACGGCGATTCTCTCGAACGTTCTCGGCATAGTTTCGGGCGGAATACCGTTCAGCTTTAGGGGGAGGTTCCGGCAGGCCGCGGCCTGCGTCACGCATATGGCGCGCAAGCTCAAGTCAGATCGGGTGCTCTTCATCGCCACGCTGCTGCTGGTCGGCCTCAGCATCGTGATGGTGTACAGCGCGTCGGCCGTCCTCGCGTTCGAGAGGAGCGGCCGTCCGTACTTGTTTCTCATCAAGCAAGGCATGTGGGCCGCGCTCGGCATGGCGGTGCTCGGCATCGTCATGCGCATCGACTATCGCAACTATCGTGAGCCCGCGTTCATCTGGACCTCGCTCGGCGTCGTCGCGGTCGGCCTCGTCGCCGTGTTCTTCAGCCCGCCGGTCAACCACGCGCGCCGCTGGTTCGGGATCGGCGGCCTCGGCGTGCAGCCGTCGGAGTTGGCCAAGCTGACCGCGATCTTCTTCATCGCGGCGCTCCTCGAGCGGCGCATGCACCGGATCAACGACCTGCGCTACTCGCTGCTGCCGATCGGCATCGTGATCGCCTGCCTGGTCGCGCTCATTCTGCCCGAGCCGGACTTCGGCACTTCGATGTCGCTCGTGCTCATCGCGGCGATCATGATCTTCGCGGCCGGCCTGAACTACACCTACATCGTCGGTGCGGCGCTCGTGGCCTTGCCGACCGTCGCCATTCTCGTGTGGAGCTCCGCGTATCGCCGGCGCCGCTTCCTGACGTTCCTGAATCCCTGGTCGGATCCGCTCGGCGACGGCTTTCAGATCATCCAGTCGTTCATCGCGGTCGGCACGGGCGGCGTGTGGGGACGCGGCTTGATGAACGGCGTGCAGAAGCTTTTCTACTTACCCGAGCCTCACACCGATTTCATCTACGCGGTCATTTCCGAAGAGCTCGGTTTGATCGGCGCCACCGCCGTCGTGATTTGTTTTCTCGTGATCACCTGGCGCGGCCTGCGCATCGCGCTGCGCGCTCCGGACGGCTTCGGCGCCTTCCTCGCGCTGGGGCTGACGACGATGGTGTCGGTGCAGGCGCTCGTCAACATCAGCGTCGTGCTCGGGTTGTTGCCAACCAAAGGCATTGCGCTGCCCTTTGTCAGCGCCGGCGGGTCGTCGCTGCTGATCAACCTACTCGGCATGGGCATTCTCTTGAACGTGTCGCAGCACGCATCGTCAGAGGCATGAATGGCCGAACCGCTGCGCGTCGTGATCGCCGGCGGCGGCACCGGCGGCCACCTGTATCCGGGCGTCGCGGTAGCGCGGGAGCTCCTGTCGCGCCGGCCGGACGCGCAGATCTCGTTTGCCGGCACCGCGCGGGGCATCGAGGCGCGCATCGTGCCGCGCGAAGGGTTCCCGCTGGACCTGATTCGCAGCGGCGGCCTCAAGGGCAAGTCGATCGCGGATCGCGTGCGAGGCGCGTGGCTGCTGCCGATGGGCCTCGCCGATGCCTGGCAGATCGTGTCCGCGCGGCGCCCGCATCTCGTGATCGGCGTCGGCGGGTACAGCTCGGGGCCGGTGGTGCTCGTCGCGTCGCTGCGCAACACGGCGACGATGCTGCTCGAGCAGAACGCGGTGCCCGGGCTCACCAACCGGATGCTCGCGCCGGTTGTCCGCGCGGCGGCGGTGACGTACGACTCGACGCAGGCGTTCTTTGGATCGAAGGCGTTCATCAGCGGCAACCCGGTTCGGCCGGAGTTTTTCGTGGTCGGACCCGGAAAGGGGTCGGGCATCGATGACGACAGTGATCACAGGACGAGGGTTTTAGTCTTTGGCGGCTCTCAGGGCGCGCACGCGATCAACATGGCCATGGTGGAGGCAGCGCCGGAGCTGGCGGGGGTCGGTTCACATCTTCGTCTCACGCACCAGACGGGAGAGCGAGATGTGGAGATGGTGCGCACCGCCTACCGGCAAGCGGGGTTTTCGGCCGACGTCGAGCCGTTCCTCTACGACATGGGACGGCAACTCGGACAGGCGGACGTAATCGTCTGCCGAGCCGGCGCGACGACGCTGGCGGAAATCACGGCGGCGGGTAAGGCGGCGATTCTGATTCCGCTGCCGACCGCCACCGACGATCACCAGCGCAGGAACGCCGAAGCGCTCGCCGCCGCGGGCGCGGCGGAGATCCTGCTGCAGGCGGACGCGACGGGGCGGGCGCTGGCCGGCCGGATCCTCGCGCTCGCCGGCGATCGCGATCGCCGGGCGCGCATGGCGGCGGCGGCCCGCGCGCTGGCGCGCCCCGATGCGGCGCGCGTCATCGTCGATCGGGCGCTCGAACTGGTGGGCATGTGAGAACCGGGTCGTGCTAGGCAAGACGCGGCGCGTGCATTTCATCGGGATCGGCGGGATCGGCATGAGCGGGATCGCCGAGCTGCTCGCCAATCTCGGGTACTTGGTCAGCGGGTCGGACGAGAAGCGATCGCCGACGACCGATCGCCTGGCGTCGCTCGGCGTCCGCGTCGAGGTGGGGCACGACGCGGCGCACGTCGGCGAGGCCGACGTGGTGGTGGTGTCGTCGGCAGTGCGGCCGACGAACCCGGAAGTCCGCGAGGCGGCGCGGCGTCAGATTCCGGTGATTCCGCGCGCGGAAATGCTGGCGGAGCTGATGCGGCTCCGCTACGCGATCGCGGTCGCCGGAGCGCACGGGAAGACGACCACGACGTCGATGATCGCCGTCGCGCTCGAACGCGCCGGCCTCGACCCGACGGTCGTCATCGGCGGGCGCCTCAGCGCCTTCGGCAGCAACGCGCGGCTCGGCAAGGGCGAGCTGATGGTCGCCGAGGCGGACGAAAGCGACCGGTCGTTTTTGAAACTGTTTCCGACAATTGCAGTGATTACGAACATCGACCACGAGCATCTCGAAAACTACGGCGGCTTCGACGACCTGCAGCAGGCCTTCGTCGACTTCGCCAACAAAGTGCCGTTTTACGGCGCCGTCGTCGCGTGCGCCGACGACGGGAATCTTGCCGCGGTGCTTCCGCGCATGACGCGGCGCGTGACGACGTACGGCCTCGAAGCAGCGCACGCGGACCTGTCGGCGATCGACATCGTGCTCGGTCCGTTCACCGTCGCCGCGACCGTCACGCGGCGCGCGCGCCGCGCCGGCGCCGACGCGGTGGCCGCCGTGACGCTCGGGAAGCTGGCGCTCCGGGTCCCCGGCCGCCACAACCTGCAGAACGCGCTGGCGGCCGTCGCCGTCGGCCTGGAGCTCGGTCTGCCGTTCGAGCGCGTGGCGGCGGGTCTTCACGAATTTCGCGGCGCGGAGCGGCGCTTCGAAGTGCACGGCGAAGCGGGCGGCGTGCTCGTTGTCGACGATTACGGCCACCACCCGACGGAAATTGCGGCGGTGCTCGCCGCGGCCCGCCCGCTCAATCGGCGCATCGTCGTGGCATTTCAGCCGCACCGCTTCTCGCGCACCTCCGCGCTGATGAAGGCCTTCGGCCCGGCGCTGTCGGGCGCCGATCACATCGTGCTGACCGACATCTACAGCGCCGGCGAGGACCCGATTCCCGGCGTCACCATCGACGCGCTGGCGGCGGCGATTCGCCGGGACGTGCGCGCGGAGGTGGACGTCGTGCCGCGGCTGGACGATCTCGTGGCGGCGATCGTGCGCGTGGCGCGCGCCGGCGACGTCGTCATCACCCTTGGTGCCGGCTCGATCGGCGGCGTGGCCGATCGGTTGATCGCGGCGCTCGGAGGGCGCGCGTGAGCCCGGTTGCCGCGCCGGCCGATCGCCGTTTTCGCCGCGCGCACCTCAAGCCGTCGCGCCGGCGTCGCCACTGGCGATCGCTCGTCAAGCCGGCCGTGAAATCCGGGTTGGTGGGCCTGCTGATCATCTACGGCGTCTATCGCGGCTCGACCGTCGTTGCGCACGCGCGTGTGCTGCAGATCGATCGCATCGTCGTGCGGGGCAACGAGCGCCTATCGAAGGGCGAGGTGCTTGCGGTGCTGAGCGGACTGCGGGGCGAGAGCCTAATGTGGACCGATCTCGACGCGTGGCGCCGCCGCCTGCTCGCGTCGCCGTGGGTGCGCGATGCGGCGCTGCGGCGGTCGCTGCCGTCGACGGTCGAGGTCGTGGTGCTCGAGCGGCAGCCGATCGGCATCGGACGGCTCGCGGGGGAGATGTATCTGGTCGACGACCGCGGCGTCGTCATCGATCAGTACGGCCCGCAGTACGCGGATCTCGATCTGCCGATCATCGACGGCTTGTCGGCGCCGCCGGGTGAGGGCATGACCGACGAGCGGCGGGCGGAGCTGGCGGCGCGTGTGATTGCGGCGCTCCGGGCGAAGCCGGACATCGCGCGACGGCTGTCGCAGGTCGACGTCAACGACGTGCACAACGCGTCGGTGATTCTCGCCGGCGATCCGGCGGTGATCGAGCTTGGCGACGATCAGTTTCTTCAGCGGATCCAGTCGTATCTGGAGCTGGCGCCGACGCTGCGGGAGCGGGTGCCGGACATCGAGTACGTCGATCTGCGGTTCGACGAGCGGATCTACGTGCGGCCTGCCTCCGCGCCTGCGGCGCTACGGCAAAGCAAGCCCGCGGGCAAGGAATTAGGAAGTAAGAAGTAAGAAGTCGGAATTACGAATTCGGACCCGGAGGCAGAGTGGCGCGCAAAGAACGGTATCTGGTCGGTCTCGATGTCGGCACGTCGAAGGTGACCGCGGTGGTCGGCGAGATGCTCGACGGCGACGGGCTCGACATCGTGGGGATCGGCGTGGCCGAGTCGCGCGGGATTCGCCGAGGCGTCGTGGTAAATCTCGAGGCGGCGGTCGACTCGATCAAGAAGGCGATCGAGGAAGCGGAGCTGATGGCGGGGGTCGAAATCGATTCCGTCCATCTCGCGCTGACCGGTCCGCACATCAAGGGATTCAACAGCCGCGGCGTGATCGCGGTGGCGGGCAAGAACCGCGAGATCACGCGTGAGGACGTGCGCCGCGCGATCGACGCCGCCAAGGCGGTGTCACTGCCGACGGGCCGCGAGATTCTGCACGTGCTGCCGCAGGATTTCGTCGTCGACGAGCAGGACGGAATCGGCGCGCCCGTGGGCATGACCGGCGCGCGCCTGGAGGTCAACGTCCACATCGTCACCGGCAGCCAGAGCTCCACCCAGAACATCGTGGCGTGCGTGAACCGCGCGGGCGTGACGGTGGCCGAGACCGTGGTCGAGCAGCTCGCGGCGAGCGAGTCGGTGCTGACCGAGGACGAGAAGGAGCTCGGCGTCGCGCTGGTCGACATCGGCGGCGGGACGACCGACATCGCGATCTACGAGCGGGGCAGTCTGTGGCACACGGCGGTCGTCGGCGTCGGCGGCGATCACTTCACCAACGACATCGCCGTCGGCCTGCGGACGCCGGTGCCGGACGCGGAGAAGATCAAGCGCAAGTGCGGCTGCGCGCTGTCGGGCATGGTGGACGAAGACGACACGATGGAGGTGGCGAGCGTCGGCGGGCGCAAGCCGCGCGTGATGCCGCGGCGCATCCTGTCGGAAATCCTGCAGCCGCGCGCCGAGGAGATCTTCCATCTCGTCTGGGACGAAATCCGCCGCGCCGGCTACGAGAAGAGCCTCAACTCCGGCATCGTCCTGACCGGCGGCGGCGCGATTCTGGACGGGATGCCGGAGATCGCGGAGCAGATTTTCGACCTGCCGATCCGGCGCGGCTGCCCGAGCGGCGTCGGCGGTCTCGCGGATCACGTGAACAGCCCGACGTTTGCGACCGGTGTCGGACTCGTGTTGTACGGATACCGAAATTCCGTGGGTGAGATGGCGCGCGTGCCGGTGGGCGCGGGCGCGCTGGGTCGGGTCGCGGGACGCCTCCGCGGCCTCTTCAAAGAATTCTTTTAAAGGAGCGACGCGCACATGGCCGATTCCAACATCACTCACAACGCCGACGACACGCGGCTGCGGCTGCGGCTCGAGGAAGAGGGAAGCGCGGGCGCGCGGATCAAAGTGATCGGCGTCGGCGGCGGCGGTGGCAACGCCGTCAACCGCATGGCGAGAGTGGGTCTCGAAGGCGTCGAGTTCATCGTCGCCAACACGGATCTGCAGGCGCTCCGGAACAACGCCGCGCCGATCAAGCTGCAGATCGGCAGCAAGCTGACCAAAGGGCTGGGCGCGGGCGCCGATCCCAACGTCGGCCGCTCGGCGGCGCTCGAGGACACCGAGAAGATCATCCAGGCGCTCGACGGCGCCGACATGGTCTTCGTCACCACCGGGCTCGGCGGAGGCACCGGCACCGGCGCCGCGCCGGTGATTGCGAGCCTGGCGAGCGAGCTCGGCGCGCTGACGATCGCGGTCGTCACCAAGCCGTTCAAGTTCGAAGGCCGGAAGCGCCAGCTGCAGGCCGAGCGCGGACTGGAAGCGCTGCGCGACTGCGTCGACACGATCATCACGATCCCCAACGAACGGCTGCTGACGATCATCGATCGCACGACGCCGCTCACCGACGCGTTCGCGACGGCCGACGATGTGCTGAGGCAGGCGATTCAGGGGATCTCGGATCTCATCCTGGTGCCCGGTCTCATCAACCTCGACTTCGCCGACGTGAAGACGATCATGGCCGGCATGGGAATGGCGATGATGGGCACCGGTATCGCCGAGGGGCCGGACCGGGCGATCGAGGCAGCGCGCCGCGCGATCTCGAGTCCGCTCCTCGAGGGCGCGTCGGTCAACGGGTCGCGCGGCGTGATCATCAACGTGACCGGCGGCCCGGATCTCTCGCTGGTCGAAGTAAGCGAGGCGTCGCTCATCGTGCAGGAAGCGGCCGACGAAGATGCGAACATTATCTTCGGCGCGGTCGTCGATCCGTCGCTCAAGGGCAAGGTGAAGATCACGGTGATCGCCACCGGCTTCGGCCAGCCGGCCACGGCGCGGCCGGTGACATCGGGCGCGCAGACGCCGGTCGACATGATGCAGTACGCCGATCTTTCGCGCGTCCGCGCGGACGCCGGCGCGACGGGAAACGCGGGGCCCGACCGGCTCGCGTCGGCGCGTTTGTCGATCGCGCGGCGCCCGCTGCTCGATCTTCCGTTGGCGGCGGCGCCGGGCGCCGCGGGGGGCGATTTCCCCGCGTCAATACCTCCAGGGGCCGCGGCGGCTCCCGACGGCGCGGGCTCGGGCCTGAACGCGGACTTCGACCTCGGCACGACGTTCGACGTGCCGGCGTTCCTGCGGCGTCAAGAAGGCTGAGCGACGTCACGCCCGGCTGGGCGTCCGTCATGGTCGATCGCGTCGATGGTAAAGTAGATAGATCCACGGCACTCGAGAACGCCGGCGTCTGAGCGCCAACGGGCGCACGGCCCCGGGGTTTCTCGACTCGCCGGGCGGCCATGAAATCCTGGGAACAGCGCGAACGCGCACTCTCCGTCCTTTCGAAAGAGATCGGCTACATCCGCAAGCCGCACGGCGACCGTCTGCGTGTGGCGCTCGCGTTTCCGAACACGTACTGGGTCGGCATGTCGAACCTGGGGTTCCAGACGGTCTACCGTCTGTTCAACGACCAGGCGGACATCGTCTGCGAGCGCGTCTTCCTGCCGCCGAAGCAGGAGCTCGCCGAGCTCATGGCCAGCAAGGCCGAGCTCGTCACGCTGGAATCCCAAACGCCGGTGAGCGAATTCGACGTGTTCGCCTTCTCCGTCTCCTTCGAGTGGGACTACGTGAACGTGCTCACGCTGCTGCGCCTCGCGGGGCTGCCGCGCTACGCGGCCCAGCGCAGCGAGCGCCATCCGCTCGTCGTGATCGGTGGCGCCGTGACGTTCGTCAATCCCGAGCCGCTCGCGCCGTTTGCCGACGTCATCGCGGCCGGCGAAGGCGAAGTGCTGGTGCCGGCCTTCGAACGCGCCTTCGCGGCGGCGTCGGGACGCGCGGAGATGCTGCGGCTGCTCTCGCGCGAACGGGGTTTCTACATTCCTTCGTTCTACGAACCGCAATACGACGGCAACGGCCGGCTGACCGGTTTTGCGACCAACGCCGCGGGCGCGGACGCCGGCGCGCCGGTGCCGGTGCGGAAAGCCGCCGTGAAGACGACCGACGCGCTTGATCCGCCGGCCACGAGCATCTTCACGCCCGACACCGAGTTCGGCTCGCGCTTCCTCATCGAGGTCGTTCGCGGCTGCGCGAATCTGTGCCGGTTCTGCTGGGCCGGCTACAACTACCTGCCGGTGCGCGCGTTTCCGGCCGATCGCATTCTGCACCTCGCCGAAACGGCGCGCGTGCACGCGAACCGGGTCGGGCTCGTCTCCATCGCGCTCTGCGACCACCCGGAGATCGACCGGATTCTGGCGCGCCTCCTCGAAATGGGGTACGCCATCAGTCCCGCCTCGCTGCGCCTCGACGATCTGACCGAGTCCATCGTCCGCGTCCTTCGCAAGAGCGGCGAGCGGACGATTACGATCGCGCCGGAGACCGGGTCCGATCGCCTGCGCCGCGTGATCAACAAGACGGTGACCAACGACGAGATCCTCGATCGCGCCGAGTTGATCTTCGCCAATGGGATCGAGAACCTGAAGCTGTACTACATGATCGGCCTCCCCACGGAAACAGACGACGACCTGGTGGCGATTCGCGATCTGACGTTACAGATGCGCGACCGCATGCTGGCGCATGCCAAAGGCCGCGGCACCATCGGCCGAATCATCGGCAGTGTGAATCCGCTCATCCCCAAGCCCGGTACCGCGTACCAGTGGCTGCCGATGGAGGATCCCGCGACCATCGACCGAAAGATCAAGCGGTTGCGCAGCCTGACCGCGGATATCGACAACGTCTACTTCAACATCAAATCCGAGCGGCATTCCTACTACCAGGCGCTGTTGTCCCTCGGCGATCGCCGGGTCGCGCCGACAATCGAGGCGGCCGAGCGCAACGGCCAGAACTGGCGCGCCGCCGTCGCCGAGACCGGGCTCGACGCCGACTTCTACATCTTCCGCGACCGTACCGGTGACGCCGCGCTGCCGTGGGACATCATCGACGGCGGCATGAAGGCGTCGTTCTTCCACGCGGAGTTCGACAAGGGGCTGCGCGAAGAATGGACGCTGCCGCCGAAACGGCAGCAGGAGAACGCGCGCCTCCTGCCGGTGATTCAATAGGCTACGACGCGATCGCGGCCTGCGCCTCGTATTCCTGAAACGCCTCGAGAATCAGCTCCCGCAGCTTGCTCTGGGCCGTCACGTCGACGACCGGCCGCAGCAGGGCGAAGCTCCGGCGCTCGCCGTTGACGCTGTACTGCCGCGCCGGAAACGTGACGTTGCGGCCGCTGCCGCCGCGCCGCTCCCAGATCCCGAACCCGATCAACTTGAGACCGTCGAGCGGCCCTTCGCTGAAATGCAGCTCGGCGTCGGCGAGCTTTCCCGGCGGATTCCCCTTGTCGTTCGGCGTAATCTTGATCGTCACTTTTGCGCTCCCCTGATAACAATGACAACAGAGATGACAGGCGAACCTCGTCACATCAAGGGCGATGCCGCCGACCTCTCGCGGAACGTCCGGTGGAACCTGCGGCAAAAATGATGGTTAGGGGATGAGAGTGGTGAGGTGTCGGAGAAGGCCGGCCTGGGGCGGCGAAAACGCCAACCAGCGTTGCCTCACTGACCGAGAATCAGTACCTGCGCCATCGCGAGATCGTCGGAATGCGTAATGGTGAGGAGCGAGGAATGCCCGCCGATGGCCGTGAAGCGCCGGGCGGCGCCGCCGTGCAACTGCAGGCGCGGGGGACCGCCGCCCCGGATCACTTCGACGTCGCGCCACAGCACACCCTGGGTGTGACCGGTGCCGAGCGCCTTCATCGCCGCTTCCTTTGCTGCGAAGCGTCCGGCAAAATGAATGGCCGGCACGCGCCGGCGCGTGCAGTACGCGATTTCGATGTCGGTGAAGATACGGCGCAGAAAACGTTCGCCGTGCCGCTCGATGACGTCGGCGACGCGATCGATGTCGGTCGCGTCGAGTCCGAGGCCAATGATGTTCATGCTCCCTCAGCCTAACGACGGTTTCGCGTGGGTGCAAGCCTCGGCCGGACCCGCGCTCGTGTGCCGGGCGCTCGAGCCGGTCGCGCATCTTTTTACGACGCGCGGTTGGAGTCTGGGATCCCAGACCGCCGGCGATGCAGACGACGGGTGGGGCCAGGTGGCCGCCGCGCTGGACGTCGACGCGGCCAGCCTCGTGCGGGCACATCAAGTGCACGGCGCTGTCGTGCTCGTTCGCCGTGCAGGGCAGACGGACGCACCAGTAGATGTTTCGCGCAGCCGTCCCGACGCGGACATCATCATCTCGAACGATTCGGACGTGGCGCTCGCGATTCAAACGGCCGACTGCGTCCCGCTCCTGTTGGCCGACCGCCGCACGGGTGTTGTGGCCGCGGCGCACGCCGGCTGGCGCGGTCTGGCTGCTCGAGTGCCCGCGGTGGCGGTCGATGCGCTGGCGCGCGAATTCGGCAGCCGCCCCGAGGATCTCGTCGCGGCCGCGGGGCCATCGATCAGCGCTTTGCGCTACGAAGTGGGCATCGAGGTGCGGGGGAGCTTTGAACACGCCGGTTGTTCGACCGCACAGCTCGCGCGCTGGTTCTCTCCGGCGGCGCGATCCGAGCATTCTTACTTTGACGGCTGGGCCGCGGTGCGCGACCAACTCGAGTCGGCGGGTGTGCCCACCGACCAGATTCATGTCGCGGCGCTGTGCACGGCGACTTATCCGGCCCTCTTCTGCTCGTATCGGCGCGACGGCACGCCGGCCGGAAGAATGGCGGCCGTTGTGCGGGCGCGGCTCACGAGCTCCCAGCCTCATCCATCGCCGCGTTCGCCAGCCGATCCGCGTGCTCGTTGAGCGCGCGTCCGACGTGCTCGAATGTCACGCGGCCGATCTCGTGCGCCAGCAGGCGGGCCTTCCCATGCAGCGGCTGCAGACCCGGGTGCTTCACTTTGAAGCGCCCGAGCATCTGCTGCACGAGCAGCAGGGAATCCGAGCGCACGTGGAGCTGTCGGTGGCCGTGCGTCTTTGCCCACTCGAGCGCGGCGATCAAGCCGCGATACTCCGCCACGTTGTTGGTTGCGATCCCAATCGACTCGCCGAACTCCTCGACGAGCGTCCCGTCGGCGCCTTCGATCCGGACGCCGAAACCCGCCGGCCCCGGATTGCCCCGGGCGCCGCCGTCGATGTACGCGACGATGTGATCGGACACGGGTGTGCTAGATGCGGATCGTCACGGGCGCTACGGGGTGGACTGGTTGACGTCGGTGCCCGCGTCCGCGGCCGGCGCCGTCGAGACGGGAACGAAAAAGAGGATGCGGTTGCAGTGGTCGCACTGGTTGATGGCGTCGTTGCGGCGGACGGTGTTGAAGACCTGCGGGCGTAGCCGGACGTGGCAGATCGTGCAGACGCCGTCGCGCGCCTCGGCGACAGCGACGCCGTTGCGCTTGCGGGCCACCTGCTCGAACAGCGCGAGCACCTGCGGGCTCAGGCCGGTGACGACGCGTGTGCGCTCGCCGCGCAAGCGCTCGAGCGCGGCCTGGAGCTCGGTGCCCTCCGCGGCGATCTGCTGCCGCTCGCCGTTCACCGCCTTCACGTCAGCGGCGAGCGCGGCTTCGGCCTTCTTCAGCGCCGCGGTGAGGTCGTCGGCCGCGAGCATCAACTCCAGCTCTTTGTCCTCGAGCGTCTTGATCTCGCCCTGCGCGAAGGCGATTTCCTTCTGCACCGCGGCGTATTCGACGTTGGTCTTCACGGCCATCGCCGTCTCGCGGAACTTGGACAGGCGACCCTGCTGGACGGCCACGTCCTTCTCGATGGCGCGCCGCGCGTGCTGGTTCTCGACCAGGTGCTCTTTGGCGGCGGCGACGTGCTGACCCACGGCCTCGAGCCGTGCCTCCAGGGCTTTTTCCCGATCGGGTTCCTCGGCGAGACGGCGCTCGGCGTCGTGCGAGGCCGAGTCGAGCCGCTGCAGGGCAATGAGACGTTCGAGATCAGAATTCATTCAATGCAGTAGTGAAGTCCGCCTTCGCCAAGGCTCCGGCGGGACACCTTCGCGTGGGCTTGCCGCGCCGAAGCGCTCGGCGCAAGCCGGGCGCGAAGGTGGGCCCACCAGGATTCGAACCTGGAACATGCCGGTTATGAGCCGGCGGCTCTAACCGTTGAGCTATGGGCCCGCTCAATTCTACGTCGTCCGGCCTTCGAGGAACGCGCGAAGTTTCCGGCTCCGCGACGGGTGGCGGAGCTTCCGCAGCGCCTTGGCTTCGATCTGCCGGATGCGCTCGCGGGTGACCGCGAAGCTCTGCCCGACTTCCTCGAGCGTGTGCTCGCTGCCGTCGCCGACGCCGAATCGCATCTTGATGACCTTCTCTTCGCGCGGCGTCAGCGTCTTCAGGACCGATTCGGTCTGTTCCTTCAGATTCAGGTTGATGACCGCTTCGGCCGGCGACACCACCTGGCGATCCTCGATGAAGTCGCCCAGATGCGAATCTTCCTCTTCGCCGATCGGCGTCTCGAGCGAGATCGGCTCCTGCGCAATCTTCAGCACCTTGCGGACCTTCGACACCGGGATGTCCATCCGCTTCGCGATCTCCTCGGAGGTCGGCTCGCGTCCCAGCTCCTGCACGAGCGCGCGCGAGGTGCGAATCAGCTTGTTGATCGTCTCGATCATGTGAACCGGGATACGAATGGTCCGCGCCTGGTCCGCGATCGCGCGGGTGATCGCCTGGCGAATCCACCACGTGGCGTAGGTCGAGAACTTGTAGCCGCGGCGGTACTCGAACTTGTCAACCGCTTTCATCAGCCCGATATTGCCTTCCTGGATCAGGTCGAGGAACTGCAGCCCGCGGTTCGTGTATTTCTTCGCGATCGACACGACAAGGCGGAGGTTGGCCTCGACGAGCTCTTTCTTCGCGAGCTCGGCCTGCCATTCGCCGCGGATGATCGTGTCGAGCGTCTGCTTGAGGGCCGCCGGATCCTGCTCGAGCGTGTCGGTCGTCGCCTTGAGCTTCGCCTTCAGATCCTTGATCTGCCGCAGGACGTTCTTACGGTCTTCTTCCTTGAGCTTCTGCTTCTTGTTCTTCGGGTTGAGCTGCCGCTCCGCGCTTTCGATCTCGCGCTGCACGCTGCGGACCGACTCGACCGCGTCCTTCATCTCGTCGATCAGCCGGCGCTTGACGGCTTCGGTGAACTCGATGCGGCGGATGGCGTTCGAGAGCTCGACCCGCGCGCGCATCGCGGCCCAGCGCGCGCGCCGGTACTTGCGCTTGTCCCTCGTCGTCGCGCCCTTGGCGGTGTCGGCGAGCTTTTCCTCGACCTTCTCCGAGATCGCGCGCGCCTTGCGGACGGCATCGATCTGCTTCTGCACCTGTTTCGAGCGTTCCTGAATGCGCTCGTCGGTGATCTCCTCGTCGTTGAAGATCACCAGCTCGCGAATCGTGCGCTCGCCGGCGTGGAGCTGGTCGCCGAGATGGATGACCCGTTTGGCGATGATCGGCGTCCGCGAGATCGACTTGATGACGGCGAGCTTGCCGCGCTCGATGCGGCGCGCGATCTCCACTTCGCCTTCGCGCGTCAGGAGCGGCACCGTGCCCATCTCGCGCAGGTACATCCTGACCGGGTCGTTGGTCTTGTCGAGCGCCCCCGGCGTGAGGTCGAGCTCCAGCTCTTCGGCGCCTTCGCTCGTGCGGTCGATGACCTTGACATCGTCGCGCAGGTATTTCTGGTCCGAGTCGATGACCTCGATGCCGGCGCTGCCGAACGTGTTGAAGAGATCGTCGAGTTCGTCCGAGGAGGTGATCTCGGCCGGGAGCAGCTCGTTCACCTCGTCGTACAGCAGGTAGCCTTTTTCCTTGCCGATATTAATCAGCTGCCGTACTTCGTCGTATTTTTCTTCGATCGACATGTATCAGTCCTTCAATCTGCAGTCTTCAATCTTCGATTCTGTGCAGTAGATCTTTCTTCTTTTGCCACAACGCGTCAATTTCGTGCCCGTGCTGGCCGGCGCCCAGCCCCTGCAGCCGGTCGATTTCGCGCTGGATCGCCGCACGGTCCCGTTCCCACCTGAGCCGTTTGATCGCGCGGGAACACTCGATCGCCGGGGCCGGCGAGGCGGCGGTCGCCGCAATGCCGGTGACGAGCTGGGCGTTCACAGTACTTAGACGCTCCAACAGGGTGGTTGGTAAGAGATCCACCGGGCCGTCGTGCAGGCTCCGCGCCACCTCGAAGATTTCACGGCAGGCCAGGCTTTCGAGGTCCTCGGCGTCCAGCTCGGCCAGGGCGTCGAGCGCCGGGCCGGTATTGTGAATCAGCCCCCAAATCAGGCCTTTTTCGGCGTATTTCATCTGGCCAAACGACGGCAGCTCGCGCGAGGTGAGCGTCGTCCGGCGGCTGACGGCGGCCTTACGAATTTCGGCTCGGACCACCTCTTCTGTCACCCTCGCTTTGTGCGCGATCCGGTCGGCGAACTGATCGCGGGCGGCGGCGTCGGGGATCCGCGCGGCGACCTCGAGCATCTTGCCGAGGAATTGCCGCCGGCTGTCGTCGTGTCCGAAATCGAGCCCCACGGCGGCCTGATCGAGCAGATACTCCAAGTACGGCCGGGAACTGCGCAGCTTTTCGCGGTAGCGATCGGCGCCGTTCTTTCTGATGAAGGTATCGGGATCTTCGCCCTTGTCCAGCACCACGACGTTGACCTCGAAGCCTTCGGCGACCAGCAGCTCGCACGAGCGGACCGCCGCGCCCTGGCCCGCGGCGTCCGGGTCGAAGCTTAGGACGATCTTCGTCGTGAAGCGCCGCAACAGCTGCGCCTGCTGCAAGGTGAGCGCGGTCCCGCACGACGCGACGACCGGCGCCGCCTGGCTTTGGAACACCTGGGCGAAATCGAAGTAGCCTTCGACGAGGACCGCGTATCCAAGCTTCCGCACGCCCGCCTTGGTCAGATTCAAGCCGTAGAGCGTCCGCCCCTTCGAGTAAATCGGCGTTTCCGGCGAGTTCAGATATTTCGGCATCTGATCGGCATCCATCGCCCGGCCGCCAAAGGCGATGACCGACCCGGTGTCGCGGCAGATCGGCACCATCAGACGGTTGCGGAACCGGTCGACCACCTCGCCGTTGTCGCGCTGGACGACGAGGCCGCTCTGCACGAGCAGCGGCAGCGTGAAGCCCTGCTTCAATAGGCGGCTTTTCAGCGCGTCCCGCGATTGCGGCGCGTAGCCGAGCCCGAGCTGCTGAATCGTCTGCGCGCTGATGTCGCGATCCTTCAGCTGCTGGCGCGCGCGCGCGCCGGCCGCGCCCGCGAGCTGCTCGACGAAGTAGGCTGCGGCGATCTCGTGGATCTTGAGCATCGCCTCGCGAAGCCCCGAATCGCGCCGGGCGGCGTCGTCTTCGCCCTCGGTCTGCTCGGGCAGGGCGACGCCGAATTTCTGCGCGAGCATCTTGACGGCGTCCTGGAATCCCAGCTTCTCGTGCAGTTCGAGGAACTTGAACACGTCGCCGCCGACGCCGCAGCCGAAGCAGTGGAAGAAGCCCTTCTCCGGGTTGACGTTGAACGACGGCGTTTTCTCGGAGTGAAACGGGCAGAGTCCTTTGTACGTCGTGCCCGCGCGCTTGAGCGGCACGTACTCCTGCACGACCTGCACGATGTTCGCCTGCAGGCGCAGATCATCGATGAACGGCTGGGGGAATAGGCCCATATGGTGATGTGGTGACGTGGAGATGTGGTGATGGAATGGTGGGCGATCGGCAGGCCGTCACCACATCACGCCGTCATCCCATCACGCCATTCGCCCCCTCACTCTTTTAACTCCACAACAGTGACCCCGCCTCCGCCCTGGTCCGGCGGCGCCGTGGCGAACCTGGCGACGAGCGGATGCTGCCCGAGAAACCCGGCCAGCGCCCGCTTCAACTGGCCCGTGCCGTATCCGTGAATGAACCGCACGGTGCGTTGATCGGTCAGGAGCGACTCGTCGAGGAACCGTTCCGCGCGCGAAATGGCCTCGTCCACGCTACAGCCGATCACGTTCAGATCCGACGGCCCAGCTTCGCGCGGCTGGAGCTCCACGTGGACGTGGACCTTGGCCGGCGCCCCTGGCGACGTTGACGCGCCGGAGACGAAGCGCAGATCGCGGACGCTCGAGCGCATGCGCTTGCCGCGCACATCGAGATCGGCCGTGCCGTCGTGAATCGAGGTGACGATCGCCTCGAGACCCAGCCCACCGACGATGACGCGGTCGCCCACGGAAACATCGGCGAGTTCAGATTTCAGATTGCTGATGGCAGATGGCGAGTCCCGCGGATCTTCGCCCGCCAGCACCCGTTTCGCCACGTTGTCGACGGCGGCGCGGGCGTCGCTGCGCGCGGCTCCCGTGTCACCGGTGGACACCAGACGCGGCGCGCTCGCGATGGCCGCCGTCTTCGCTTTCAGCTCCGCGATAACGTCGTCGATCTCCTTGCGCGCCTGGCGCACCTGCGATTCGAGCTCCTCGTTCAGGCGCCGCTGGAACGTCTCCTCGCGCTGGTGCAGCGCCTCCTCACGCTGCTGCATCCGCCCCTCGGCGGCGTGGAGCGTCTCGCGCTCGCGCGCCGCCAGCCGCTGCTCGTGCTCGAGGGCGCGCATGTCGCGATCGATCTTGGCGAGGTGCTCGGAGAGTTTCGCCTCGCGGGCGGTGAGGTTCTGGCGCGCGGCGGCGACGACCGACGGATTCAGCCCCAGCCGCCCCGCGATTTCGAGCGCGAGGCTGCGCCCCGGCGAGCCGTACAGCAGCTGATAGGTCGGCGCAAACGTCTCGGCGTCGAAGCCAAACGCGGCGCTGGTCACCCCGTCGGTCGTCGACGCGTACGTCTTGAGCGCGTCGTAGTGGCTCGTCGCCACGAGCGTCGCGCCGCGCCGGCGGAAGTGATCGACGATCGCCACGCCGAGCGCGCCGCCTTCGATCGGATCGGTGCCGGACCCGACCTCGTCGAGCAGCACCAGCGCGGGCACCGCTAGGCTCTTGTCCATCGACGCGATGTTGGCGACGTGCGCGGAGAACGTGCTCAGGCTGGCGTCGATGGACTGCTCGTCGCCGATGTCGGCGAAAATCGATCGGAACACCGGCAGCCGCGAACCTTCCGCCGCCGGAATGCGCAACCCCGCCTGCGCCATCAGCGCGAGGAGCCCCGCCGTCTTGAGCGCCACGGTCTTGCCGCCGGTGTTCGGCCCGGTGACGAGCAGCGCCGTCGCCGGCGGAATGATCTTGATCGTGACCGGCACGGCGCCCTTCACCAGCGGATGCCGCGCCGCCTGAAGCTCGAACGCGCCGTCGGTCGAGAGCACCGGCTCGATGCCGTCGACCTCCTCGGCGTAGCGCGCCCGCGCCTGCAGCACGTCCAGCTCGGTCGCCGCCTCGATCGTGCGCTGCAGGTCGCCCGCCCGCGCGCGGAAGGCGTCGGTCAGGGCCAGCAGAATCCGCCGGATCTCCTCGTGCTCAGCCTCCTCGAGGGCGACGATGTCGTTGTTGATCTCGACCGTGCTGAGCGGCTCGAGATACAGGCTCGCGCCGCTGGTCGATGCGCCGTGCACGATGCCCGGAATGTGGTTGCGATGCTCGGCCCTGATGACGAGCACGTAGCGGCCGTTGCGCTCGGTCACCACCTGTTCCTGCAGATACTTCGCCGTCTCCTTGCCGCGCAGATACGATTCGAGCGTCCCGCGCAGCCGCGTCCGCTGCTTCCGCAGCCGATCGCGAATCAGCTTCAGCTCGGGGCTCGCGTGGTCGACCACGTCGCCCGACGGCTCGATCTTGTCGCGCGTGTGCGCCGTTTCACCCTTGAAGGAGGCGGCGCCGCCGCTGGCTGCTTCGAGCAGCGGAAACGAGGCGGCCGCGCGGCGGATCGCCACGCGCGTCTCGTCGACCGAATCGAGGAAGCTGGCGAGCGCGAGCAGCCGGAGCGGCTCGAGCGCGCGTCCTTGGACGGCCAGGAGCGAGAGAATCTGCGGCAGCTCGTCGGTCGCGCGCAGCGGAAAGAGCGCGTTCGCCGACAGGAACGTCGCGGTCTCGGTGGTCGCCGCGAGCAGCTGCGCGACTTTCTGTGGATCGGTTGACGGCGCGAGC
>JADGOC010000258.1 GCA_017883165.1 Acidobacteriota bacterium
CACTATTCGACCGTCACTTTCGGCGCCGTCTCTCCGACGTACGCCTTGGCGACGGCGACCGCCAGATGCCGCACGCGCAGGATGTACGCGGTGCGCTCGGTGACGCCGATGCTGTTGCTCGAGTCGAGGATGTTGAACACGTGTGAGCACTTCAGGCAGTGCTCGAACGCCGGCAAGATCAGCCCAGACCTCAGCAGCGCTTCCGAGAACTCGTAGAACTCATCGAACAAGCGGCGGTGGAAGGCAGCGAACTGCCCGTCCGGCAGATCGATCCCGCGGTTGAACACGTACTTCGATTGTTCCACCTCGTCGCGCAGACGCACGTCGGCGTACTTGACCCCCGGGGCCCACTCGAGATCGAAGACACTGTCGACGCGCTGCAGCACCATCGCGATCCGCTCGAGGCCGTAGGTCAGCTCCGCCGAGATCGGCGACAGCTCCACGCCGCCCGCCTGCTGGAAATAGGTGAACTGCGAGATTTCCTGGCCGTCGAACATCACCTGCCAGCCGATGCCCCACGCGCCGAGCGTCGGCGACTCCCAGTTGTCCTCTTCGAACCGGATGTCATGCTGCCGCGGATTGATGCCGCACGCTTCGAGGCTCTCGAGATACATCTGCTGCACATCATCTGGCGCCGGTTTGAGAACGACTTGAAACTGATGATGTTTGAACAGGCGGTTCGGGTTCTCGCCGAAGCGGCCGTCGGCCGGACGCCGCGAGGGCTGCACGTAGGCGACATTCCAGTGTCCCGGCCCGAGCACGCGGAGAAACGTCTCCGGATGCATCGTGCCGGCGCCCACCTCGATGTCGAGCGGCTGCTGCAGCGCGCAGCCGCGCGAGGTCCAGAATTCCGACAGCTTCAAAATCAGGCTTTGAAACGTCATCGCCGCATTTCGCGCAGCACGCGCGCCGACTTGAGTTCCTTCTCGAGGTGCATCGCAATCAGCGCGCGGTGCGTCCCTTCGAGCTCGCGCAGGACGCTGCGTGAGACCGCGACATCGGCGAGGCCGAACGGGCTGCACATCCGCGCCGACGCGAGAAAGGCCTTCGCCTCGGCGGTCAGGTCGGCGTCGGGCTCGTACACGCCCTGGAGCCGCAGCAGCCAGTACTCGAAATAGCGCGCCAGCGGCTCGATCGGCACGCCGACCGCCAGCGCCTCGACGATCGACGCGCCCAGCCTGAACAGCGTCTCGTTCGGATCCGCTTCCTGCGCCCACTCGTCGATCAACTCCGCGAAGTACCCCACGTAGCCGAGCGCCTCGCCGTCGACCGCCGACAGCGGCGACCGTGTCTGCTCCACGTAGGTCAGACTCACCAGCTCGCGACGTTCCCGCTCGAAGTACGACACCCGCCCGCACGTCATCGGCTCGAGCGCGCCGCCGAAGCGGCGCCGGCTCTGCCGCGCGTTTTTCGCCACACCGCGCTTCTTGCCGCGATCCCGCGTCAGGAACACGACGATGCGGTCGGATTCGCCGAGCTTGTAGGTGCGGAGAATCAGCGCGTCGGTGGTGTAAACAGGCATTATAACTTCTGCGGACCGAGGCCGATATCGTTCAGCACGTGCTCGTCCTCGCGCCACTCCGTCTTGACCTTGACCTGCAGATCGAGATAGACGCGCGTCCCGAAAAAGCGCTCGAGATCCTCGCGCGCCGCTGTGCCGATGCGCTTCACCATGTCGCCGCCCTTGCCGATGATGATCGGCTTCTGCGATTCACGATCGACGACGATCGTGCAGTACAGCCGCAGGATCGGCTGCGACGGCGTCGCCTCCTCGAACCGATCGATGACGACGGCGCTCGAGAACGGAATCTCATTGTGCGTGAACTGCAGCAGCTTCTCCCGCACGATCTCGGAGGCGAAGACCCGCTCGGGCTGATCGGTGAGATAGTCCTGCGGATAGCGGGGCTCCCCCTCCGGCAGCCGATCGATGATCAGCCGCTCGAGGCGCTCCACGTTGTCGCCGGTCGCCGCCGACACGGGAATGATCTCGGCGTAGTTAGCCTCCTTCGCGTGGCGCTCGAGGATCGGCAGCAGCCTCGTTTTCTTGATGAGATCGATCTTGTTCAGGATGAGGAACACCGGCGACGGCGCGTGCTTGATCAAGTCGACCACGAACTGGTCGCCCTTCCCGGGCGCCTCGGTCACGTCCAGGACCAGGCCCAGCACGTCGACCTCGCGGATGGTGTCGACCGCGGCGTCCACCATGCGGACGTTCATGCGGTGCAGCGGACGATGGATCCCCGGCGTGTCCAGGTACACGACCTGCGCATCCGGATAGTTCTTCACGCCCAGAATCCGCGTCCTCGTCGTCTGCGGCTTGTCGGACACGATGGCGAGCTTGGTGCCGACCAGCCGGTTGAGCAACGTCGACTTGCCCGCGTTCGGCCGGCCGATGAGCGACACGAAGCCGAATTTATTGGCCATGCTCCGCCTTCACCAGCGCGGCGCTTTTCGAGATGCGCACCTTGTTGATGCGCCGGCGCTCGGCGTCGAGCACTTCGACCATCAAGCCGTCGACGTCGAAGTGCTCGCCCACCGCCGGGACGCGCCCGACGTGCGACAAGAGATACCCACCGACGGTCTCGAAGCCTTCGCGTTCGATCTGGACGTTCAGCCGCTGCGCCACTTCGCCGATGCTGACCTTGCCGCTCACGACGTACCGGCCGCCGCCCTCGTCGACGATCGGCTCCGCCTCGACGTCGTACTCGTCGCGAATCTCGCCGACGATCTCTTCGAGCAGATCTTCAATCGTCACGAGCCCCGCCGTGCCGCCGTATTCGTCGACCACAATCGCGCACTGCGTCTGCTGCCGTTGAAACTGCTTCAGCAGCTCCGGCACGCGCTTGGTCTCCGGCACGACGACGGCCGGCCGCACCAGCGGCTTCAGCGGACGCGCATCGTCGGCCGTGCCGAGCGAGACGAGATCCTTGATGAAGACGAAGCCGGCGATGTTGTCGAGGCTCTCTTTGAACACCGGGAAGCGCGAGTACTCCTGCTCGGCGAAGAGCGCGCGCAGGTCGCCGACCGTCGCGTCCTCGCGGATGGCGACGATGTCGGGACGCGGTGTCATGACTTCGCGCACCAGCGTGTCGCCGAAGTCGACGATGCTCTGCAGCAGGCGGCGCTCCTCGCCCTCGATCAGTCCTTCCTGCTCGGCCGACTCGATGTACGCCTTGGCGGCCTCGTTGGCTTCTTCCGCCGCCTCGTCCGGCGTCGGCGGCTGGCCGGTCTGACGCTTCGTATCGGCCACCAGGCGCGCGAACCACCGCGTCATCGGCCCGAGGGCCCGCGCGACCGGCGCGAACGACGGCAGCAGGATTTCGAGCACCCGCTCGGGATCGCCGCTGACGATGGCCAGCGGCACCAGCAGCTGGAAGACCAGCACGAAGACGGCGACGCTCAGCACCACCAGACCCAGCGAGTGCGCGCCCTCGACGCCGACGAGCCGCACGAGGAGCACCGTCGCCGCGCCCGTGACGAGACCGAGCAGCAGCCGCAACGGTACGAACAGCAGCAGCGGGTCGTCGAGATACGCGCCGATGGCGCCCGGGCGATCGCTTCGCTCGGCGATCAAACGCAGCGAGAGCCGCATCAGCGCGCTGAACGCCGCCTCGATGACGCCGAAGTACACCGCGGCGCACGCCAGCAGAACGATCAGCAAGAGGATCATCGCCCCGCTCGTTTCCCAGGGCGTGGCGAGGCCGCCGAGCCACGCGCGCGCTCGATCAGCCCCTCGCGCAATCCGCCTTTGCGGCGCAAACGGCTCTCGACCCGGCGCATCCGTCCGCCGTCGCGATGGTGGTCGTAGCCGAGCAAGTGCAGGAGGCCGTGGAGCGCGAGGACGCGCAATTCGGTCAGCTCGGAATGGCCCGCCGCGCGGGCCTGACGGCGAGCGACGCCGCGCGCGATGACCACGTCGCCGAGAAAACCGTTCATCAGGGCAGGAAAACTCAACACATCAGTCGCGCGGTCGATACCGCGGTGCGCGCGGTTGAGCGCGCGGATCGTCGCGTCGCTCACGAGCGCCAGGCTCACCGTGCCACGCGCCGCGGCCGGAGCCACGCCCGCGAGCCAGCGCGCCACGCCGGGCGCCGCCACGCGCCGGCCACGGCCGTCGGCCACGACGACGCGAAGCCCCGGCCCACGGCGCCCGAAGCGCGCGGCGCGGCGCCGGTGGTCTCG
>JADGOC010000095.1 GCA_017883165.1 Acidobacteriota bacterium
CCGGAGCGTTCGGGATACGACATCGTGCGCGAATTCTGGATGAATTCCGTGGGGTCGGGCCCGACACCACAGGTGGACTTCGAGTCGAGCTGGCGCCGCTGGCTGCACGACGGCGTCATCGCGGGGACCGCGCTCCCGCCGCGCGAGGTCGCCGCGACATTTCCGGCGGCCTCCGCGAGCCACCCCGCCGCGTCCGGTCTTGAAATCGTCTTCCGCAACGACCCGTGCGTGCTCGACGGCCGTTTTGCGAACAACGGCTGGCTGCAGGAGCTGCCGAAGCCGATCACGCGGCTCACGTGGGACAACGCCGTTTTCGTGAGCCCGGCGACCATGTCGCGTCTCAACGGCCGCAATTCACCGTCGATTCGGGGTGGCGAGCACGGCGAGATCATCAGCGACCTCGTCGACCTGCGCTACCGCGGCCGCGCCATTCGCGGCGCGCTCTTCGCCGTCGTCGGCCATCCAGACGACTGCGTCACCGTTCACGCCGGCTACGGGCGCACGCGGGCCGGCCATCTCGGCACCGGGCCCGGCTTCAATGCCAACGCGATTCGCACGTCCGACGCGCCGTGGTTCAGCGGCGGGCTCGAGATCGCCGCGACGGGCGAGACCTACTCGCTGGCGTGCACCCAGTATCACCATCTGATGGAAGGGCGCGGGATGGTGCGCGCCGTCACGCGCGACGAATTCATCCGCGATCCGAAGTCGGTGCACGAGGGAGACGAGACGCCGCCGAAGATCATCACGCTCTATCCCGACTTCAAGTACGAGGGCTACAAGTGGGGGATGGCCATCGACGTCAACTCGTGCATCGGCTGCAACGCGTGCGTCGTCGGCTGCCAGGCGGAGAACAACATCCCGATCGTCGGAAAGGATCAGGTGTTGCGCGGGCGCGAGATGCACTGGATCCGCGTCGACACGTATTACCGCGGTCCGATCGACCATCCCGAAACGTATTTTCAGCCGGTGCCGTGCATGCAGTGCGAGAACGCTCCGTGCGAGGTTGTCTGTCCGACCGGCGCGACGGTTCACAGCGCCGAAGGGCTGAACGACATGGTGTACAACCGGTGCGTCGGCACGCGCTACTGCTCGAACAACTGTCCGTACAAGGTTCGCCGATTCAATTTCCTGCTCTATCAGGACTGGAATACGCCGAGCCTCAAGCTCGGACGCAACCCGGACGTCACCGTGCGAAGCCGCGGCGTCATGGAGAAGTGCACGTACTGCGTCCAGCGGATCAACGAAGCGAAGATTGACGCCGAGAAGCAGGACCGTCGGGTCGCGGACGGCGACATCAAGACCGCGTGCCAGCAGGTCTGCCCCGCCGACGCGATCGTCTTCGGCGATCTGAACGACCCGAAGAGCCGCGTCGCGCAGCTGCAGGCCGAGACGCGCAACTACTCGCTCCTCGGCGATCTCAACACGCGGCCGAGGACGACCTATCTGGCGGCCGTGCGGAACGTCAACCCGGAGTTGGGAGAATGACCCCGGCGGACCAAGATTCCAACCGCGCCGACGTCGGCTCCGGCACGCCGCCCGTGATCGCGCCCGGGCATACCTTTGGCTCCGTCACCGACAAGATCAGCGCGATCGTCCTGACGCGGAAGACGCCGATCGGCTGGTGGTTCGGTTTTCTGATCGCCTTCGCGCTCATGAACGTGATGATGGTCGCCATCACGTATCTGTTCGTGAAAGGCACCGGCATCTGGGGCATCAACATTCCCGTCGGCTGGGGCTTCGCCATCGTCAATTTCGTCTGGTGGATCGGGATCGGCCATGCCGGCACGCTCATCTCGGCGATTCTGCTGCTCCTCAAGCAGACGTGGCGCACATCGATCAACAGGTTCGCGGAAGCGATGACGCTCTTCGCCGTGGCGTGCGCCGGCATCTTCCCCATCATTCACACCGGCCGCCCCTGGCTCGCCTATTGGCTGTTCCCGTATCCCAACACGATGGGCGTGTGGCCGCAGTTCAGGAGCCCGCTCGTCTGGGACGTGTTCGCGGTGTCGACCTACGCCACCGTCTCGCTGCTCTTCTGGTACGTCGGCCTGATTCCGGATCTCGCGACACTGCGCGATCGATCGCAGTCGCCGATCGGCCGTGTGGTCTACGGCATGCTCGCGATGGGATGGCGCGGGTCGGCGCGCCACTGGCATCGCTACGAGACCGCGTACCTCCTGCTCGCCGGCCTCGCGACGCCGCTCGTCGTGTCGGTGCATACCGTGGTGAGTTTCGACTTCGCGGTCGCGATCGTGCCCGGCTGGCACACGACGATCTTCCCGCCGTATTTCGTCGCCGGCGCGATCTATTCGGGGTTCGCGATGGTGCTGACGCTGGCGATTCCGATCCGCGCCATCTACGGGCTCGAGGATTTCATCACGCTGCGCCACCTGGAGAACATGGCGAAGGTGATGCTCGTCACCGGCCTCATCGTCGCGTACGGTTATACGATCGAGGCATTCATCGCCTGGTACGGCGGCAACAAGTACGAAGGGTTCATGATGTGGAACCGGATGACCGGACCGTACGCGCCGGTCTACTGGTTGCTGATTTGCTGCAACATCGTCATCCCGCAGGCGCTGTGGTCGAGGCGCGTGCGGACGAACACGAAGGCGCTCTTCGTCATCGCGATTATCGTGAACATCGGCATGTGGCTCGAGCGATTCATCATCGTCGTCACGAGTCTGCACCGCGACTTCCTGCCCTCGTCGTGGGGCATGTACAACCCCACGATCTGGGACTGGGCCACCTTTGTCGGCACGATCGGGTTGTTTTTGACGCTGCTGTTCCTGTTCCTGCGCTTCCTCCCGATGATCTCGATCGCTGAAATGCGCGCGATTCTGCCGGAGGCGAAGGTCGACGAAGACCTGAGGGTGATTTGAGGATCTCGTCCACGCTCTACGGACTCATGGCTGAGTTCGACGATGCCAATGCGCTCGTCGCGGCGACGCGGCGCGCGCACGACGAAGGGTATCGCCGGATGGACGCCTACTCGCCTTTTCCGATCGAGGAGCTGCACGAAGCGCTCGGGAGCCATCATTCGCGGCTGCCGCTCATCGTGCTCATCGGCGGTCTCTGCGGCTGCGTCGGCGGTTATGCGCTGCAGTATTGGGCGGCCGCGATCGCGTATCCGCTCAACGTCGGCGGCCGGCCGTTCAACAGCTGGCCGGCGTTCATTCCCGTGACCTTCGAGTGCACGATTCTGGTCGCGGCGCTCTCAGCGGTGCTCGGCATGCTCGCGTTGAACGGCCTGCCCATGCCGCATCACCCGGTGTTCAACGTCCCGCGCTTCGCGCTGGCGAGCCGCAACCGGTTCTTCCTCTGCATCGAGGTGAAGGATCGGAAATTCGACCTCGAGAGCACGAGACGATTCCTCGAAACGCTGGAGCCGCGGGAGGTCTCGACCGTTGCGGACTGAACGTGTTTCTGCGCGTGCGGCGATGTCTGCGTTGATCGTGGTGATCGCGGTGGGCGGGTCGGCCTGCAGGCAGGACATGCACGACCAGCCGAAGTACATCCCGCTCCGCGAGTCGACCTTCTTCGCCGACAGCCGTTCCGCGCGACCGGTGGTGGCGGGCACCGTCGCCCGCGGCCAGCTGCGCGATGACCCTCAACGCTATACCGGCAAGGTGAATGGCGCGGACGCCGACGTCTTTCCCTTTCCGGTGGACGCCGCGATGATGGCGCGCGGCCGCGAGCGCTACGACATCCACTGCTCGCCGTGCCACGGCCGCACGGGCCAGGGCGACGGCATGGTCGTCCGCCGCGGCTACCGGCGCCCGCCGACCTATCACCAGGATCGGCTCCGGAACGCGCCGGTCGGACATTTCTTCGACGTGATGACCAACGGCTTCGGCGCGATGCCCGACTACGCCGCGCAGATCACCGTCGACGATCGCTGGGCCATCGCCGCCTATATCCGCGCGCTGCAGTTGAGCGAGCACGCCACGATCGCGGACGTGCCGCCCGCCGAAAGGGGCACGCTCAAATGACGTCGCTGCGCCAAACGGCCGACCAACTGATCCCCGAGCTGGCGCCGCGCCAGCGGCAATTGCTGATGGCGGGCGGGGTGGGGCTCGCCGTGTCGCTCGTCGGCCTGTTCTTCAATCCGGCGCAGTTCCTTCAGTCGTACTTGATGGCCTACATGTTCGTGCTCGGCATCGCACTCGGATGTCTCGCGCTCGGCATGGTGCATCAGCTTTCGGGCGGCGCGTGGGGCGTCGTCATCCGCCGGCCGATCGGCGCGGCGGCGCGGACGCTGCCGCTCCTGACGCTGCTCTTCCTGCCGATCGCGCTCGGCATGCGGCATCTCTACGTCTGGACCGACGCGAGCCTCGTCGCGCACGACGAAGTGCTGCAGCACAAGCACGTCTACCTCAACGTGCCGTTCTTCCTGATTCGAGCCGCGATCTACTTCGCGGTGTGGAACGCGCTCAGCTATTTCCTGAATGCCTGGTCGCTCGAACAGGACGAGACCGGCGATCCGCGCATCGCGCGGCGCATGCAGAGGCTGAGCGCGGGCGGGCTGCTGGCCTATGGCCTGACGATCACCTTCGCGTCATTCGATTGGCTGATGTCGCTCGAGCCGCACTGGTTCTCGACGATCTACGGCGTCCTCATCCTCGGCGGTCAGGGCCTCTCCGCGCTGGCGTTCCTCATCGCCGTGCTCGTCTGGCTCAGCCGGCGCCCGCCGCTCGACGACATCATCGCGCCCGAGCACTTTCACGATCTCGGCAACCTGATGCTCGCCTTCGTGATGCTGTGGGCGTACTTCGCGTTCTCGCAGTACCTGATCATCTGGTCGGGCAATCTGCCGGAAGAGATCGCGTGGTATCTGCACCGGCTGCAGACCGGCTGGCGCTTTGTCGGCCTCTCGCTCGTGCTCTTTCATTTTGTGGCGCCCTTCTGTCTGCTCCTCTCGCGCGCCGTGAAGCGCCAGGCGCAGATGATCGTCAAAGTGGCCCTCGCGGTGCTGATCGTCCGCCTCATCGATTTGTTTTGGCTGATCGCTCCGGAGTTTCACACCGCGGGCGTCTGGGTGAGCTGGCTCGACGTCGTACTGCCCTTGTCGCTCACCGCCATCTGGCTCGGCTACTTTGTCTGGCAGCTTCGCGGCCGCGCGATTCTTCCGATGCACGATCCGCAATTCGACGAGGCGCTCGGCCGGATTCTCGAACGGGCCGGTGAACGGCCGTGAGCGACATGATGGACCGCCCCGACGACCCGGAGGTTCGGCACGAAACGAGCGACGTCAACATCCGCGTCGTGCTCGGCTTCGGCCTCGGCCTGATCGTCGTCGCCTTCGTCCTGCACGTCGGGATCTGGCTGCTCTTCATGGCGTTCGCGAACCGCGAAGCGCACCAAGGCGCGCCGGAGTTCCCGCTCGCCGTCGGCCGGCAGAGCCAGCTGCCGCCGGAGCCGCGGCTGCAAACGAACCCGCGGCAGGATCTGAAGGATCTGCGCGCGGCAGAGGACGCCATCCTCGACCACTACGGCTGGGTGGACAAGAGCACGGGCGTCGTGCGGATTCCGATCGGCGAAGCGATGAAGCTCGCAGTGGAAAGAGGATTGCCGGCGCGTTCCGCGGGCGAGAAAAAGCCATGACACATGCCCTACCACGGAGGTCACGGAGTCACACAGGGAGGTCACGGCCTTCGATCACGAAGACGGTGTCCTCGGTGTTGACCTCCGTGTCCTCCGTGGTGGTGTGTTTTTTCGTCGCGTGCTCGCCGCTCTTCGCCCAGATGGCCGGCGGCGCTGTCACCCCGGGCTACAAACAGGATCCGGGGCTGCCGGCATCTGCCGTCCCGAAGATCCTGCGGGAGATCGGCTTCGATCAGAATCTCGGCCGGTCCGTCCCTCTCGACATTCCATTTGTCGACGAACAAGGCCGCGCGGTCCGCTTCGGCGACTACTTCGATGCCGGGGGCATCCGTCCGGTCGTGCTCGTGCTCGTCTATTTCGACTGCCCGATGTTGTGCACGACCGTGCTCAACAGCCTCACGAGCTCGCTGAAACTTCTCTCGCTCGATCCCGGCAAGGACTTCGACATCGTCGTCGTCAGCTTCGATCCGCGGGAAAAGCCGGCGCTCGCCGCGGCAAAGAAGGCGACCTACCTCGCGCGCTACAAGCGGCCCGGCACGGAAGCCGGCTGGCACTTTCTGACCGGCGCGCAGCCCTCGATTGACCGGCTTACCAAAGCCGTCGGTTTCCGCTACGTGTGGGATGAAGGCCTGAAACAGTTCGCGCATCCGACGGGCATCACGGTGCTGACGCCGCAAGGCCGGCTGTCGCGGTATCTGTTCGGCGTCGAGTACGGCCCTCGCGATCTGCGCTTCGCCATCGTCGACGCGTCCGCCGGCAAGGTCGGCAACCCCGTCGATCAAGTGCTGCTCTACTGCTATCACTACGACCCGGAGACGGGACGCTACGGCTTCGTGATCATGCGCATGATCCGTCTGGCCGGCGCCGCCACCGTTCTCGCGCTCGCAGCATTCATCGTCGTCATGGTGCGGAGAGAACGACACCAGCCCTCAGACCCCGGCCGCCAGCCACCAGCCGCCGCGGGAGGCGCCTGATGCCCGCTCTCTTCCCTGAAAGCGCCTCGACGATGGCGTCGCGCGTGGACGCGCTGTATTTCTTCCTGATCGCGGTCGCGGTGTTCTTCTCGGTGCTGATCGCCGGCCTCATCGTGTATTTCGCGGTGCGGTACCGCCGCCGCACGCCGGAAGGCGTCGGCGTGAACATTCACGGCGGCCTCCTGCTCGAGATTGCGTGGACCGTCATTCCGGCGCTCATCGCGGCCGTGATCTTCGTCTGGGGCGCGAGCGTCTTCTTTGCGATGTCGCGCCCACCCGACGAGACGCTCAACATCTACGTCGTCGGCAAACAGTGGATGTGGAAATTCCAGCATCTCGACGGCCAGCGCGAGATCAACGAGCTGCACGTGCCGGTCGGCCGCGCGGTGAAGCTCATCATGACCTCGGAGGACGTCATCCACGACGTCTTCGTGCCGGCGTTTCGCGTGAAGGCCGACGTGCTGCCGGGGCGCTACACGAACATCTGGTTTCAGGCGACCAAGCCCGGGCGCTATCACCTCTTTTGCGCCGAATACTGCGGCACGCGCCACTCCGGAATGATCGGAGAAGTGATCGTGATGGAGCCCAGCGAGTACGAGGCGTGGCTGAGCGGCAGCCGCGTTGAGGGCTCGCTGGCGTCGACCGGCGAGAAGCTCTTTCAGGATCTGGCCTGCATCACGTGCCATCGCGCCGATACGCAGGGCCGCGGGCCGGTGCTCCAGGGACTCTTCGGAAAGACCGTGCAGTTGCAGGGCGGCGAAACGGTCGTGGCCGACGAAGCGTACATCCGCGAATCGATTTTGCGTCCGGCCGCGAAGATCACCGCCGGATATCAGCCGATCATGCCGACCTTTCAGGGGCTCATCAGCGAAGAACAGCTGCTGGAGCTCGTCGAGTACGTAAAGTCGTTGAACACGCAGCAGTCGCCGGCAAAATAACCCATGCGCACCCTCGTCCTGCCGCCTCACCATTATCTGAACGACGGCTACGGCATCAAGTCGTGGCTGCTGACGCGCGATCACAAACGGATCGCGCTCCTGTACCTGGCCGCCATCACGTTCTTCTTCTTCCTCGGCGGGTCGTTTGCGGTGCTCATCCGGCTCGAGCTGGTGACGCCGCCCGGCGACCTGGTGTCGGACGAGACTTACAACAAGCTGTTCACGATGCACGGCGTGATCATGGTGTTCTTCTTCCTGATCCCGTCGATCCCGTCGACGCTCGGCAACTTCCTCGTCCCGCTCATGATCGGCGCCAAGGACCTCGCCTTCCCGAAGCTGAATCTCGCGAGCTGGTACATCTACGTGCTCGGCGGTCTCTTCACCATCTACGCGCTCGTCACCGGCGGCGTCGACACGGGATGGACCTTCTACACGCCGTACAGCACCGTCTCGTCGACGACCAGCGTGATCCCGGCGGCCATGGGGATTTTCATCACCGGCTTCTCGTCGATTCTTACCGGCTTGAACTTCATCGTCACGATCCACCGGATGCGCGCGCCCGGCATGACGTGGTTCCGCATGCCGCTGTTCCTCTGGTCGATATACGCGACCAGTTTGATCATGGTTCTCGGGACGCCGGTCCTCGCGATCACGATGCTGCTCGTCGCCGCGGAGCGCGTCCTGCATTTCGGTTTCTTCGATCCGGCGCTCGGCGGCGACCCGGTGCTCTTTCAACATCTCTTCTGGTTCTATTCGCATCCCGCCGTCTACATCATGGTGCTGCCCTCGATGGGCGTCGTGAGCGAGATCGTCGCGGCGTTCTGCCGCAAGCAGATCTTCGGCTACAAATTCGTCGCCTTCGCGAGCATGGCGATCGCCGTGCTCGGATTTCTCGTCTGGGGCCATCATCTGTATGTGGCCGGCGAATCGGTCTATGCCGCGATGATCTTCTCGGCGCTCAGCTTCATGGTGGCGATCCCGTCGGCCGTCAAGGTCTTCAACTGGACGGCGACGATGTACAAGGGCTCGATTTCGTGGAAGACGCCGATGCTCTACGCCATGGGCTTCATCGGCCTCTTCACGATCGGCGGGTTGACGGGGCTCTTTATCGCGGCGGTCGGCTTCGACGTGCACGTGACCGACACCTACTTCATCATCGCGCACTTCCACTACATCATGGTCGGCGGCGCGTTGATGGGCTACCTGGGCGGCCTGCATTACTGGTGGCCGAAGATCAGCGGCCGGTTGTATCCCGAATCCCTCGCGAAGCTGAGCGCCGGAATTATTTTTCTCGGCTTCAACCTGACGTTCTTCCCGCAGTTCATCCTCGGCTATCTCGGCATGCCGCGCCGCTATCACGCGTATCCGCCAGAATTCCAGGTGCTGAACGTGCTGTCGTCGGCTGGCGCGTCGATCCTCGGCGTCGGCTATCTGATTCCGATGGCGTATTTGATGTGGTCGCTGCGCTACGGAAAAATTGCGGGCGCGAATCCCTGGGGCGCGAGCGGCCTCGAATGGACCACGACGTCGCCGCCGCCGACGGAGAATTTCGCCGAAACGCCAATCGTCACCGAGGAGCCATACACCTATCCCTTACGTGCGGAGGCCCACCTTGGCTGAGATCGTGCACCCCAGCCCGGCGCTCGCGCACCAGTTCGACAACCTCGAACAGCAGAAGGAAGCGTCGACGCTCGGCATGTGGGTCTTTCTCACGACCGAGGTTCTCTTCTTCGGCGGCCTGTTCGTCACCTACTGCATCTATCGTCTCTGGTATCCCGCCGCGTTTGCCGCCGGCAGCCGCGAGATGCTCATCTGGGCCGGCGCCACCAACACGGCGGTCCTCATCACCAGCAGTCTGACGATGGCGCTGGCGGTACATGCGGCGCAGACGGGCAATCGGCGTCTGCTCATGAGCTTTCTCATCGTCACGATGCTGCTCGGGTGCGTCTTCCTCGGCATCAAGGCCTTCGAGTACCACACCGAGTTCGCCGAGCATCACGTGCCCGGCGCCGCCTTTGAGTTCCAACCGCAGGCGCTCCGGCAGAACGCGCAGCTCTTTTTTTCGCTGTATTTCGTGATGACCGGACTGCACGCCCTGCACATGATCATCGGCCTCGGGCTCATGTCGTTCATGCTCTGGTGGGCGTGGAACGGCACGATCACGAAGGAGTACTACAACCCGATCGAGGTCAGCGGGTTGTACTGGCACTTCGTGGACATCGTGTGGATCTTTCTGTTTCCGCTCTTGTATCTCATCGGCCGTCATGTCTGAGCACATCGTCCCGACGCGGACCTACTACACGATCTTCGCCATCCTGATGCTCTGCACCGGGCTGACGGTCGCGATCGCGTTCGTCAATCTGGGCGCAATGAACATCGTCGCCGCGCTGGCGATCGCGGCGTTCAAGGCGACGATCGTCGTGCTGTTCTTCATGCACGTGAAATACAGCACGCGCCTCACGTGGGCGGTCGTCGTCGGCAGCCTGTTCTGGCTCGGGATTCTGCTCGCCCTGACGCTCGGTGATTACCTGACGCGCGGCTGGATCACATAGCGCCCTCGCGGCATTTGGGTTCATTCGAGCGCTGACTCACCACGAAGGACACCATGGGCACAAAGATCTGGATAGGCATTTACCTTTGTGTCCTTGGTGTCCTCTGTGGTGAATCAGTCCCCCGAGCCCAATCGCGTCCTGAAGTGCTGTTCGCCGTCGAAGCCCAGCGCGATCGCTTCCAGTACCACTTCGCCAATCCTTCGTCGTTCGACACGCCGGCTCCCGTCCCGCACTTTTTCGAGCAGCGCTACGTCGCCGACAACATCTGGGCCGTCGTGACGATTCGATACACGGGCGCGGGCCGCGTGCGGTTCGTCGCCGGCCATCGCCTGCTCGCCGATCTCGTCGATTTCCAGGCCGGTCACAAAACCGAGACGCGCAACGGCGCGCTCGTCTTCGCCGCCGACGTCACCTCGCTGGAAACGCCGCAGAAATATGCGGACGATGTGGTGTTCTCGGCGAGAGTGGCCGACGCGTCAGCGCGCGTGACGCTCGCGCGCCATCACGCTTGGTGGCCCGTCGAGCTCACCCTCGATGGCGGGAGGATCTGGAGCTACGAGTCCGGACGCGCGGCTCGCCGACGCGCAGTTCGGCGTCCAGCTCGCCGCCGGACGCGCGTGGTGATGTGGTGACGACGAAACGTCTGAACGTCTTCGAACGCTACCTGAGTCTCTGGGTCGGGCTCTGCATGGTGGCCGGCATCCTGCTCGGCAACACCGTGCCGGCGTTCATGAACGGCCTCCGCAGTCTCGAATTCGGCGCGGGCAGTCAGATCAACATCCCGATTGCGGTGCTGATCTGGCTGATGATCACGCCGATGATGATGAAGGTCGACTTCGGCGCCATCCGCAACGTCGGCCGCCGGCCCCGCGGTCTCTTCGTCACGCTCTTCGTGAACTGGCTTGTGAAGCCGTTTTCGATGGCCGCGATCGCGTACGTGTTCTTCCGGCACATCTTCGCGGCGTGGATTCCCGCGGCGGATGCCGACCAGTACATCGCCGGCTGCATCATCCTTGCGGCGGCGCCCTGCACGGCGATGGTGTTTGTCTGGAGCCATCTGTCCGATGGCGATCCCGCCTACACGCTCGTGCAAGTGTCGGTGAACGATCTGCTGATGCTCGTGCTCTTCGCGCCGATCGTCCGCTTTCTCGTGAGCGGCGCGTCCTCGCTGCACGTGCCCTTCGAAGTCCTGCTCTATTCGGTGCTAGTCTTCATTGCGATTCCGCTGACCGCCGGTGTGCTGCTCCGCAGGTGGCTGATGCGTGCCAGGGGTCGCGCGTGGTTCGAGGACGTACTGCTACCCCGGTTCGCGCCGCTCAGCATGGCCGCACTCCTGGCCACGCTCGTCCTCATCTTCGCCTTTCAAGCCCAGAACATCACGACGAAGACATTGCACGTCGCGCTCATCGCCGTGCCGATCCTGATTCAGGTCTACTTCAACTCGTCGTTGACCTACGGCCTGATGCGGCTGTTCGGCGTCGAGTACGCGATCGCGGCGCCTGGCGCGCTGATCGGCGCGAGTAATTTCTTCGAGCTGGCCGTCGCGACGGCCATTGCGCTCTTCGGGCCCCAGTCCGGCGCCGCCCTGGCCACCGTCGTCGGCGTGCTGATTGAGGTGCCGGTGATGCTGTCGGTGTGCAGCGTGTGCAACCGGACGCGTCACTGGTTCCCCGCGCCGGCGAGCACAACGAGCTGATCGCGCTCGTCCGGAAGCTCTTCAGATCCGCTTCACGACCGCTCGGAAGGGAGATAATAGGGGGCTGGAGGCCTTATGTCCGACAAACCGATTCTGACCACGGAGAGCGGCGCACCCGTCGCCGATAACCAGAATTCCCAAACCGCCGGCCCGCATGGTCCGACGCTGTTGCAGGACCAGTACCTGATCGAGAAGCTGGCGCGATTCAACCGCGAGCGGATCCCCGAGCGGATCGTGCACGCCGTCGGCACCGGCGCGTATGGCTACCTCGAGGTGACCAGCGCCGACGTCCCGAAGTGGACGAAGATGAAAGTCTTCGAAAAAGTCGGCAAGAAGACCGACATGTTCATCCGCTTTTCAACCGTCGCCTCGTCGCGCGGCGGCCCGGACGTGGCCCGCGATCCCCGCGGCTTCGCGATGAAGTACTACACCGAAGACGGCAACTGGGATCTCGTCGGCAACAACACGCCGGTCTTCTTCATCCGCGACGGCATCAAGTTCCCGGACTTCATCCACTCGCAGAAGCAGGACCCGTACACGAACCGGCAGGAGCCGGACAACGTGTGGGACTTTTTCTCGCACTCGCCCGAGGCGACGCATCAGTTCGTCATCCTGTTCAGCGACCGCGGCATCCCGGCGTCGTACCGCTGCATGGACGGCTTCAGCTCGCACACCTATCAGTGGATCAACGCGAAGGGCGACCGCGTCTGGGTGAAGTTCCACTTCAAGACCAACCAGGGTATCAAGTGCTTCACGTCCGAGGAAGCGGCCGCGATCGGTGGCAAGGATCAGTTCCACTGCCACAAGGATCTCTACGACGCGATCGAGCGCAAGGACTTTCCGTCGTGGACGCTCAGCGTGCAGGTGATGCCGGAGGCCGACGCCGCGACCTACCGCGCCGATCCGTTCGACCTCACCAAGGTCTGGAACCACAAGGACTATCCGCTGATCCCGATCGGAAAGATGGTCCTCAACCGGACGCCGGACAACTTCTTCGCGGAGACCGAGCACGCGGCGTTCGACCCCGGCCATTTCGTCCCGGGCATCGGGCCGTCGCCCGATCGCATGCTGCAGGCGCGGCTGTTCGGCTACGGCGACGCCCACCGGTATCGTCTCGGCGTCAACCACATCGACATGCCGGTCAACAGCCCGAAGGGCGTGCCTGGCGGCGCGAAGAACTACGGGCGTGATGGCGCCATGCCGGTGCATGCGCCGAATGGGCGCGTGAAGAACTACGAGCCGAACAGCTTCGACGGCCCGGTGCAGACCAATCAGGAACTCTACGCCGGCCTGGGCGTGGCGGGCACGTCCGGCCACTACCCGCAGGTGCCGCGCGAGGTGGACGACTTCAAGCAGCCGGGCGATCTCTACCGCCTGATGCCGAAGGACGCGCAGCAGCGGATCGTGGACAACATCGCGGGCAGTCTCTCGCAGGTGTCGCGCGACGACATCATCACGCGATCGATCGCGCACTTCGCCAAGGCCGACGCCGAGTTCGGGCGGCGGATCACGGAGGGCGTCGCCGCGCGGCGCGGCAAGGCTCTGGCCGGAGTGAAATGACCGAGCCAGCCGCCGGCGTGTTGGTGTCAGCGGACGCGCTCACCGCGCTGGCAGCCGACGCGGCTCGCAGCGGCGACGTTGAGACGTTGGAGCGATCGCTCGTCGCAGGGGTGGCCGTCGACGCGGCCACCCCGCGCGGCGACTCGTTGCTGATGCTCGCGTCGTATCACGAACGGCCCACCGCCGTGCAGGTGCTGCTCGCGCGCGGGGCCGATCCGAATCAGCCCGACGCGAAAGGGCAGACGCCGCTCGCCGGCGTCGCGTTCAAAGGTCTGCTTGAGATCGCGGAACTTCTCGTCGCTGCCGGCGCGCGCATCGACGCCGCGGCGGCGGACGGACGCACCCCACTCATGATGGCCGCCGCGTTCAACCGCGTGGCGATGGTCGAGTGGCTCCTCGCGCGTGGCGCGTCCGCGGACGCGCGTGACGCCGCGGGACTCCGGACGCTCGACATCGCGAGGGCCATGGGCGCGGCTGACGCCGTGGCCGCGCTCACGCGCAACCGGAGTCCAGCGTAAACCTTTTACGCCGAACGAGCTCCGGCAGCGAATTCGTGAAATTTTGGACCCTGGCGGGCACCGGCAGTAGCCCCGCCTCCCTGGC
>JADGOC010000096.1 GCA_017883165.1 Acidobacteriota bacterium
GGCGGCGAGCCCGCCGAAGAGCCCGGCACAGGCAAGCTCTGCGAGCGAACCATCGCCGGCCAAACAGAACGCGCAGGCGGCGGATGCGGAGAGGAGCAGTAGATCCTCTTTTGCCGACGCGACCTGGAACGCCACGACCGGCGCGCCGAGCGCGACGACGAGCGCGGCGCCGACGTGGTCGGCCCGCTGGCACACGCGGCGTGCGAGCGCACTCACGGCGCCGATTGTGAGCAGCCACTCGAGCGCCGTCACCGCGCCGAATCGATCGCCGCCGAGCCGCATCACGTACGCGACCAGCACCTGCTCGGACTGCGGGAACATCGAACGGGCCTGATCGCTCCACACGCGCAAGGCACCGGTCTCCGCGATGTGGCGCGCGCTCGGGATCACAAACGCCAGCGCGTCATCGTCGGTCACCGGCGCGATGGCACCGAGGCACGCGAGCCCGGCCGACATCACGATGGCTGCCCACAGCGCCTGATCCCATGCTGTGAGGGGATGCGATCCACTCGCCTGCGCCGCGCGCCGGGCCGGCGCGGCGCGGACGCCGCGAACGACGCGGACCGCGGCGGCCGCGCTCAGCGCGAGGAGCACCGGCGTGGCGTAGGCGAACCAGCCGCAGAGGGCGAGAACGGAAAGAAGCAGCGCGATGAGACCGAGGCCGGCGGTCAAGGTGAGCCCGATCGATTCGAAGCGGCGCAGGCCGGGCCATCTCACTCGAAAGAGCGCCCAGCCGCCGACGGCCCACGATGAGCCGATGACGAGCGCCAGCGCGGCGAGCGTCACGAGCCGCGCTCGCCGTGCCGCGCGGGCAGACGATACGCCGTGTCGTTCGAGCACACGACGAGCGTGCCGTGCGGATCGAAGGCGACGCCAACCAGCCCAGGGCCGGCGAGAACGAGCTCCGGCGCGCCCCCGGCCGGCAGCCGATACAACCCGCTCGCGCCGGCGAGCGCTTCGACGACGAAGAGCGTGCCGTCTGCGCCGACGGCGAGCCCTTGAGGCCGTCCGAACCCGGCGTATCTGGTCGTCACCGCGCCGCTGGGATCGAGGCGGTACACCGAGTCGTACGGCGCCAGCGTCGGCGCCGACACGTACACCGCGGCGTCCGGACCGATCGCGAGGTGGAACGCCGCAACGCTCGGCGGCAGCGACGCGAACTTGGTGGCATGTCCCCGCTCGTCGACGCGGAAGATCGTGCCCGACCGGTCGCCGACAAACAACGTCCCGTCCGCGCCGAATGCGAGGCCGCACGCCACGCCGAGATCGGTGGCGAACGGCTCCGCCGAGCCGTCGCTCGCGACCCGGTACACTGTCCCCTCGAAGCGGCTCGAGACGTACAGGCGTCCTTCGCCATCGATCGCCATCGACGTCGGGTTCACGATGCCCGAGGAAAACGTCTCGCGCGTGCCGTTGGCACGCACGCGGAAGATTGACACCGGCACGTGTTCGCCGCGCGCGCCGCTGTAGGTCACGTAGAGGTTGCCGTCGCGGTCGAAGACCGGGTTGTCCACCTGATGCAGCCCGGTGGCAAACGGCGCGGCCACTTCGATCAACGCCGTCTCGCCCGTCACGCCCTCGATCCTCACGGTCGTCGGGCCGCTGTCGAGGATGCCGGTCGGCACGATCACGGCGATCGACGAGGGCGACGCGTACACCACGCGCGCGGGCAGGTCGCCAACGCGCACGTCAGGCAGACGCGGCTGGTCGAGTGGAAAGTGTGTGCCTTCGATCGAGATGCGGCCGCCTTCGATCGCCCAGTGCGGACGAATGGCGGTGACGCGCGGCGGCATTAGGTATCGTCGAGCTCCGCGTTCCAGTACAGATAGTCGCGCCAGCCTTCAGGAGCGTTGCGCAAGCCGACCGTGATGCGGATCGCCGGCGCCGACACGGGGCGCTTCGGCATCCGCCGCAGATGCATGCCGGCTTCAGCCGGCGTGCGCCCGCCTTTCCTGCGATTGCAGGAGACGCAGCAGGTGGCGATGTTCTCCCAATCCTTGCGGCCGCCCTGGGCGACCGGCACGACGTGATCGAACGTCAGTTCGTTTGTGGGAAACCCGTCGCCGCAGTACTGGCACCGGTGATCGTCGCGCGCGTAAATGTTCGCGCGCGAGAACGGCACGTAGTCGAAGCGCCGCTTGATCTTGATGTAGCGCAGCAGCCGGATGACCGACGGCAGCTTGAAGCTGAAGGAGACCGCGCGGATCTCGCGGTCGTACACGGAAATAACCTCAACCTTGCCCTGGCACCAAAGCGTGACCGCTTTTTGCCAGTCGACAATCTTGAGGGGCTCGTACGACGCGTTCAGGAGCAGCGTTTGTTCCATTTACGCTTCGCGGTCATTTTGACTGATGGGTTGAAGAGGTGTCAAGGCGCCGACGCGGTAAACGCCCGGAAATCCGGCAGTTAGCGCCTCTGTACTGATGCCGCGTTCCCGCCGATAGGAGGGGTGGTGCAATTCCGGATACTGCTGGCCCTGTTCGCCGTCGCCGCGGTCGCCGCTGCCAGCGGCGCCTGCGCCTCGACCGGCGCGACCCCACATCCGTTCCCGATGCCCGGCGCGGCGCCGTCCGCCCCGGCGTCGGGGGGCCGAGCAAGCTCGGCCCCTACGTCGCCCAAGCCGGATGCCTACGCGATCACCGGTACCGCGCTTTCACTCCGCGGGACTCCGTATCGAAACGGCGGCACCGATCCGTCGGGGTTCGATTGCAGCGGGTTCACGCAGTACGTCTTCGGACAGCACGGCGTCACCCTGCCCCGCGCCGTCGTCGATCAGTTCAAAGCGGGAAAAGGGGTGAGGGCCGACGAACTCGTGCCCGGCGATCTGATCTTCTTCACGACCACGGCGCCAGGCGCCTCGCACGTGGCGATCGCGATTGGCGGCGACGAGTTCATCCACGCGCCGAGCTCGGCCGGGGTCGTCCGCGTCGAGCGGTTGAGCGGCAGCTATTGGCCGCAGCGGTTCATCGGCGCGCGCAGGATGAACTAGGAATTCGAGATTCCTACGCCGCCTTGAATCGGCCCTTCCTCACCAAACGCCGCGACGTCTCTTTGAAGAACTGACGGATGTGCAGGTCGTCCTGCGTGTAGCGGGTGGGTTGCTGCGGCAGGCGAAGCGGATCGATCGTGACGCCGTCCATGTCGGCTTCGCACGGCGGCTGGGTGGCGAGGCGCTCGATGTACCGCTGGGGAAACGACGGAAACGTGCCGAACGTCGTGCCGACGACGCCGTCGAAGCGCGAGGCGAGCGTGTCGAAGTCGTGCCGCAGGAAATCGTAGATCTCGGGGTCTGGACGGCTGTCCATGTACGTGCTGACCATCCCGGCGACCTGCTCGAAGAACTGATGCCCGTGGCAATGCGCGGAGTAGGTGCCGTCGCCAAGCTCGATGCGGCGGATGCCCTCCTGCTCGGGATCGATGTGATAGAGCTCGTGGACGACCGTATCGAGCTTCGCCATCCACGGCTCGACGCCGGGATAGAACCTTTCCTTGCGCGATCGATCGAGCACCTGATCGCAGAAGCGCGGCAGCGAGAACGAGATCATGTACTTGGTCGACCGCGTGCCGATCGTCACCGACGGCGACTTGGTGACGAACCACTCGGACCGCCGCGTGATGCGCCCCGATGTGCGATCGCGCCAGAAATAGTAGCCCGGCTCGCTGGCCGGCAGGCTGAGGGAATGGCAGGTGGCGAACGCACCCTCCGCGTTCGATCGTCCCGATCGCGCGAAGACGAGCACGTCGGCGATGTCAATGAAGGACAGCGTCGGCACGCGCGAGACGATATCGTGCATCAACAGCGTGAGGCGTTCGGTGTAATTGATCATGCGACAAGCACCGCTACACGACCGTCACCGCGGCGACACATCGCACATTGCTGCTGGGGGGAGGCCCTGCGCCGTGCACGTAACGCGATCGGATTGTGCTGAAAAATGAGCCGAGAGTGGAGCAACTATAGCGGCGCAGAACCGCAGCGTCAAGCTGAACGGCCCGCAATCACCACAGCTCATCTGCAGTGTCTTCAGGCGGCAGCACGACACCCATGCGCCGCAGGATCAGCTGCTGGCGCCGGAGCAGCCGCCCGCTCGGGTGAGCCGGATTCAGCACGCGCGGGTTGATGATCGCGGCCGCGAGCAGCGCCGATTCCTCCGGGCTGAGCTCCGCCGCCGACTTGTGAAAGTAGGCCCGCGCCGCTGCTTCGACGCCGTACATGCCGTCGCCCCATTCGATCACGTTCAAATACAGCTCGAAGATGCGCGCCTTCTTCAACTCGGCCTCGAGCCGACGCGCGATGAAGAGCTCGCGCAGCTTGCGGAGCGGATTTCTCGACGGCGACAGATACAGGTTCTTCGCGAGCTGCTGCGTGATGGTGCTGCCGCCGCGCAGGAAGCGCCCGCGTGTCCAGTCGGTCTCGATCGACTCGCGGAGCTGATCGACATCGATCCCGTCATGCTGCCAAAACGCATCGTCTTCCGCGACGAGGACGGCGCGCTTCAGGTGCGGCGAGATGCGGCCGTAGCCCACCCACCGCTGCACGACGCGCGGCGCCTGGCCGTGGGCCCGCGCCTCCTGCGCGCGCAGCTCCATGAACGCGGTCGTTGTCGGATTGCCGGTGCGAAGCGGGCGCACGTCCGGCAGCGTCAGGTAGACGTACACGAGACAGCCGAAGCCGACCCCGAGTACGCCGAGCACCGACCGGCCGATCGTACGGATCAGATGACGACCTTCAGGCGCTCGCCGGGACGCGGCTCGTCGGCGATCGCGTGGGTGTTCATGATGGCGAGTGTGGCCGCTTTGATCACCCCGTGGCTCATGTGGTCGGCGATCGACTGCCACGTGTCGCCCGCGCGTGCCGCATAGACGTTCACGCGGCTCGGACGCACGGCTTCGGCCTCACCGCGCGTCATCGGCCGGAACGATCCGATCGCCTGTGAGAACGCCGGCTCGTGCGGCTCGTACAGCGCCAGCGGCGCGAGACCGGCCACCAGATACACGCGGCGCTCGTGGACGATGTGCGCGGCGCGCAGGCGGACGCGGCCGAGATCCTGAACGGTGCCTTGATACGTGGCGATGAACGCGGGCAGGCCGTTCACCGTCGTCTCTTCGCCGTCGAGCGCGTGGAAGCCGGCGCGCTGCATCGATTGCACCGCCGCATCCTCGATGCCGCGGCCGACCGGCCGCGGCATCTGCTGCAGGATCATGAACGTGTTGACACCCGGCTCCTTGGCCACGACTTCGGACTGGCCGTTGTTCACGTCCCAGCCCGGTGGAAACTCGATCGCGAACCGCAGGCTTGGGTGCAGGAACACGCTGCCGCGGACAACGCCCTGCTCCGGGTTGTCGCCGTAGACGATGCCGTCGAGGTGCTGGAGATACACGTCGTGATTGGTGACGCCGGGCGGCGCCGTGGTTTCCGCCTGCTGGACGGCCGCCTGCACGCGTCCGATGCGGTTCTCCGGCGACGGGTGCGTCGACAACCAGTTCGGCACGCCTTTGTTGTCGGTGTCCTCGTCGATGCGCCCGAGCGTCGTCAGCATGCGCGGCATCGCGGCGGGATCCCAACCGCCGCGCGCGGCGTAACGCACGCCGAGCTCATCGGCCTGGATCTCGTCGTCTCGCCCGTACTTGAGAATGACCGCGCCGAGGCCCGTCTCGGCGAGCTGCCCGAACGGGCGCACCTCGGGCACGAAGATGCTGCCGAGCAGCACGCCGAGACCCGCGCCCATCGATTTGGAGTACTGCTGCGCGGCATGGCGCGCCGTGACGTGGCCAATCTCGTGGCCCAGCACGCACGCCAGCTCCGCCTCGTCGCCGAGAAACGGAAGGATGCCGCGCGTGACATAGATGTAGCCGCCCGGCAGCGCGAACGCGTTGATGGCCGGCACGTCGACGACGGTGAAGTGCCACGGGAGATTCGGACGCTCGGACTCGCGCGCGAGGCGCACACCGATGTCCGAGACGTACTGCTGCGTCGCGCGGTCGGCGTAGACGCCCATCTGCCGGCGCACTTCGACGTCTTGTTGCTGGCCGATCTGCAGCTCCTGGTCTTCGCTCATCAGCGAGAACTGGTGCTGGCCCGTTGCGGGATTGGTGGCGCACGCCGCCCCGAAGACACTGAGGACCAGGATCGGAATCAGGACCAGGGATCGATACCTACCCATGGACCCGATGCCCTTGCCTGGCCAACGCGCTCTCAAGCGCGCCGAGGAGCAGGACGATGAGCCGTGGCGTCGAGCTCGCGCCCATGAGTCCGACGCGCCAGATCTTCCCGGCAAGCGGACCGAGTCCCGCTCCGATCTCGATGCTGAACTCGTCGAGCAGATGCTTGCGCACGGCCGCCTCGTCGACGCCGTCGGGGACGCGGACCGCGTTCAGCGTCCACAGCCGCTCGCCTTTCGGCGGCAAGAGCGACAGCCCGATCGCGGCCAGCCGCTCGGCGAACGCGTCGTGGTTGCGCTCGTGGCGCGCCCATCGCGCCTCGAGCCCTTCTTCCTCGACGATGGCGAGCGCTTCGTCCAGGGCGTAGACGAGCGTGGATGACATCGTGTGGTGATACTTGCGCTTGAGCCAGTAGTCTTCGAGCAACTGCAGATCGAAGTAGAAGCTGCGGCACTTCACGCGCCGCTCGAGCGCCCGCGGACCGAAGACCACCGGCGCGAGCCCCGACGGCGCACCCAGACATTTCTGGGTGCAGCTGTAGCAGGCGTCCACGCCCCACGCGGCGACGTCGAGCGGATGGCCGCCGAACGAGGTGACGGCATCGACAATCGTCAGTGCGCCGTGCTCGCGTGCGATGGGCGCCAGCGTATCGATGGGATTCAGGACGCCCGTGGACGTCTCCGCGTGCACCATCGCGACGATATCGGCGGGCGACGCCTTCAGGGCGGCGCGAAGCGCGTCGGGATCGCAGGCTCGCCCCCATTCGACGTCGAGCCGCCTGACCGTGGCGCCGTACCGCTCGCACATCTGCGCGAGCCGATCGCCGAAGTACCCGCTGACCACCACGAGCGCGCGCGTCCCTTCGCGCACCAGGTTGGCGACGGCCGTTTCCATTCCTGAGGTGCCCGTCCCCGAAACCGCGAGCGCGAACGATCCGTCGGGTGCGTGAAACAGGCGCGTGAGCCTGGCGCGGATATCGTCGAGGAGCGCCATCATCTGCGGATCGAGATGGCTGATGGTCGGCGCCGCCATCGCGCGCATGACGCGGGGCGAGGTGAGGCTCGGCCCGGGGCCGAGCAGGATGCGCTCGTTATCGGGCAGCAGATTGGACATGGATCTCTTCAAATGGGGCGAGCGCCGCGCGAAGCGACGCGATCGCGGCGTCGGGCACCGGCGCGAGCGGCGCGCGCGGCACGCCGAGGTCGTAGCCGATGAGCGCCAGCGCCGCTTTGAGGCCGGGCACGCCGTACGTCGGCCCGAGCAGCCGCGTGAGCGGCACGAGCTGTTGCTGAAGCACGCGCGCGTCGGCGTGGCGTCCCTCTTTCACCAGCTCGTACAACCGGATGCACGCCTCCGGCACGACGCAGCCGAGTGCGAGAATGCCGCCGACGCAGCCGACCGAGAGCGCTGCATAGAACGTTGACGTCGTGCCGGCCAGCACGTTGAAATCCTCGGGCGTGCCCGACACCAGATCCGCGATCTGCGCCACGTCGCCGCCCGACTCCTTGATCCCGATGATGTTCGGGTGGATCGCCAGACGCGAGACCGTCGCCGGCAGAAGATTCACGCCGGTCAGCGCCGTGAAGTTATACAGCAGCACGGGGACGGGCGATGCGTCGGCCACCGTCGTGTAGTGACGCACGAAGGCGTCGCTCGTCATCTGGGTCTTGAAGAAGCCGGGCGTCCGCACGAGCACCGCGTCGGCGCCGAGCTCGGCCGCGCGCCTCGCCGCGCGCACCGCGGCCTGCGTCGATTCGCGGCCGGTGCCGACGATGAACGGGCGCCCCTTCGGCACCGCCTCGCGCGCGACGCCGATCACACGGTCAGACTCGTCCTCATCGAGCAGCACGGCTTCGCCGTTCGAGCCGAGGATGATGAAGCCGGTCAGCGGCCGCGCGACGAAGCGCGCGAGCGCCGTGCGCAGCTTGCCCGCGTCGACTGCGCCGTCACCGTCAAAGGGAGTGGGAATCGGAGCGAAGACGCCCGAGAGGTTCATCAGAGGAAATTGTAACCGGGTTCACACCCGACTGCTGCAGGACCAGGTTCAGCCCGAGCACGACGAGAAAGATCGCAGCCGCCGGGCTGAGCAGCCACCGAAAATCGGTGAGCGCGCGGGTGTTCGACGCTTCCTGCAGCATCGCGCCCCAGCTCGCGATCGGATCCTGAAAACCGAGACCGACATACGACAGCGTCGCCTCGGCCACGATGAACGCCGGGACGAGCACGGTCAACTGGACGACGACGTAGCCGGAAGCGGCCGGCAAGAGATGCCGGACGAGCAGCCTCGCGTGACCGGCGCCGAGCGAGCGCGCCGCCACCGCGTACTCGAGCTGGCGCTCCGATCGGACGATGGCGCGCACGCCGCGCGCGACAAACGGCGCGCCGACGACGGCGAAGATCGCCGCGAGCATCACGAAGACGATCCCCGAACTGAGGACCAACGGCAGCACGGCGCGCAGGGCGAGCACCACGTAAATCGCCGGCAGCACGAGCACGAAATCGGTCGCGCGCATCAGCGCCTCGTCCACGATCCCGCCGATGTAGCCGGCGGCGCCGCCGACGAGGCCGCCGAGAAGCGTGGCGCCGAGCGCCGCGACGAGCGCGAGACCGAGCGAGGTCCGCGCGCCGAAGAGCAGGCGCGCGAACACGTCGCGCCCGGAACCGTCGGCGCCCACCAGGAGGAACGGCGCGCGCGCTTCGTCTGACGACTGCGCGATTCGTCCGCCCCGGAGCCACACCAGCGGCATGCGCGTGGACCGATTCTGCTCGAACCGTTGCTCGAGCCGATCGGCCAGCCTCCATGGATAAATGAACGGCGCGTGCCACGCACCGGCGTCGTCGACGACGTGCGGAAGGGTCGGCGGCGCGTACAAGAGCTCGCTGAACTTGACGTCGGGGGCGTGCGGTGCGAGGAACGGCGCGCCGGCGGCGGCCGCGAACACCACGACGAGGAACGACAAGCCAAGCCGGCGCATCTCAGCCGGCCTCGACCGCGCGTGGGTCGATGAGCACGAGCGCCACATCGGAGACGATTGTGCCGATCGCGAGGAACACCGAGCCGGCGGCCGCGCAGCCGGCCACCAGATACAGGTCGCGCGCGCGCAGCGCGTCGAGCATGAGCACGCCGAGGCCGGGCCACGACGTGACCGCTTCGACGGCAAACGATCCGCTGAGCAGCGCGCCGACGACCAGGCCGTACACCGCCGCCGCCGGACGCAGCGCCGGCTTCAGGGCGTCGCGCCAGACGATCCGCGCGCGCGGAATGCCGCGCGCCAACGCCGCCAGCACGTACGGCTGCCCGACGACTTCAGCCATCGCCTGCGATTGCATGCGTTCGAACATCGCCGCGATCGGCAACGCCAGCGCGGTGGCGGGGACAATCAGGTGGCGCAGGAGATCGAAGAGGGGCCACGCGGCGCCGCCCGCGGACCGCATGTCGCCGACCGGCAGCCAGCCGGTGCCGGCCGCCACCGCCAACAGTACTAATGAGGAAAGCAGCGGCGGCAGCGACAACAGCACGATTGACACCGTGCGGATCGCGTCGGCCAGCAGCCCCCGGCGGCTGCCGCTGATGATGCCGAGCGGCAGGCCAATGAGCGTCGCGGCTACGAGCGCGGTGGCCGCGAGGATGGCGGTATTGATCGCGCCCTCGCGCACCAGCCCCCTGACCGGCGATCCGTACATCATGGACCGGCCGAAGTCGAGCCGGACGGCGTCAGCGACCCAGGCGCCGTACTGTTGCGCGACGGAGCGGTTCAGGCCGAAGCGCGCCCGCATCGCATCTTTCACCTCGCGGCTCGCGTTGGGCGCCGCCACCGTGTCGGCGTAGTCGCCGGGCGCGAGACGCACGAGGATGAGCGCGGCCGACGACACGGTGAACACCAGCACGACCGCGAAGGCGAAGCGCCGGAGCAGGAAGGCCAGCATCGGAGCCGCTACTTCACCACAGCGATGGTGTCGGATGCCCAGAGCAGCTGCGGCGGGATGATCGACGGCGTATACCCCGTCACACGCGACGAGGTGGCGAGAAAGACGCGCGGCGCGGCGAAGTAGATCGCCGGTTCGTGCTCGGCGAAGATTTTCTGCACTTCGACGAAGAGACGCTGCCGTTCGTTCTGGTCTGGCGACGCCACCTGGCGCGCCATTAGTTCGTCGATGCGCCGCTCCCAATCGGTGGCGGGCTTGGTCTGGCCGAGGTCCCAGAAGTGCGCGCCGCCAGAGCTCAGCCAGTAATCCTGGTTCACGGCGGGATCGATGTCAGTCGCGCCGGGCCCGAAGTACAGCGCGTCGTAGTCGCCCGACCCCACCAGCTGACGCATCTTCCCGAAATCCACCGGCGCAGCGTCTACGACGAGGCCGATTTTCTTCAGCTCATCGCGGATGACCTCGACCGCGCGCTCACGATCGGTCCGGCCCTTCTGCGTCACGAGCGTGAAGTGCGCCGGCTGATTGTGCGCGTCTTCCAGAATGCCATCGCCGTTGCGATCGACCAGACCGATGGAGGCAAGCAAGCGCCTGGCGCCAGCCGGATCGTAAGGATCGTGAGGAACCTCAGCCGAGTACCATTTCTTGTTGGCCGGCGCGATTGGACCAAATACAGGCACGCCGGCGCCGAAATACACCGTGTTCACGAACAGCTCGCGGCTGACCGCCATCGAGATGGCGTGGCGGAGCTCATCTTTCTGAATCCACGCGGCTCGTGGATCGTGAGCGAAATGCTGCGGGTTAAGGTTGATCCAGAACGCCTCGGCGTCCAACCCATCGCCAAGATCAATCAGCTTCACCGTGCCGGCCGCGGCATCGCGCTTAAGCGGCGCGTAGTCGGACGGCCGCATCTCGACGGTGCTCATATCGCTCTGCCCGGCACGCAGACGCAGCAGCTCGGCATCCTGGTCAGGCACGATCTGCATCGTGATGCGATCGAGGTGCGGGAGCGGCGAGCCATCCGCGTCCTTGCGCCAGTAGCGTGGGTTGCGCGTGAACACGATGCGCTGCCCTCGAACGAATTCACTCAGCACGAACGGCCCGAGTCCGGCAAGCTCGGTCAGCGGCGTGTCGAGGTTCCACGCGTTCGCAAACGTCCCCGACTTCAGTGCGGCCTCGAGCTTGTGCCGCGGCAGGATCGGCAGGTTGTCGAGAATCCGGAGCCCCACGGCGAAGAATGACGGGAATGTGACGATGACGGTCTGTGGATCAGGCGTGGCGATCCCGAGCACCTTGCCGCTCACCGCGAGCGCCTCTTTGAGCGGACTGGCCGTCTTGTCGTCGTAAGCAGCTGCGAAGGAAAACGCGACGTCTGCGGAGGTGAAGGGCTCGCCGTCAGAGAAGGTGACATTCGGCCGCAGCTTCAGCGTGTACCGCAAGCCATCGTCCGATCGCGTCCAGCTTTCGGCCAGCCAGGGCTCGACCTCCCAGGTGACCCGGTTGATCCGAACGAGCTTGGCCTGCGTCAGCAGCGCGACCAGGTCGTCGGCGCGGCCGCCGGGGCTCGAGATGCGGTTGAAAGTGCTCGGGTTGCTGCGGTTGGTGACGACGATCTCGCCGCCCTGACGGCTTCCTGGCGTCGATGTCGACGGGGCCGGACGCGAGCAGCCGACGGCGGCGGCAACGACCGCGGCGATGAACGGCGCAACGGAGCGTGAGTGTCTGGTCAAAAGTTAACCTGCCGGCCAGAAAACTGGCCGATCAAAATTGTGTGCAGGAAGACCACTTTCGGCGATTTTGTGTGCAAAAGATGTTCAACGTGAAGGCATCGCCTCCCATGCCGGCCAGGTATCTGGCCATCCTTCGATAAGATCGAGCACTCGGGCCCAACTCATCCTAGACGAGCAACCGTAATCAGTGCAACGACTTGCGGCTTGCCATGGGATCCCACCTCAGGCGTGGCACCCGCCGTGCGCTTATAGACGGCGTCCGGAGGAAATAGTTGATGGCCGTTACCGACAACGCATCTGAACAAGGCTTCGAACCTCGTATCGGCCGCAGCGTCTCGCTGGACCACGCCGCTGAGCTGCTCGGCGTCTCGCGCCGGACCATCTACAACCGGATTCGCGACGGCCGCCTCCAGACGATTCGTACGCTGGGCGGATCCCAGCGCGTGCTGCTCGACTCGGTGCAGGACAACTTGACCGACGCGATGACCGTATCCCGATCCGACAAGCGGATCAACTGACGACTCAGAACTGGAGACCCCGGTGGAAACCCTCGTGAGGACAACTGTCGCGCGCTCACGCTTCGCACTCGCCGCGTTGGCAGGTATCTGTTATTTCGCCGCGGCCTCGACGCCGGCAGTCGCGCAGCACCGGGCGCGTCTGAGCTCGGATCTCGCGGATCATCTCGCCGCCGGCTCGCAATCCATCGACGTCATCGTGCACGGTGACGCGGCATCTATCAATCAAATTGCCACGCGCTACAACCTCGTGGTGAAGCGTCACCTCAAGAGCGGCGCGGTGTTCAATCTCACCGCCGGCCAGCTCGATGCGCTCACCCAGGACGACTCGCTCGATCATCTGTCGGGCGACACCAAGATTCATCCGTTTGACGTCACGACCGAAACGATCGGCAGCGATCAGCTCCAGCAGGACGGCGGCGACACGGGCAGCGACCTGCCTACTCTGACCGGCGCCGGCATCGGCATCGGCGTGATTGACTCGGGCATCGATCAGAAACACCACGCGTTCAAGAAGCACCCGGTGCGCGTGACGGTCGATTTCACGGGCGGCGACGGCGTGGACCGCTACGGGCACGGAACGCACGTGGCCGCGACGATCGCGGGCGCGGCGGGCCAGGGGCCGCAGACGAGCGACTACCACGGCGTCGCGCCGGGCGCGTATCTCCTCAACCTGCGCGTCCTCGGCGACGACGGGTCGGGCACGGTGAGCAGCGTGGTCGAAGCGATCGACTGGGCGATCGAGCACCGCGGGCAATACAACATCCGCGTGCTGAACGTGTCGTTGGGCACGCCGGTGCTGCAGCCATACCGCGACGATCCGTTGTGTGAAGCGGTCGAGCGCGCGGTCCGGGCGGGCATCGTCGTCGTCACCGCGGCTGGGAATTTCGGCCGGCTGGCCGACGGCACGCACGTGCTGGGCGGCACGACGGCGCCGGGCAACAGCCCGCACGCCCTAACGGTCGGTGCGCTCGACACGCACCAGACGCCGGAGCGTTCGGACGACACGGTGGCGACGTTCAGCTCGCGCGGGCCGACGCGGTACGACTTGATCATCAAGCCGGATCTGGTGGCGCCGGGCGCGCACGTCGTGTCGGCGGAAGCGCCGGGGTCGGTGCTGTCGACGACGATGCCGGATCGGCATGTGGCGGGCACCGGGGAGAACGGGTATTTCCAGTTGTCGGGCACGAGCATGTCGGCGGCGGTGACCAGCGGAGCGGTGGCACTGCTGCTACAGGAGCGTCCCGATCTGAAGCCGGCGAGCGTGAAGGCGGTGCTGCAGTTGACGAGCACGTACCTTCCGTCGGCGGGTTTGATCGGCGGCGGTGCGGGCAGCTTGAATGTGCTGGCGGCGGCGGAGTTCGCGGCGAGCGGATTCAAAGGGGCGTTACCGACAACGACGATTAGCGGCGAGACCGTGAAGTCGAGCGGAATCGCTGCCTTGAGTTCTGTGTCCGGCAACCGTGCGGTCGGGCGGAACTCGTCGTTGGTTCGGGGCGCTGGTTCTTTGGTCTGGAGGGCCGATTCGGTGGTCTGGGGGGCCGATTCGGTGGTCTGGGGGGCCGATTCGGTGGTCTGGGGGGCCGATTCGGTGGTC
>JADGOC010000097.1 GCA_017883165.1 Acidobacteriota bacterium
ATCCGAGCAGGTGAGCTGCACCCGCGGGTCTGCAGAAGCTTCCCAGGCGAAGGCTCCGGTTCCCGAACCGAGTTCCACGATACGCCTGGCGTCACCGATCATCGTCGCGACGGTCCGGTTCAATGCGACGATCTCTGGCCACTCAAAGGGTTCGCCACGCGCCTGTCGCTCCAGTTTGTCCCTCATGTTTACGGCCCCGACTTCGGGGTTCTCGCGGTACGGTTCGTCAGGCGGTGAGGGCGCGAGCGACACGGGGCCTGAGATCGGGCGAAGCTCGTAACCACACCAGCTCAGCGCGCGCTTGATCAGTTTTCGACACCAATGCGCAATCATCGGCCGTTAAGGAAGTGTAGCGGAGTCATCGGTGCCTGCCGCGCGCGGGCAGGCCTTCCTGCAGTTCTTCAATCAGCGACTCTGGGCTCTCTCCGTCAATAAAGATTCGGCGCCAGATGGCGTAGTTGAGCAGGTTCCAGTAGATTCGTGAACGTCCCTCGTCGGACACCTGGACCTGCCGGATCGTCTTCTCCCCGACGACCGGGGCCGCGAGCTTGACCAGCGGCTCGAGCACACCGTCCCGCGCTGCCCAGCGGTCGGGCGCGATGCCGAAGTGCGCCTTCGGCCTCGTCAGGATGAATTCGGGGACGCCCAACAGCCGCCCTGCCTTGCGGAGTTGGTGCTTGGTTTCAAGCCCCACGCGCTCGCTCCAGGGGGTAGACGTCGCGGCTCTGAAAACCGACGGGTGGCTGAATGGGTAGTATCCAGCGCGGCCCGTAGCATGGGTCAGCCGGCCCCACATGGTCTGAAGCGCATCGACGTCTCCAAGGAGATTGAGCAGCAGGAAACAATTGATGAGCGACTCGTCCGGGTACCGAGCCACCACGTCGCAACGGGACAACGAACAGCGTCGCGAATCAACCCCGAAATAGGAGCAGGTCCAATCGAGATCGCCAAACCGTTGGTCCGACCAGATAAGATGGCGAGGGTCGTCGGTCGTGTACATCAGACTGCGTCGTGCCGCCATGGCGTCGGCGAGGCGGCCGCCGACTCCGGTCCCGGACCGCCATAGCATTTTCAACACGACGCGGTTGTTTACCAGCCGCTCCAGTGGCAGCGGCGTACCGGCATCAAATACGCGCTTGTGCATGCTGTTGCCGAACACCGCATCCGCACCATCTCCAATCACGATCAACCGAGCGGCGTCGGGTATGCCATCACGAAACAGGCAGTTCAAAAGAACTGTTTGTAGACCGTGAAGTGGGGTTTCAGTCGCGGCGATGGCTTCGATCAAACCCGCAAGATATCTGGGAACCGTCGGGATGTAATGCTCGTGGTGAACGCCGAGTTCCGCAGCGGCGGAGGACGCGTACGCCGCTTCAATGTCTGCCTCCGGACGCTCAAACGGATACGAAGTGCCGAACGTGCTGTGAGAATAGCCCTGTCGCAGCGCGAGACAGGACAGCACGCTCGAGTCCACGCCTCCGCTGAGCAGGACCGCGGTGCGGGCATCGAGCGCACCGAGTTCCCCCATTGCCGCTTTCAGGACGGCAGCACTCTCCGCAGCGAAATCCGTGTTCGAAATCGGCCGCAGGACGGGTAATTCGAGGATAGACCGCTGTACGATGCGCCACGTTCCGCTCTGCTCTTCGAAGATCAGCTCTTCGTCCATCACCAGGAGCTGAACGTCCTTGAAGAGCGTGGCCGGCGGACACACGAAGCAGTACACGAAGAACTCCGGAAGGCGCTGGCGGTCTTCCTCCAGCGCAACGCCAGCCCGCCGTAAGGCGGTCACACGGGTCCCGCAGATCAACTCGCCGAGAGGAGTAATCGTGTAGTACAGGCTCGAACCGGAGCTGAGCGACCGATGGAGTGTGACGCGTCCGCTAGAACCTTCGACGGATGCGAAGACACCAATGCCTCGGTCTGGTTGATCCAATGCGGTGAACGGCGAGTGCGATAGGTTCAACGTGTCGGCAGACTCCGACATTCGTGTCAAGTGATCGTCTGCGACCGCAAGCACATGCCACGAATTGAGCATCCGTCGTGCGACGACATCGCCGTCCCATGGCAGCGATGAACGGGTTAGAGCCAATAGCATCGGACGAGTACTTCACACTCGATCACCAGAGGGAGCCGATCTGGAAATCGTGGATCTTGAGGGGCCGGAAGCGTTCCCAACCAGCGCCGGGCGCCAACGTCAGTTCACCGAAGAACACATCCGCTTCGTTGGGGCTATATAGATCGACCCTGATGAAATCGGGATCGACAGCGAGACGTTCGGCGATCTCGATCATCCGATCAAGCGTCTGCGGACGCTTGAGATCGGGTCCGGCCGGATAGCGCACGCCCCACGGCTGCCGCTTCCAATCGCGGTCGTAAAACGTGCGGGTATGGTTCGAGAACCGCCCGAAATCGATCTGGACAAATTCTACACGTCCGTGGAACACCCAGAACTTATAGTCGAGCGGAATCCCGTGGACCGAGTCTCCCAGATACTGTTCGACGAGGATTCGCGGCCGGATGCCCAAGTACCAGCTTTCGTGCGTCCTTACTCCGTACCGCATGCCTAACCACTTACGACACTGTGATCTGACGACGTCCTCGGAGATGGCATGGTATCCGTCAACGATGAGGTTCCAGCCCGATCCGTGGTTAGCCTTGACCACGAAGCGTGGCGGCAGCGACGCGAGCCGGATCTCGTCCGGGTTATCCGTTTCCAGATAGAGATCGGTGAGGCAATCCGCGCCCACTCGTCGCGCGACATGATTTCGAACGAGGAGCTTGTCCGCATAGTCGGACCAGGGCGTGGGCGGGCGAGTCAACTTCCTCCGCACAACCTTTTCGTTAAACGAGCGAGGCCACAGCAAGTTTGGGAAGTAGCCCAGCCGGTCGTACATGATCAGCGTTTCGCCGCGATCACCTGCCAGACCACCGATGAGCCCAACCAACTGCTTGCCGGTGTGCCGAATTCGACCCAATGTGCCGCCTTGGTCAAATGGGGGATCATCGCCGGATGTGATGGACGGATATGAACCTTGGAAAAGTCGTGGCATGCTAGCACAGATATGCCGACGCGCGCGGCTGCGCAATCGCGGGTGGGCCGACCTGACGCAGCGCAGCTTCGGCTGCTGTACGCGAGCCCTTCCTGGCCTCCCTCCGCGCTTGATCCCAGAGCGTCCGCCCCCAATAATGGGCCTGGAGGGGAACGATCATCCAGTTCCGGCGACGGTTTGCGGAATTCAGCCCACAGGACCAGATCATTCTTCCCGATGAAATGTTTTTCGAATCCCAATTCGCCAGGTTGTCAGCAACGTAATCCATGATTCGATCCACGATTCGTTTTCTTCTAGGCAAACTCCGAAGTCACCTCTTCGTCGGGCTTGCCCGCAAAGAGGATATCGATGGGCTTTATGATCAAATCGCCGGCCTGATACAGATACAGTCTGCCCTTGCTGCAAATCCGATTCTCAAACCGCTTCGCGGGTGGGCGCTCTCACCTGATGCAATCGCGTGGATTCTTTCCGATCTTCAGGAACGCGAGGCGCCTACGGTAATTGAATTCGGGAGCGGGCAGTCCACCGTCATCTTTGCTGTTTGTTTGAAGAACAAGGGTTCAGGCCGACTAATAAGCTTCGAACACGACCCGATCTACGCCGCAGGCATTCAGAAACAACTGGAGGCATGCGGCGTCGGAGCGCGCGTGGATATCCAGATCCTGCCGCTTATCGAACACGAATCGGTAGGCTCGCTACCTCGCTGCCAGTCCTACGCTCTTCCCAATCTGCGCGACCTTGTCGTCGATCTCGCGTTGGTTGATGGACCGCCGTACTGGTGCGGCTCGTCCGCGCGCTACCATCCGCTTCGCTGGGTTGTGGATCGTCTTAGTGAAAACGGGGCAGCCTATCTTGACGATACACGCAGGCCCTGGGAACGCAGCGCAGTGAACCAGCTTTCTGCACTTCTGCCTGACCTAGTGATCGAAAATCTGAGAGCTGAAAAAGGATTGACGAAATGTACTCGGAAGAGCGTGAAGAAGCAACCACATGAATTTGTCGACTGACAATACGTCGAACACGAATAATGTCCGGTTGCTTCCCCAGCCTCAAGCTCGCGCGCGGCTGGCGGCAGGATTTGCGGATAATGGTCTCATTTATGATGACTTTTGTCTGCTTGGTCCCGTTACAGCTTTTTCTCGACCGTCCGACCATTGCTCTTCTTGGCGACAGACCGCGAAGCAACTGGCATACGTTGTGCTCAACCCACGCTATCGTGACGCAGAGCCATCCGCAGACTGTCTATCGGTCGTCCTCTACTTGGTAAGCGCGGCTGCGCAGAGTAATTGGCGATATTTTCAAGATTGACCGAAAGTGAAGATTCCGTATTTTCCTTTTAAGACGTCCGCTCAACTGCGGCCGTCGTCCGCGCGTGTTCCAGTCCACATCATTAGTCCGCTATCGAACGCGTATGGTGGTAGCGAGCGGCGGGCGGTTTCGCTTTACACGTTGCTGAAGGACCATACCGACGTTTCGCTGTGGTCTGAGCATGAGCCTCACCCTGCACTGGCTGCGACCTATCCCATACGTCCGATTCAGCTGCGGCGCTTGCACTTCCCGCGCAGCGGTGTGCTCGTGTTCGTCGGGATTTATTTCTACGTCCGCCGGTGGATCCGTTTCTCCAGGCCCCAGCGTAAGATCGTGATCATCAATACGATCGAGTCTGACAGAAAGCCTCGTTTCATATCGCATATCGAGCAAGCCGGTGGCCCCCCCGTCGAAATCGTTTATGCCTCTCAAAGCACGAAGGCAGCCTATAGCATGCCAGGTGTGATCGAGTCCTCGCCGATCGACCTCACGGTTTTCACGACCGTTGCGCGTCCGCCGGATAGGGATCGATTTACGGTCGGCCGCTTGAGCCGCGACCACCCGAAGAAGCATCATGCCGATGATCCCGCGTTCTATCGCAGGCTGATCGAGCACGGTTGCGCGATCCGGATCATGGGAGGGCGCATACTCGCCGACCGGATGAATGCCTCACCCTTTCTCGAGCTGTTGCCTGCCGGCCACGAACCGGCCGCCCAATTCCTGCAGGGACTCGATTGTTTCTATTATCGTACCGCAGGCGATTACTACGAAACATATGGTCGCGTGGTGCACGAAGCGCTGGCCTGCGGCCTTCCCGTAGTGGTAGAGCGGGACGGCGGCTACGCAGAACATATCGAGCACGGCGTGAACGGCTTCCTGTTCGACAAGGAGGACGAGGCGCAGAAGATCATCGTTGACCTCAAAGAGGACGCAGCGCTCCGCGCGCGAATTTCCCGCGCGGCGCGCGAATCCGCCCAGCGAATCTATTCGCCCGTCGAATTGGAAAATATTCGCCGTTTTTATATAGGGGATAGCGACCTGAATTGGCGCGCAGCGCGCTGACGCCCTTCTCGAGTGGACGAGAACACCTCCGGCGTGATCGCCGGACTCCGTACCTCACGGAATTTGCCACCCCAGTGCCACCCCGATCGGTCGAGCGCGCGCAAATCATTCGTTTTACGAAGTAAAACTAAAAAGACTAGACTTTCAACAATGACCGACACGACGCTGACGCCTTCGCGCCTGTGGAAGCGGATGACCCCCGACGAGCGGCATCACGCCGCGCTCGCCTTCTGGCGCGACGAGAATGCCACCGACGACCAGGTTCAGGCGGTGCTCCTCATCTCGGAGCGGAAGAAGTTCAGACCGAAGACGGTGATTGGCCTCGACGAGGAGCGCAAGGCGCGCCACCTCGCGAGCCTGCCGAGTCTGCCCGACGCGATCTCGGCGCGGGTGCTCGTCGTGTACCACCTCGCGGAGCAGCGGGCGATGATGGGGGCCTTCCTCGACGCGCTCGGTATCCCGCACGAAGAGGGGCTGATTCAGGAAGAGGACGTCAAGCCGGACGCGGCGAAGGTCGCGCCTGCGGCAGCCGCCATCGCGACGCAGTATCCCGCGGCGGATGTGTCGCTCTACCTCAACACACTGCTCTGTCAGGATCCCGAGACGTGGGGAGCGCTGCGGGGCTTGCCGCAGTTAGAGGCGGGGGAGCCGACCTAGCGCGGCTCGTCGGCAAGCGGCAACAGCACCTGGAACGTGGTTCCACGCTCGGGACCGTTCGCCTCGGTCGAGAACGTCACCGTCCCGCCCGCTTCTTTCGCGATCCCGTAGACGATCGACAGGCCGAGGCCGCTGCCCTTCGCGGGATCTTTCGTCGAAAAAAACGGCTCGAACACGTGCCGCCGCATTTCCGGCGCGATGCCGTAGCCGGTATCGCGGACGGCGATCATCCCGTAGCGGCCGGGCGGCATGCCCGGATACGCGAGCACCCCGCGCTCGTCGAGATCGATCGACTCGACCACGATATCGATCGTGCCGCCCTCGGGCATCGCATCGCGCGCATTGACCACCAGGTTCAGCAGCACCTGTTCGATCAGCCCGGGCTCCACGCGCACAATGGGCGGCGGACCGGGCGTGCGGATGTGCAGCTCGATGTTGTCGGTCAGCCGCGCGAGCATGCGGTCGACGCCGCGCACGATGGTGTGCAGGTCGAGTACCTGCGGCTCGAGCGGCTGCTGGCGGCTGAACGCTAGGAGCTGGCGCGTCAGGTTCGCGCCGCGCTCGGCCGCCTTCTGGATCTCCTCGGCGTCCTGCCGCGAGGGATCGCCGGGCTTGAGACGCATCGCCAGCAGCTCCGCGCAGCCAAGAATCGCCGCCAGCACGTTATTGAAATCGTGCGCCACGCCGCGCGCGAGACGCCCGACCGCCTCCATCTTCTGCGCCTGCCGGAGCTGTTCTTCGAAGGCGCGCTTGGCCGTGATGTCCTCGACGATGCCTTCGAAGCAACTGACGCCGTCATCGAAGTCCACCACGCGCGCCGTGATGCGCACGATGATCGGCGTGCCGTCTTTCCGCTTCCAGTTGACGTCGAGGCCCGCCACGGCGACGCCGTCGCGGCGGTACCGCTCGATGATCTGCGCGCGCTCGCTCGGCGTGCGGTAAACCGCGCTCATGTTGAGCGCCATCAATTCCGCCGCCGAGTCGTAGCCGAGCAGCGCCGCCAGCGCGGGGTTCGCGTCGAGGATCGTGCCGTCCATCGTGGTCCGATAGATCCCATACGCGGCGCCCTGAATGAGCGAGCGATACCGGGCCTCGGAGCGTCGAAATTGCTCCTCGACGGTTTTCTGACGCGTGATGTCGCGCGCAATCGCCTGGACGCCCACGATGGCGTCTCCTTCAAAGACGAGCTGCACGTGTTGGCCCAGCCAGACCGTGTCGCCCTGCTTGGTGACGGCGGCGAACTCGAAGTACGTGTTCGGCGTGCGCTCGACGAGCTGCCGCATGTACAGTTCGCCGGCTCTGGCGCGGTCGTCGCGGCGGATGAGCGTCATGAAGTGGCGGCCGATGAGCTCGCCCTCGTCGTACTGCATCACGCGCGCGACGGTCGGATTCACGTAGGTGAAGTACCCGTGGGTGTCGCAGTAGTAGATGATGTCCTGCGCGTGCTCGACGAAATAGCGCAAGCGCTCTTCGCTCGCGCGCAGCGCGTCTTCGACGCTAGTCCGTTCGCTCATGTGAAAAGGTCGGCCTATTTTATTACAGCGGATAGGGCAGCGTGCGCCCCAACACCGTGACGAGGACGAGCACCACCGGGGCCAGCACCAGAAAGACGACGAGCGTGTAGCCCATGACGTCGCGCGCGCCGAGACGGAAGAGGCCGAGAATCGGCAGCATCCAGAACGGCTGGACGAGGTTCGCCAGCGCCTCGCCCAGGTCGTACGCCGACACCACCCATCCCAGATGCACCTTCAGCGTGTGCGCGGCCGCCATCACGTACGGCGCTTCGATGACCCACTTCGATCCGCCAGACGGAACGAACACGCCGAGCACCGCCGAGTAGAGCGCGACGAGCGGGGGGAAGGTCGCCGGCGTCGAGACTCGCACGAACGCGCCGGCCACGCGATCGTTGAGATGGGTCGCCGTGATCACGCCCGCGACGCCTGCGTAGAACGGAAACTGGAGGATGACGCCCCACACGGCCGGCGTCGCCGCCTGCACGGCGCGCATCAACCGCGCCGGCGTGCCGTGCAGCAGGAATCCGACGAGCAGGAACGCGAGGTTCAGCGTATTGAGATTGATCGCGTTCAGCGGCTCGCTCGCCTGGCCGAAATACCTCACGAGATAGACCAGGCCGAGGCCCACCACGAGCCACGTGAGCACCGGCGAGTGCTCGAGCCACGCGCCCGGCGTCCGCGCGCCGTGATCAGCGGTGGGATCGATCGCGCCGTCGCCGTCACCGAGATCGATGCCGAGATCGCGCGCCGTGCGTCCGCGGCCCTGCGGCGGCGTCGCCAGCCACATCACGGTCGTGACGACGATGATTTCGATCGCGACCGCGACGAGACTCTGCCAGAGAAAGATGGTGTGGCGGAACGGGATGAGGCCGTCGGGCACCAGGCCGCCGTGCGACACGATGGCGCGAATCTCCGGCGGCAGCGCGCCGGCCGACGCCATCTGCAGCGCGGCCGATCCACTCAGCCCCTGCGCCCAGATGCTGCCGAGCCCGAGAAAGCTGGCGGCGGCGAGCGCGCGGTAATCGACGCCCTCGACGCCGTCGCTGCGGCGCGCGATCTCGCGCGCGAGGACGGCGCTGAAGACGAGGCTGAACCCCCAGTTGATCCACGCGGTCGCGAGCGCGAAGAACGTCACGAGGGCGACCGCTCCGCGCGGCGAGCGAGGCCACGAGGCGATGGCGCGAATCACCCGTCCGACCGGCGGAGACGTCGCGAGCACGTGGCCCGTGATGATCACGAGCGCCATCTGCAGCGTGAACGGGATCAGCTCCCAGAAGCCGCGGCCCCACGCGTCGACGACCTGCCCGAGCGTCGCCGGCGTCGCGGCCACGCCGGCGCCGACGACGATGAGCGTGGCGATGAGGGCGAAGACGAAGGCGTCGGGCACCCAGCGCTCGGTCCACGCGGTCAGCGCCAGCGCCACGCGGGCGACAGGCCCCGTCTTGTTCATACTTGTCGCGAATTAACTTAGCATAGGCCGTCGTGCCCATCCCGGCCCTCGAGTTCGTCCACGTGTCGCGGTCGTTCGCCACGCCCGCCGGCCGCGACTACCGCGCGCTCGACGACATTTGCCTCGCCGTCCCCGCCGGCGCCTTCCTCGCCATCGTCGGTCCGAGCGGATGCGGGAAGTCGACGCTGCTGAACATGGCGGCGGGACTCCTCGCGCCGACCAGCGGGACCGTGCGCGTCGGCGGCGCCGAGCTCGCCGGGCTCAATCGCCACGCGACGTACATGTTTCAGCAGGATGCGCTGCTGCCGTGGAAAGACGTCCGCGAGAACGTCGGGCTCGGGCTGACGCTGGCGGGCGTCGGGCGCGCGGACGCGCAGGCGCGGGCCGACGCGTGGCTCGCGCGCGTGGGCCTGGCCGCATTCGCGCGGCACTTTCCGGCGCAATTGAGCGGCGGCATGCGGAAGCGCGTGGCGATGGCGCAGAACTGGATCATCGATCGCGACGTGCTGCTGATGGACGAGCCGTTCAGCGCGCTCGACATCCACACGCGTCAGCGGATGGAGGGGGAGCTGCTGGCGCTCTGGGGCGAGTCCCGAAGAACGATCGTCTTCGTGACGCACGATCTCGAGGAGGCGATCGCGCTGGCCGACGAGGTGGTCGTGCTCTCGGCGGGCCCGGCGAGCCACGTCGTGTCGCGCCACGCGGTCACGCTCGATCGTCCGCGCGATCTGCTCGATCTGCGTACGGAACCCGCCTTCGTCGATCTGTACCGGTCGATTTGGGCCGACCTGCGGCAGGAAGTCATCAAGAGCCACGCGTCGGGTCGCGTATGAGGCGCGATCGAGGCATCGTCTTCGCGTGGCAGCTCGCCATCGGCATCGGCGCCGTGGCGTCGTGGCAATGGCTCGTCGGCGTGAAGCTGCTCGATCCGTTCTTCGTCAGCCGTCCGAGCGACATCGCGATCCGGATCGCGACGTGGGTCACATCGGGCGTCATCTGGGGGCATTTACTGATTACACTGGAGGAGGCATTTCTCGGCCTCGTCGCCGGCGCCGTGCTCGGCATCACGCTGGGCTTCGTGCTGGCCCGTTCGCCGCTCGTCGCCCGCATCTGCGATCCGTACATCACGATGCTGAACGGCGTGCCGCGCGTCGTGCTCGCGCCGATCTTTCTCTTGTGGTTCGGCCTCGGGATCTGGTCGAAGGTCGCGCTCGCCGTCACGCTCGTCTTTTTCGTGATGTTCTTCAACACGTTTCAGGGCGTGCGCGACGCCGACCGCGTGCTCGTCGACAACGCGCGCATGCTCGGCGCCTCCGAGCGGCAGCTGGTGCGCCACGTGCTGATTCCGAGCGCGCTCACCTGGATCTTCTCGAGCCTGCACACCAGCCTTGGCTTCGCGATGGTGGGCGCGGTCGTGGGAGAGTACCTGGGCTCGTCGCGCGGCCTCGGCTATATGATCTCGCAGGCCGAAGGTACGTTCGATACGACGGGCGTCTTCGCGGGCATGGTGGTTCTGGCGTCGGTGGTGGTGGCCGCCGGCATGGGCGTGACGCGGCTGGAGAAGTGGCTGCTGCGATGGAAAAGGTCAGAGGCGTAGCGCTCGTTCTCGCGATCACGCTGGTGATCTCCTGCGGCCGGCGCGATCGGGAGGCCGGCCATCTGGCCGACGTGCGCCTCGCGGTCGGCGGTCAGAATCAGCTCATTTATCTGCCGACCACGCTCGCGCGCGAGCTGGGCTTCTATCACGACGAAGGGCTGAACGTCGAGATCGAGGACCTTCAAGGCGGCGCGAAAGCGCTCCAGGCGCTCATCGGCGGCAGCGCCGACGTCGTCTCCGGCTTCTACGATCACACGATTCAGATGGCCGCCGAAGGCCGCGAGCTCGTCGCCTTCGTCACGATGCTGCGCTTCCCCGGCCTCGTACTCGTCACCTCCCCGCAGCAGGCGGCGACCATCACCAAGATCGAGGATCTGAAGGGGCGGATCCTCGGCGTCACCGCCGCTGGGTCGTCCTCTCAAATGCTGCTGACGTCTCTGCTCCAGCAGCACGGCGTGGCGGGCGACGCCGTCAGCATCACGGCCATCGGCACCTCCGCGACCGCGATTGCCGCGGTCGAGCGCGGGAAGGTCGATGCAGGTATGATGGCCGACCCGGCGTTCACGCTGATGTTGCGGCGCAACCCGGGTGTACGCGTGCTCGCGGATCTCCGGCAGGGCGAGGGTGTCGCCGCGGCGTTTGGATCGACGACTTATCCGGCGGCCGTGCTGTATGCGAGAGGCGAGTGGATTCGCGCGCACCGCGAGACGGCCGGGCGGCTCGCGCGCGCCATCCGCAGGACGCTCGAGTGGATGAAGGGGCACACGCCGCGGGAGATCGCCGACCGGGCGCCGGCGGCGTTCCGCGGCGACGATCCCGACCTGTACGTCGAGGCGCTGAAGAACTCGATGCCGATGTATTCGCCCGATGGCATGATGGACGCGAGCGGCGCGGAAGCCGTGCACACGCTGCTGGCGCAGTCGATGGAGAAGGTGCGGCGGGCGACGATCGACCTCTCGAAAACCTATACCAACGAATTTGTGACAGCACGGTGACCACATGAATGCCAAGGACTGGTTGTTCGTCGCGCTTGCGGCCGTTCTCGTCCTCTACGTGACGGTGTTCGTCGGCGGCGTGCTGGCCGCCAAGCGCAAACGGGCCGTGGCGCAGGGCGTCGGCGCGGATGGCACCGTCGGGCCATCGCTGCTCATGCTCGTCGTCGGCTTCGTCACCAATTTTTTCGACACGCTCGGCATCGGCTCGTTCGCGACGACGACCGCCGCGTACAAGCTGAAGCGCCTCGTGCCGGTACGGCTGATGCCCGGCACGCTCAACGTCGGCCATACGATTCCGACGATCGCGCAGGCGTACATCTACACCAAGATCGTCCCGGTCGACTCATTCACGCTCATTACGATGATCGCCGCATCCGCCGTCGGCTCGTGGCTGGGCGCGGGCGTCGTCACCCGCTGGCCGCGGCGGAAAATTCAAGTGGGGATGGGCCTGGCGCTCCTCGGCGCGGCGATACTGATGCTGATGACGCAACTCAGTCTGTTCCCTGGCGGCGGCAATGCGCTCGCCTTGAGCGGCACGCGCCTCGTCATCGGCCTCGCCGGCAATTTCGTCCTTGGCGCGCTGATGATGATCGGCATCGGCCTGTACGCGCCCTGCATGATCCTGATCTACCTGCTCGGCATGAGCCCGACGGCGGCCTTCCCGATCATGATGGGATCGTGCGCGTTCCTGATGCCCACGAGCAGCGTGCGCTTCGTCAAGAGCGGCACGTTCCATGTGAGAGCGGCGCTCGGCCTGGCCATCGGCGGCCTGCCGGCCGTCCTCATCGCCGCGTTCCTCGTGAAAGCGCTGCCGCTCGCCTACGTCCGCTGGCTCGTCGTCGTTGTCGTCGTGTACACGGCGGTGAACATGCTGATGACGGCGAGGCACGAGGAAGAGGCCACAATCACCCATGCGTAAACCGGTCATTCTGATCACCGGCGCCGGGGGCGAGATCGGCCACGGCCTGGTCACGCGCCTGGCGGCGTCTGGCGCGTCCATCATCACCCTCGACGTCGCGCCGCTCGACGCGTCGCTGGCGCCGCTCGTCGCGCGCGAGTTCACCGGGTCGATCACCGATCAGAGCCTGCTCGAACGGATCCTCGCCGAGTTCGAGGTCGATCGCATCTTTCACCTCGCGGCGCTCCTGTCGACGCGCTCGGAGTTCACGCCCGTCACCGCGCACCACGTGAACGTCGAGGGGACGCTCAATCTGCTCGAGTTCGCGCAGAAACAGGGCGAGTCGCACGGGCGGTCGGTCGTCTTCATCTATCCCTCGTCTATCGCCGCCTACGGCATGCCAGACCTCAAGACGAAAGCGCGCGCCGGCCGCGTGCGCGAAGACGACTACGCGCATCCGACGACGATGTACGGGTGCAATAAGTTGTATTGCGAGCTGCTCGGGGGCTACTACGCGCGGCATTACAAGCAGCTCTCCGCGGACGCGGCGACCAGACGCGTCGATTTCCGCTGCGTGCGCTTCCCGGGCCTGATTTCGGCGCTGACGCTGCCGTCGGGCGGTACGTCGGACTACGCGCCGGAAATGATCCACGCGGCGGCGAAAGGGGAGCCGTACGCCTGCTTCGTGCGGCCCGACACGACCATTCCCTTCATGGCGATGCCCGACGGCGTCGATGCGCTGCTGGCGCTGGCGTCGGCGCCGCGCGAGCGGTTGACGCGCACGGCGTACAATCTCGGCGCCTTCAATCCGTCGGCCGCCGAAATTCGCGACATGGTGCTCAAGGCGTTTCCCGGCGCCACCATCACCTACAGCGTCGATGAAAAGCGCCAGAGCATCGTCGATTCGTGGCCGGCGGACGTGGACGATTCGGCGGCGCGCGCCGACTGGGGCTTCAAGCCGGCCTACGATCTCAGCCGCGCGTTCGAGACCTACCTGATGCCGGGAATTCGGCAGCGATACCTATCCAACTAGGCAGTAGCGAGATCTCAAATCGCACACAGGAATTTCACATCTTGGCACTGATGAAGTACGTGTATACTGCGCGGTCTTGCATCAAATAGTCTCAATCTGGCGCGATAAAGTGCCTTCCGTTGTTCTCCTGACGGAATTCTCCCTGTCAGGAGCATAGACTTGCGGTGGATATTCCTGGGGCTGGTCGTGGTGGTGTTTGCCTCTTGCGGCGGCGGCCAATCAGCCAGTCCGGCGCAGCCTTCCACACCCAAGGTGCTGAATTTCTCGCTCAGCCGGGGCAGTCTGGTGGTCAACCAGAAAGTGCCCACGACCGTCGCGCTGTCGGACTTTCAGTTTCAGATCATC
>JADGOC010000259.1 GCA_017883165.1 Acidobacteriota bacterium
GGTGCCAGCCGCACCTGAATCGGCGTGTCCGCGGCAAACGTCACCTCGCGCCCCTTGCCCAGCACGTTCGAATACATCGTGCGAGCCGCGCCGTAGGCGCTCATCGCGATGCCGACCGGTCGCGAGATCTGGCTCACGGCCGCGCCAATCAATCCGATCCCGATGAACCCGCCAAGGCCCCGGCTGCCCGCGCCGGATCCCGCGGTCCTGATCGATCCATCGCCGTCCGGATCGGCGAAGGAATGGCCGTCGCCTTCCAGGGAACCGTGCAGGCTCATGAGCGACAGCGCCGGGGCGATGAACCGCGTCTTCGAATTCTCAAGCGTCGCGCCGCCCTCGTCATCCACCGCCACCCGATCGTCGCGGCTCGCGTCGATGGAGTGCAGGGCGCCCAGCAGGGGCGCGGAGGGCTGATTCGGTACCTGAACACTCTCGAAGAGGAACCTGAGCCGGCCGTTGCGGTGGAACCGCCGCGCCGGTCGCGCGAGCGTGACCTCGCCCGTCAACTTCGTGCCTTCGGGGAAAATGACCTGGTGATCGGCCGAGAACACCGTCTGGGTGACCACCGCTTCGAACGGCGTGCCACGCGGCGTCTTCGCCGAATCGAGCGTCGTCGCGAGACGGGCCGTCAGGATGCTGTCGGGCGCCGGCGCCGTGCCTGCGGGCGCCGCGACGGAGGGCACCGCGCGGCCGAATGAAATCGGCGAGGAGAGTTCGGCGTCGTACACCGTACCCTTGGCTAGGTACTGCGGGTGGTAAGGCAACTGCTGTACGACCGCGTCCTTCAGGCGATGGAGCTGGCCCGGCTCTCTGAGGGACTTGATCGACGCCAACGTGTCGCGCACCTTCTGCTTCGCCCCGGCGACCGCATCGGTCGTCCGCTGGCGGATTTCGCTGCGCGCGCGCGATGCGAGCGTGGGTCTCGCGGCCGCGGCGTCCGAGTCCGCCTCGTCGGAGCCGGTCCGGCTCGTCGATGACGACCCACCTGCCACTCGTCGCGTCACGTTGGGAATCCCGCCTTTGACGACCGTGTCGATGGGCATTTCACGGCCGTCGTCGAGCAGCAGCGTGTCGAACTGCAGCACCGCGTGTTTTGTCGGCGAGAAGTTGCCGCCCACGTACGCGCGCGCCCGGACGAACTTCGATCCGCTGTCGATCTGCGACACGTGGCCGCGGACTTTCGTTCCCACCTCAATCACGATGCGGTCGTACGCGTAGACCGGCTCGGTCACCGTGCCCGTTACGACCTGTCCGACGCGCTTCAACTGGATGCGCTCGTCCAGCGCGACACGAAGCGGACGTCCCGCGTTGACGACGAGATCGATCGAGGGCTGGTCGGACTGAGCGGCGGCCGGTTGGTCCGCACCAACCGTCGCGAACAGGGCGGCTAGGCCGGCGACGAGGAATCTGAGTCGCACGGTGGCACCTCGTGAAGAACGAGCGTCCTCATCCTACCGCGTCCACCGTGCAAACGGTTTAAAGAAAGTGAGAAGAACGGGGCGCGAACGTCACAATCGCCGCGGCCAGCCCCAGACACAGTCGTCGCATACGATTTCTCCTCGAGGAGTATAGGCTAGGCAGGGCAATCGAGCGTCACGCAGACCGTATCGCTATGGCATTCCCCGTTGGCACCTTGTACGTGGAAGAACTGAAAGCCACGATGCGCGGCCGTTTCGCATGGCTGGGTGCCGCCGTCATCCTGGTGGCGGTCGGCGGGCTCGCCACGGTCGCCACGCAGGATACCTGGCTGGACGGGTACGGCATCATCGCCTACTGCCTCGTGCCGCTCGCGTTCATCCCCTTTGCGGCTGGCGCGATCGCGAGCCCGCGCGCCAATCGCTTCGTCGAGAGCGTGTTCACCGCACCGGTCGAACGAGGCACTTGGCTTGCTGCGAAAGTCCTGGTCCTCTTCACGGGCGCGGGCGCCTACTATCTCGCGCTCGTGCCGATGCTGCTCGTGTACACGCACCACGTGGGCCTGCCATTCCTCTTGGAGAGATTCCTGGTCTGGGCTCCCGGCATTCTGGTCGTGAGCGTGGCCGTGGGCACGCTGATCGGCGTCCTCTTCATCGGCCGGAGCGTTGCCGCGCCCATCGCGACCGGCATGGGCGTCCTCCTCGCCTACGCGGGTCTCGTCCCGCTCCAGGAACTGTTGGTGGCGCAAGGCAACGGCGCGACGCGCACCGGCCACCTCGTGCTCCTCAGTCCCGCCGTCCTCCTCAAGAACGCAATGGGATTCACGCTGGTGGCGGGCAGTGTCCCCGCAACGACCACCTTCACGTGGATCGCTCTGCTCTTTGTCGTGATCGGCGCGTTCGCGCTCGCCGTGTGGGTGTTTCTCCGCGCGCAAGGCGTCGAAACCTGGGAGACCACGGGCGGCCAACGATCGATGATCACCGTCGCCATCGTTGCGCTTGCGCTTGTTCCGGTCATCCTTGCGGACACCGACTACGACAAGCCCGCACCGCGCGCGAACAATGCGCCCGCTGTCCGTGGACTGTTCGCACGCGTCGGCAGCAACCTGGCGTTGACGCCACCTGGCGGCCCACTCCCCGAGCGCTGTTGCAGCACGATCCTCAATCGGGATGAGTGGCCGCCCCTGGGGACCGATCAGCGCACGCAGCGTGATCTCCTGATCCTTCTCCCCGTCGACGCGAGCCAGCGCGTCACCGACCTGCACATCCAGATCGTGGGCGAGAACGGACTGGACGCGACGGGCGATCCGAACGCGCTCGCCGACGCGACAGCGCACCTGGAGACGCGCACGTACGCGAAGGACCTGGGCCCGGCCGCGGCTAACGGTCACCGCGTCGAGACAGGATGGGTCGCGCGCGTCCCCGTCACGCTGAACCCTACCAAGCCCTGGGACATCGGTGGCGACCGCTATCCCCTGCACGTCACGGCCACGTACCACGTCGGAGGAGACAGTCAGACGCGCATGCTCAGCGCACGAGGAGCCATCGACGCGCAAGTGTCGAGCGCCATTTACGAGATGGGCGCCGCCTCTGCTTTCCTGCCGTTCATGTGCCTTGTGGCAGCGATCACGCGATGGTGGCGGACGCGATGAGCGACACGACCGGCTACGCTATCGAGACCAACGGCCTCACGCGCCGTTTTGGCAGCTTCGTGGCGGTCGATCAGGTCACGTTGAAGATCCCGAAGGGACAGCTCTACGGATTTCTCGGGCTCAACGGCGCGGGTAAGACGACCACCATCCGCGTCCTCACCACGCTCCTCCCGCCGAGCGCGGGCAGCGCGCAGTTGTGGGGGCAGGACGTCGTGAAGCAGCCGCTCGCCGTCCGTAAGCTCGTCGGCCTAGTCAGCGACGAAACGAGCGAGAGCCAGTCAACGTGGACCGCGCGAGAGTATCTCGGGTACTTTGCCCGCATCCGCCACCTGCCCGATCCGGCAGCCGAGGTCGAGCGCCTCCTCGACACGGTGGGTCTGGCCGCCACGTTCCGCGGCGCGCTCATCGGGACGTACAGCACCGGCATGAAGCGGCGCGTGGAGATCGCGCGGGCGCTGATGGGCCATCCGAAAGTGCTCTTTCTGGACGAGCCGACGCGCGGGCTCGATCTGCCTGCGAAGCGCGAGACGTGGAAGCTCCTGCGCGATCTCGCCGCGCAAGAGCAGGTCACGACATTCCTGAGCAGTCACGACGCGCAAGAGATCCGGAGTCTCTGCAGCGAGATCAGTGTCATCGCCAAGGGCAAGATTGTCTACACGGGGGCCACGCGTGATCTTGGCGCTGATCTGGACGCCTTTGAGGAACGGCTCATCGAGCTGCTGACGCATCAAGATTGAGCCATTGAGCCCGAGCGTTTCAGACCGTGGCGCACCCGACTAGCCAGTCCGGTTGCCGTTCGGAATGCGCCGACCGGCTTATCTGTGGACAAGTTGAATGAGTCTCGAGTAACGCCCGCAGTGTTTCGGATGGTGCTTTGAGCGAACTGCTGGATGACGTGGTACCCGAACAACCGATTCAGGGACGTCGACTTAGAGACGAACAACCCTCACGAACGATGGACGCGCCCGTAGCTCACCTGGATAGCGCATCGGTCTTCTAAGCCGGGGGTCGCAGGTTCGAGTCCTGCCGGGCGCGCCATTTCCTAGGAATTTCGCGAATGTGAAATTTTCGTAGGCC
>JADGOC010000260.1 GCA_017883165.1 Acidobacteriota bacterium
GCGGCGATCCCCACGAGCAGGGCTGCGCAAAACATGAGAATCCGCTTCATGTGTTTCCTCCTGGACTGATCTGGAACCGATGTGTCTCCAGCTCGCGACCGACCAATGAGTCCGGCTTGTATGAGAGCGAGAACGGGAAACATGCCCGCACTGTAACAAAGCCTCGGAGCGTTCACAAGGTGCGCAGCGATCATAAACGCCAGCTTTTGCGAACGCTGTCTGGGCGCTGCAAGAATTTGGATGCCGGTTACCGATTGTGGGATTTGTTCGGCCTCCAGTCTGGATATACTGCGGCCATGAAGACCATCATTGCCGCCACCGTTGCCGCCGCTGCGGTCTACGCGGTGACCGTCCGCGAGCCGCAAGCCGCCGATCCGCCTCGGCTGTCGATTGACCAGCTCATCGACATCAAGCATCCGTCGAATCCGAGCTGGTCTCCAGACGGCCGCCACATCGTGTTCAACTGGGACCGCGCCGGCGTCACGACGCTGTATGTGTCCGATCTCGACGGCCGTGAACCTCGCGCCCTGCCCGGCGCGCCTCCAGCCGGTGCGACGTGGAGACCCGACAGCCTGGCGTTGCAGTTCCAGCGCAACGGCGAGCTCTGGCAACTGCCGATTGGGGGGGGAGAGGCCACGCCGGTCGCGGCCCAGTCGGCGCGTGGCGCGAACGGCGTGGCGTCCCCCGATGGCGCGCGCGTCGCATTCGTCCGACCCGCGGGCGGTTCGTCAACGGCCCCCGCGCAGCCGGCCGCGGGCGGGGGCAGAGGGGCGGGCCGGGGAGGCCGCGGCGGCGGTGGGGACGCCGGTCCGGCCGAGCTGTGGGTGCGCAAGCTGGACGACGGGCAGGAGACGCGCCTGGCGACGGAGGATGCCGGCATCGGTGGCGTGAGCTGGTCGCCGGACGGCGCCTATGTGTTGTTTACAACCGGCGGTGGCGCGATCCGGCACGAGCAGACCCCGGCCTACTCGGGCGCGAAGATCATCTACACCATTACGGAGAACGCGCCTGGCCAGACGTTCGCGGTGAGGGTCGCGGCCCGGGAGAATGCCGGAGTACCGATCCCGCTCCCGGTCGGCGGCTTCGGCGCCCGTCGGTGGCTCGACGCCTCGCACATCGTCTTCGATCGAACGTCGCCAGATTTCAAGCGCCGAACGACCTACCTCGCCGACATCGCCGGCGGCGAGCCGCGCGTCCTGCACGAGGACGTCGCGCCGAAGTTCTGGAGTATGACGGGCGACGCCGGCGGCGGCGCGCAGCCGTCGCCCGACGGCAAGTGGATTGCGTTCCTCAGCGACCGCGACGGCTGGGATCACTTGTACGTCATGAGAGCGCCTGCGACCCGCGCAAGCGGGGGTGGCGCCCCGCGAGCATTGGATGAGATTGGCGAGCCGGTTCAAATCACCAAGGGACGATTCGAAGCGTGGCGGCCGGTGTGGTCGCGCGACGGCACGCGCATCGCGTTCGACGCCAACGAGCCGGATCACCCAGGCGATCGTCATCTCGGGATCGTCACGCTCAACGGCGATCCGACCCGCGCGACCGTGAAGATGATCACAAGCGGTCGAGGGACGGACATCGCGCCCAACTGGTCGCCCGACGGCACGCGTCTCGTGTATCAGCACACCGACGCGCACAATTCCGCGGATCTCTACGTCATCGAGGCGATCCCCAACGCCAAACCCATCCGCCTCACCGACTCGATGCCGGCCGGCGTCGATCGCACAGCCTTCGTGGAGCCCGAGCTCGTGCACTATGCCGGTCCGGACGGGCAATCGGTGCCCGCGTGGCTCTTCGTGCCGAAGAACCTGGATCGGTCCAGGAAGCATCCGGCGATCGTGTGGATTCATGGCGACGGCGTCAATCAGAGCTACGACGGCTGGCACGTGCAGCGCAACTACGCCGTGTACTACAGCTTCCACCAGTATCTGCTGCAGAAAGGCTACGTCGTCATCGCCCCGGAGTATCGGGGAAGCATCGGGTACGGCAAAGCGTGGCGCGAGGGCGTCTACATGGACGTCGGCGGCAACGACGCCAAGGACGCCTGGATGGTGACCAACTACCTGAAGACGCTCGGTTACGTGGACATGGACCGAGTCGGCGTATGGGGGCTGAGCTATGGCGGCTTCTTCACGCTGATCGCGGTCACCGATCAGCCGAGGCTCTTTCGCGCGGCGGTTGACGTCGCCGGCGTCGTCGACTACGCGATGTACTACGAGGATCCGTACCACGGCGGCTGGACGGCCAGCCGCATCGGCACGCCGGAGCAGAACCCCGAGGTGTACGCGAAGGCGTCACCGCTGTCGCACGTCGATCGGCTGGAGCGGCCGCTGCTCGTCCTGCACGGGACGTCGGACGTCAACGTGCCGTACCTGCATTCGGTACGGTTGCTCGACGAACTCATGAAGAAGGGGAAGGGCGGTCTCGTGATGTTCATGACGTACCCGGGCGAGTTTCATTACTTCACGCGGGCGCACGTGTTGAACGACGCCTGGCACCGGGTCGAGGCCTTCTTCGATGCGAATCTGAATCCGGGGAAGTGAGGACCTGGAAGTGAGGACCTGAGGATCCTCACATTCAGTCGTGAGCCGTACTATACTGATTGCATGCGTCGCCTTGCCGCCGTTCTGTTCGTCGCGCTGGTGGCATGGCCCGCGTCCGCCCAGACTCGCAAGCCGGCGCGTAAGCCGGCGCCGCCCCCGGCGCTGAAGACCGTCGCGCCGGAGATGACCTGCCCGTATCCGCTCGGCGTGGGCGTCTCGAGCCAGCAGGAGTTCTGCGACGTCATGAGCGGCCGCGATCCGTCCGCCGGCGTCATCGTCAGGCTGCCGCCGCACAAGGGGCCGGTCACGCTGACCTTCGATCTGCACAATCGCCACACCTACTCGGAGGAGCAGACCAAGGCCAACCGGGCGTACGCGCGCTACACGGCCACCGTGGGCGTGTTTGCGATGGACAACACGCTCATCAGCCGCGCCATCGTGCAGAGTGAGTTCCGCAGGGTCGGTGATCTCGTCGATCGGATCGGCGGCGGCGCCGGGCCCGGCGGCGTCAAGGCGGTCGCGCCGACCGGCACCGAGCCGATCAGCATCACCATTCCGGAGGCTGAAAACGCGGTCAGCATCGTCGGCGAGAAGCTGACGGTCGATCGCGTCGACGGCAGCGCGACCTACGCGTCGCCGGGCCGTCCGATCGCGGTGATCAACAACGTGATGATCGAGTATCGCCCGGGCCCCGTGCCGAAGACGCAGAGGAAAGACAGATAGGCAGGAGTAATGCATGAGTGAGGCGCCAGCCACGGTCTTGTTCGAAGCGATCCAGCACGGCGATGAGCCGCGCGTCGTCCAGGCGCTCGCCGACTCGCCCGATCTCGTCTGGGCGGCGGATCGAGATCTCAAGACTGCCCTGCACGTCGCCGCCAAATACGACCAGGACCGCATCGCGGCGCTGCTCATCGACGCGGGCGCCGACCTCGAAGCCAAAACCTCAGGGGGCATGACCCCTCTGCAATTGGCGGCGACTATGGGCAGCACGAAGGTCCGCGCCGTCCTGATGGCCGTACACGAAAAAAGGGGCCGAGCAAGCTCGGCCCCTACGACGACTGACGACTGACGATTACAGCGTCGGCTTGTGCAGCACTTCCTGCACGTCCTGCTGCTTCTTCTTGCCGCCGAGCCCCAGAATCTGCAGCGTCGGCTGCTCCTTGAGCACGTGCTGCGCGTACAGCTTGGCCATCTCGGCGTTGTACACGGCCTCTTTCGCGATCTCCTCGGGCGCCTTGCCCTTGCGCGCTGCCAGCTTCTCCTCGCGGGCGTTCTTCGCGATTCCCAGGTCCTCGAGGTCGGTCTGCGCGCCGGCGCGGACCGCTTCTTCGTTCAGCTTCAGCGAATGCGCGGTCGAGGGCAGGTCGACTTTCTTTCCACCCGCGAAGATTTCGTGGCGGCCGTGCTCCTCGTACCACTTGGTGAGCGTCGCCGTCATGTGCATCTTCTCGATGATGTTGCGCCAGCCGATGCCCGTGTTGTAGGCGCAGAAGGAAATCTCGCCCTGCTGCGTGGCATACGGGATGATGCACATCTCGGTGCGGCGGAAGTCGTAGTTGAACAGATCCTGGAACCACATGCCCGCGA
>JADGOC010000098.1 GCA_017883165.1 Acidobacteriota bacterium
CTCGCGCTTCGATCGCTACGTGCGCGGAGACCACGGCGCGCTGACCGCGCTGGAGCAGCAGGGGCTCGAGATCTTCAACGGCAAGGGACACTGCACGGCATGCCACTGGGGCCCCAACTTCAGCGACGGCCGTTTCCACAACATCGGCGTCGTAGAAAAAGATCTCAAGAACCCCGATCAGGGACGCTACGTCGTGACGAAGAACCCGCGCGACATGGGCGCCTTCAAGACTCCCACCGTGCGCGACGCGGCGTTGCGCGCTCCTTATCTGCACAACGGCTCGGAGCCCTCGCTCGAATCGCTCATCGAGCTCTACGACCGCGGCGGCGAGAACCTCAACCGTGAGAATCTCGATGCCCTGATTGTGCCGCTCGGCTTGAGTCCGCAGGAGAAGAAAGCGCTGGTGGCCTTCATTCGGGCCCTCGACAGCCTCAATCCCGAGGTTTCTGCAGTTCAGCCGATTCCACCGGCGGGACTCCCAAAGTGAGGAGGGGCCTGTGAAGAAGATTCTGACAATCATGCTCGCCAGCGCCGCGCTGCTGATCCTCATCAGCGAGAGCGCATTCGCCATCCCGGCCTTCGCCCGGAAGTACGGCTTCAACTGCAACATGTGCCACGTGGCGTTTCCCAAGCTGAACGACTTCGGCCAGCGCTTCCGCGACAACGGCTACCAGATTCCCGGCCAGGCGGGTCTCGAACAGACCGTCTTCGAGACCGCCATCCCGATCGCGCTGCGGACGACGGCCGGCCACTCGCTGTACAACAGCACGGACGGCACGACGTCCGCGTTCCATCTTTACGGCCTGGACGTCTTGGCTGCCGGCGTCCTGCACAAGAACATCTCGTTCTTCTTCGTCTACACGCCGCGCATCGACGACCCGGCCGCCGACTACACCGGCCCGGGATCCGGCAACAACCCCTCGCAGTTGGGCGCCATCGAATCGGCCAACGTCGTCTTCAGCAACCTGGTGCCAGACAAGCTGAACCTGCGCATTGGCCGCTTCGAGCCGGCCTATCAGCTGCTCAGCTCGAAGCGCCTCTACTACGTCCAGCAGTCGTTCGAGATATATGGCTTCGCCGGCAGCAAGAACCACTTCGATTTTTCTGCGAATCAGATTGGCATCGAGGCCACCGGCCGCTTCCCGCGCGGCCTGAAGTACGCCGTCGGCCTCGTTAACGGCAGTGGAGCCGACCCCAAGAACAACACGTTCAAGGACGTGTATGTCGTCCTGTCCGAAACCTTCGGGAAGGGCGAAGGGCAGTCGGCCGGGCAACGCGTCGGCGTCTTCGGGTATTCCGGGCGCCAGCCGACCACCAGCGGCACCTTCGTGTCTCCCAACGGCGATACCAACGGCGGGCAGAATCGTGGTTTCTACCGCGTGGGCGGCGACCTCAGCCTGAACTGGAAGACGCTCAACCTGCAGGCGATGGCCTTCCGGGCGGTGGACGACAGCGCGTTCAACGTCGTCCAGTCGTCGAGCGACTATACGTTCTATGGAGGGGTGGTCCAGATCGATTGGGCCGGCCTGCCCAACAATCGCCTGGTGACATCGGCGATGTACAACTGGGTCCGCCCGCCGAGCAACGACGACGCGCGCCGGATAGACAGCTATTCCGCACTCGGGCGCTCCTATCTGGGGAGCTGGCAGGCCGTGAACGTCGCGCTGCACGGCGAGTACACGCATCGCGCCGGTGGCGGCGCCAGCGGACTCAAGGACAACTTGTTTACCGTACTGCTCGATTTTGATTTCTGACGAAGGAAATCCCACGATGGGCACGATCACCACCAACGACGGAACAGACATCTACTACAAGGACTGGGGCTCGGGACAACCTGTCGTTTTCAGCCACGGCTGGCCGCTCAGCGCCGATGCGTGGGAACGCCAGATGGTCTACCTGGCGTCCAACGGCTATCGCTGCATCGCCCATGATCGTCGCGGCCACGGCCGTTCGAGCCAGCCCTGGAATGGCAACGACATGGACACCTACGCCGACGACCTCGCGGCGCTCGTGCAAAAGCTCGCCCTGACGAACGCGATCCATGTCGGGCACTCCATGGGCGGCGGCGAAGTCGCCCGCTATATCGGCCGCCACGGCACCGCACGTGTGGCCAAGGCCGTGCTGATCGGCGCGGTGACGCCGCTGATGCTGAAGACGGCCGCCAATCCCGCCGGGTTGCCGATCGACGCGTTCGACAAGATCCGCGCCGGCGTGCTCGCCGACCGCTCGCAATTCTTCAAGGATCTCAGCGCGCCCTTCTACGGCGCCAACAGGCCGGGCGCGAAGGTCAGCCAAGGCGTCCGCGACGCGTTCTGGTTTCAGGGCATGCAGGGCGGTCTCAAGAACGAGCTCGACAGCATCAAGGCGTTTTCCGAGACGGACTTCACCGAGGATCTCAAGACGTTCGACGTGCCAACCCTCATCATCCACGGCGACGACGACCAGATCGTGCCGATCGGCGCATCGGCTCACGCCGCGGCCAAACTCGTCAGGAACGCGACCTTGAAAGTCTACCCGGGTGGCCCGCACGGTCTCGCCGACACGCACAGAGACGAGCTCAACGCCGACCTGCTCGCCTTTCTCAGGGCCTGAGGGCAAAACGAAAGACGACGTCGACATCATCCTGCCTCTATATGAACACCGAGAATACCAGCGACTGGGGCTCCCGCAGTCACATCCACGTGATCGCGCTGATGGCGGCAACCGCCCTGGGGATCTACCTGTGCTACCGGATGGTCCTGCCGTTCGTGCCAGCGCTGACCTGGGCGCTGGCGCTGGCCGTCTTGTTCATGCCGGTCCACCGGTGGCTGGCGTCAACGGTGAAGCACTCCAACCTGGCGGCTTCGATCTCCGTCGTGGTGATCGGCCTGATCGTGGTCATGCCTGCGACGTTCGTGGGGCAACGGCTCGTCTCCGAAGCCGTGACAGGTGCGGACACCATCAGGGCCAAGGTCGACTCCGGGGAGTGGCAGCGCGTCCTCGACGCCCACCCGCGCGTCGCGCCCATCGCCCAAATGATCGAGCGGCGGATTGACCTGCCGGGAACTATCAGCGCGATCGCTGCCTGGCTGACCAATGCGACCGCGTCCTTCGTCAGAGGCTCCGTGATTCAAGCGATTGGCGTGCTCCTCACGTTCTATCTGCTCTTCTATTTCCTGCGCGACCAGCGCGCGGTGCTCCTGGCAATCCGCTCTCTCTCGCCTCTCTCCAAGGCGGAAATGGACAGGCTGTTCAGCCGCGTGGGCGATACCGTTTACGCCACGATTTACGGTACGTTCGCTGTCGCCGTCGTCCAGGGCACGTTGGGTGGACTGATGTTCTGGTGGCTGGGTCTGCCGGCTCCTTTGCTGTGGGGACTGGTGATGGCCGTGCTGGCCGTGATACCGGTGCTGGGCGCCTTTATCGTTTGGATTCCGGCGGCCCTCTTCCTGGCGCTGGCTGGCAGTTGGGGAAAAGCCCTGATTCTCGCCTTATGGGGCGGCGTGGTCGTCGGCGGGATCGACAACGTGATTTATCCCATCCTGGTTGGGAACCGGCTGAAACTCCACACCATCCCAGCGTTCATGGCCATCGTCGGCGGCCTGATTGTGTTCGGCCCGTCCGGCTTGATTCTGGGTCCTGTGGCCCTCACGGTCACCGTGTTGCTCCTGGAAATCTGGCAAAGCCGAACCCCATGAAGGCACCCACGCTCACCCACCGCCCACATGCCGTCGAGCTTTTCACTCCTCCTCGACGGGCTGCGGCGTCTCTCGTCTTGGTTCAGGAACCTCGGTCAACGTCGCCTCGGTCAACAGCAGCACGCCCGCGACCGAGACCGCATTCTCGAGCGCAATGCGCACGACCTTGGTCGGATCGATGATGCCTGCCTCGACGAGATCGACGTAGATCCCGCGTCCCGCGTCGAATCCATACGCCCCGCTGCCATTGCGCATGCGGTCGACGACCACACCGCCATCGACAGCCGAGTTCTCGGCAATCTGGCGCGTCGGGACCTCCAGCGCACGTTTGAGAATCAGCGCGCCGGTGCGCTCATCGCCCGTGCAGGCGGACGCCTCACGATCGACGCTGTCGATCGCCCGCAAGAGCGCGAGTCCGCCCCCAGGAACGATCCCTTCAGCCATGGCCGCCTTCGTCGAGCTGATGGCGTCGTCGAAGGCTTCCCGGCGGCTCTTCATCTCGGCTTCCGAGGGTGCGCCCACGCGGATGACCGCTACGCCCCCGGTCAGCTTCGCCAGCCGTTCTTCGAGCTTTTCGCGGTCGTAGTCGGACGTTGTGGTCTTGATCTGGGCGCGGATTTCGTTCGCGCGTCCGTCGATGGCCGCCTTCGTCCCACCGCCGCCGACAATGGTCGTGGACTCCTTGTCGATGATCACGCGTTTGGCCTGGCCGAGATCCGCAAGGGTGACGTTGGCGAGCTTGATTCCCAACTCTTCCGCGATGAGATGACCGCCGGTGAGAACGGCGATGTCTTCGAGCATCGCGCGTCGCCGATCTCCGTAGCCGGGCGCCTTGACGGCCACACACGGCAGCACGCCGCGCACCTTGTTGACGACCAGCGTCGCGAGGGCGTCACCGTCCACGTCGTCAGCCACAACCATCAACGCTTTGCCGCTCTTGGCGATCTGTTCGAGCACCGGCAGCAAATCGGCCATCGTGCTGATCTTTTTCTCGTACATCAGGATCAACGGTTCCTCGAGGATCGCCTTCATCTTCTCGGCGTCGGTAATGAAATACGGGGACAAGTAGCCGCGGTCGAGCCGCATGCCCTCGACCACCTCCACCATCGTCTCGGTCCCTTTCGCCTCCTCGACCGATGTCGTGCCCTCCGCGCCGACCTTTTCGAGCGCGTCGGCGACCGTCTCGCCGATGCTCGCATCGTTGTGAGCAGAGATCGTCGCGACCTGCACCCGCTGCTTATGATCAGCAACGGGGCGCGACAACTCTTTCAACCGCGCGACCACGACAAGGAGCGCGCGATCAAGGCCACGTTTCAGCTCGACCGCGCTGGCGCCGGCGGCAATGTTGCGCACGCCCTCGGCGAAGATCGCTGCCGCCAGCAGTGTGGACGTCGTCGTGCCATCGCCCACCACGTCGCCCGTGCGCTCCGCCGCTTGTCGAATGACTTGGGCGCCAAGGTTTTCCTCATGGTCCTGCAGCTCGAACTCCTTGGCGATCGTCACGCCATCGTTACAGACAAGGGGGCGGCCCCACTTCTTCTCGATGAGCACACATTTCGATTTCGGGCCCAATGTCATGCGCACGGCGTCGGCGAGCGCCAACGCGCCGTGCAGGACTTTTTCACGCGCTGCGGATTGCACGAGCAGACGTTTGTGAGGCACAGGAGACCTCCCTCCGGGGGACCTACGACGTGCGGGGTCGTGCCGGATAGTGCCGGGTTTTCGGCACGCCACCCGGCTCACTGAATCTGACTGCAAATAGTCTGCTCAAAGAGACGCGACGCGGTGGTCTCCCCGCCGGTATCGGCCTTGCGTGAGTCTTGGAGTGAAACGCGGACCCTTGCAGAGCTGGAACGCTCCGGGAAAGAAGGCTGCCATGCAAACCGTCGAAATCCCCCACGAGGCGTGGGCACGCACGCTCAACGAATTCACCGCGATTCATGAGGGCTGGGTTGTCTCGCTCGACGTCCTGAGCCCCGCGATGGGCGCGCAACCTGAAATCAACAACCTGCCCCTCCTCGGTGTATCGGCGGACCGGGTCGATCACGAGGACGCGATCACGATCTCCGCGGCCCGCACGGCTGCCGAACACATTACGCACACGATTCGCGCCGCAACGCGCGTGTACATCGAGCGCCGGGAGGACGGAGCCGACGTCGCGCTGCAGATCGAGTCGGCCGACGGAACGAAGACCATTCTGCGATTTCGCACGACGGCCCTGCCGGAGACCCTCGACGGCGTCGTCGGTCGATGAGGGTTACTATTACTTAACAGCTGCCATCGTCGTGGCCTCGGCCGCGGCGACTCGCATCGCAGTCGCTATCGCCACGTCTGGGTTCAACGAAATGGAATTGATGCCTTCGCGCACCAGCCATACCGCGAACTCCGGGTAGTCTGATGGCGCCTGGCCGCAAATGCCGATCGGTTTGCCAACCTTCCGTGCGGCCGCAATCGCCCGCGCAATCAGCCACCGAACGGCATCATCGCGCTCATCAAAGAGGTGCGCCACTGTTCCTGAATCACGATCGAGGCCCAGCGTGAGCTGCGTCAGGTCGTTCGAACCGATTGAGAACCCGTCGAACACTTGCAGAAACTCTTCTGCGAGCACGGCGTTCGACGGCACCTCGCACATGACGTAGACCTCCAGGCCGTCCTCCCCTTGTCGAAGTCCATTCGCGGCCATCGCCGCCAGGACGCGGCGACCCTCCTCCACCGTGCGGCAGAATGGGATCATGACTTTGACATTCCTCAAACCCAGTTCGCGGCGCACGCGTCGAAGCGCCGCGCACTCCAGCGCGAATCCTTCCGCATACCGCACGTCGTAGTACCTCGACGCCCCGCGAAAACCGATCATCGGATTCTCTTCCTGCGGTTCAAACTCACCGCCGCCGAGCAATCGAGCGTACTCGTTCGTCTTGAAGTCGCTCGTGCGCACGATGACCGGCTTCGGATAGAACGCAGCGGCGATACACGCGACGCCTTCACTGAACCGGCGGACGAAGAACTCACCGGCATCTTCGGTGCCGATTTTCGCGGCAATCTGCTTGACAACCTGCGCGTCCTTGAGTCGTGGATAGCGCGCGAGGGCCATCGGGTGAATGCCGATGTGGTTCGTCACGATGAACTCCGTGCGTGCGAGGCCGACACCGGCGTTGGGAATGGCCGACAACGTGAACGCGCGACTCGGATCGCCGACGATGAGCATGATGTGTGTCTGGGTCTCTGGAATCTTCGCCCCTTCAACGCGCTCCACGACAAATGCTGCGGCGCCGGCATAGACATGGCCCTCCGCACCTTCGGCGCAGCATACGGTAACCTCGTCGCCATCGTGAAGCGTGCTGGTTGCCCGTTCAGTCCCGACGATGCACGGGAGGCCGAACTCGCGAGAAACGATTGCGGCATGAGCGGTTCGGCCACCCTTGTCGGTGACGATCGCCGCCACGCGCCGCATGACCGGTTCCCAATCTGGATCGGTCATCTCGGCCACGAGCACTTCGCCCCGCTGGACAGTCTCGAGTGCACTGACGTCGCGGACGACTCGTACGCGTCCGACGCCGATCTTCTCGCCGACGGCTTGGCCCGTGAGCAAAGGCACACCGGGCGAAGCGGTCAACCGATACATCTCCGCCGCGGCTGTCCGCGGTTTCATCGAATGGACCGTCTCCGGACGAGCCTGCACGATGACGAGCTCTCCCGTCACACCGTCTTTGGCCCACTCGATGTCCATTGGCTGCGGATGACCGGCTCGTGTCGAATAGTGCCGCTCGATCTCACACGCCCACTTCGCCAACGTCAGCACGTCATCGTCTATCAGGCAGTAACGAGCTCGCTCCTCGGCGGGAATCGGCTCGCTCCGCGTGCCTTTGCTGCCGTCCGCGTACACCAGCCGCACTTCTTTCGTCCCGAGTCGCCGACTGACGATGGCGCGGTGCCCCGTGGCGAGCGTGGGCTTGAAGATGGTCCATTCGTCCGGAGTGACAACCCCCTGAACCACGAATTCGCCGAGACCATAAGCGCCAGACACCGTGACGACGTCACGAAAGCCAGATTCGGTGTCGAGCGTGAAGATCACCCCCGAGCTCGCCTTGTCCGAGCGCACCATCGGCATCACGCCGACCGACAACGCCACCTTCAGCTGGTCGTATCCGAGCCTCGCGCGATAGCTGATCGCGCGGTCCGTGAAAAGCGATGAGCAGCACGCGTGGACGGCCCGTAGCAGCCCGTCGCGGCCGCGGACGTTGAGGAACGTCTCCGCGGCGCCCGCGAATGAGGCCTCGGGCAGATCTTCAGCGGTCGCCGACGAACGGACTGCCATCTCCGGCTCACAGCCGAGTCGAGCACAAAGTCGATCGTACGCGCCAAGGATCGCCGTCTTCATTTCTTCAGGCAGCGGTGTCTCGAGCACGGCCGTCCGGGCCGCCTGGCCGCGCTGCGCCAGCTGCACGAGATTCTCGGGGTCGAAGGAGCCGAAGATCGATCGCAGTCGATCCTCGAGGCCGTTCGTCGCGAGTAATCGCCAGTACGCGTCGGCGGTGGTGGCGAACCCGTCGACCACGCCCACGCCGTGTGGTTTCAGCGCTTGGAATAGCTCTCCGAGAGAGGCGTTCTTGCCACCAACCCGGCTTACGTCGCCCAAGCGGATGTTCGAGAAATCAAGGACGTACTCGAATGTGCCAGTCGGAGTGGTCATGGTGGCATCACTTCCTCAGTGTGAGGACCGGGCACGATGCCCGCCGCACGATGTGATTTGTGGTCGACCCAAACAGCATCACGTCGAGGGCGTTGCGCCCATGCACGCCCATCACGATGAGATCGATGTGCTCCGCCTCGGCGAGCGCCAGGATTTGACGGTACGGCTTCCCCAAGCTCAACTTCGGCTCCGGGGCGCACCAACGCCGCACGTCCTCTGAAATCAGGCCCTCCAACCGCTGCCTGGTCTCCGCCTCCCACTGCCGGCGGAACTCGGAAAGGTCGAATGAGCGCTTCGCTATCACCTGGTCATCCGACGACCACTCGAACACATGCTGGATGGTGAGGCGGGCGTCCGACTCCTGTGCAATCGAGAATGCGAACTGCAACGCGGCAATCGACGGCTCGGAAAAATCGATCGGGCAGAGCATTTGTTTGAAAGGGAGCTTTGAACGTGCGGTCGCCGGCGGTGGGACGGTGAGCACTGGACACGTTGCCTTGCGCAGAATTTTCTCGGTCACCGATCCGAGGATGAGACGTTCGAAGCCGCCGCGACCGTGTGTGCCCATCACGATCAGATCGGCCGGCAGCGATCTCGCGCGTTCGAGAATTCGGGCCACAGAGTTGCCTTCATCGAAGAGCGCCTCGGTTTCAAGGCCCGCCTGTTCTGCTGGCACCAACCATTCGCGCAGCTGCTGCCTTAACTGTTGCCGGTCGGGTTCGGTCGGCAGGATGGCACCCGGTGGATCAGTGAACAGCACCAGCGGGCTGAGCAGGATCATCGGATGGTCTACGTGCAGGGCGACAATCCGCGATCGGTACCAGCCAGCAATGACCACCGCGTGCTCCAGCGCGTGTCGCGAGGCGTCCGAAAAGTCAATCGGGCAGAGAATGCGTCGAATTTCGATCATATGAGCCTTGAAGCCTGCACGTGCAATTGCCTTGCTCACTGCCTCTCGCATGGAAGGCAGCGATTCGACCTCATTCAAACCAACAATCGGCGGGGGCTTGCGGAATGCCGTCACAACTTGCCGGATTACCGGAGGCAATCGGTGATTTGAGGCGCTCTCGAAGCTCGGCGCGTGGCATCTGAGTTGCGTTTTGACCTGAGCTCAAACCGGGCACGATGATGAGCGCGATCCACCAGATGAGCGCCGCCGAAGCGCTCACGAGCCTGCGTTCAGCGGTCGATGGTCTAACCAGCGCCGAAGCGCAGGCGCGCCAGCGCGAGTTCGGCCCGAACCAGCTGGTGCGTGCGCGACGCCGTCCAGCGGTCTTCCAGCTCTTTGCGCAACTCACCCACTTCTTCGCGCTGATCCTCTGGGCGGCGGCCGCATTGGCGTGGCTCGCCGAATACCGCAGTCCAGGGTCGGGCATGAAAGCGTTGGCCGACGCGATTGTCGCCGTCATCCTGGTCAACGGCCTGTTTTCCTTCTGGCAGGAGCGTCGCGCGCACAAGGCCATCATCGCCCTGCAGCGGCTGCTCCCGGAATCCGTTCGTGTGCGCCGCGACGGTCAGCTGCTGGAGGTGCCGAGCGCCGGCCTCGTGCCGGGTGATGTCATCGAACTGGGCGAGGGCGATCACGTTCCAGCCGACTGCCGCCTGATCGAAGCGTTCGACGTCAAGATCGACAATGCCACGCTCACTGGCGAGTCGCTGCCGCAAACACGCATCGCCGACACGGAGTCGTCGGACGAAGCGCCAGCGCAGCAGCGGAACATGGTGCTTGCCGGCACGTCGGTCGTCGCCGGTCAAGCGGCCGGGCTCGTCGTGGCGACCGGCATGCGCACCGAGTTCGGACATATCGCACACCTGACGCAGACCGCGCCGGAAGCCGTCGCACCGCTGCAGCATGAAATCACACGCCTCAGTCGGCTCGTCGCCGCCTTGTCCATCCTGCTCGGCGTGGCCCTGTTCGTCGTCGGCCGGTTTATCGGCCTGCCGTTTCGGGACAACTTCGTGTTCGCGATCGGCGTGATCGTGGCAAACGTTCCAGAGGGGCTCTTGCCGACGCTTACGCTGTCGATGGCGATGGCCGCGCAGCGGATGGCCGCAAGACAGACACTTACCCGCCACCTCCCGGCGGTTCAGACGCTCGGTTCAGCAACGGTGATCTGCACCGACAAGACCGGCACGCTGACTGAAAACCGGATGGTTGCCCGTCGCGTGTTCGTGCTGGATGAATTCCGCGACGTCGCGGGAGGTCTTCGCGGAGAGTTTGCGGTCGGTCACCGGAGACTCTTCGAAGCCGCCGCGCACTGCCACACCCTGCATCCGGGTCAGGGCGCCGACGGATCGCCGTGGCATGGCGATCCAATGGAAGTCGCGCTGGTCCGCATGGCACACGGCGCGCTGCCCGGTGTGCGCGAACTTGGTCGAGTCGACCTCAAGCCGTTCAGCCCTGATCGCAGGCGAATGGCGACACTGCATGCCGACGGTGAAGGGTTCGTGCTGTTCGTCAAAGGTGCGCTCGAAGCGATCCTGCCGCTGTGCAACGTCTGCGACGTGGCGGGCGGAGGCAGCGCAGTCACTGATGCGCTGCGCCGAACGATCGTCCAGGCTGAAGCCGCGATGGCCTCCGAAGGGCTGCGAGTCCTGGCATTCGCCTACCGAACGCTGAGCGCGCTTCCGGATCGCGAGCATTTCGAGCAAACGTTGACATTCGCTGGACTCGTGGGGCTTCACGATCCGCCACGACCGGAAGTGCCCTCGGCGATCGCGCGGTGTCGTGAGGCCGGCATCAAAGTCGTCATGGTCACCGGCGATCATCCGCAGACCGGGCTGGCTGTGGCGCGAGCCATCGGCCTCGCCCAAGGCCAACGTCCGAGGGTCGTGACCGGCCAGGAACTCGAGCGGCTGTCCGTGGCGCAGCTTCGGTTCGTGCTCGACGAGCCAGAACTCGTGTTCGCGCGGGTGTCGGCGGAGCAGAAGCTGCGAATCGTCCTCGCGTTCCAGCAGACCGGCGCGATCGTTGCGGTGACGGGCGACGGCGTCAATGACGCGCCGGCCCTCAAGGCCGCCGACATCGGCGTCGCCATGGGCATCAGCGGCACGGACGTCGCCCGCGAAGCGGCAGACGTCGTCCTGCTCGACGACAATTTCGCGAGTATCGTCGCGGCGATCGAAGAGGGACGCGGTGTCTTCGATAACATACGAAAGTTCACGACCTACGTCCTGACGTCCAACATTCCGGAACTGGTCCCCTATCTCACGTTTGTGCTGCTACGCATTCCCCTGCCGCTCACCATCATCCAGGTGCTGGCGGTGGACCTTGGAACAGACATGCTGCCTGGTCTTGGCCTGGGCGCCGAGCGCCCCGAACCCAACGTCATGTTCCGACCACCGCGAACAACCACACAACGCCTGATCGATGTCCCGTTGCTCGCGCGCGCGTATCTGCTGCTCGGCGGGATCGAAGCAGCGGCCGCCATGACCGCGTATGCGTTCGTGCTGCATCAGGGAGCCTGGCATTGGGGCATGCCCCTTCACTCACAGAGTCTGCTCTATCGACAGGCCACAACGGCATGCCTGACTGGAATTGTCGTGGCGCAAGTGGCAAACGTGTATGCCTGCCGGAGTGAAACGCTGCCCGTGTCGCTTCGCGGGTTGCTCAACAATCGCCTCATTGTGACGGGGGTGGCCGTCGAACTCGCGCTCATCGCGACGATCGACTACACACGCTGGGGCAACGCCATTTTCGGAACCGCAGCGATTCCGTGGGAGGTTTGGTGCGTGCCAGTGCCGTTCGCCATCGCTCTTATTGGGTTCGATCGCCTCGTCAAAGGGCGGCGACGCCCACGCGCGCGCGCTCAGATAGGGTCCCCAACGCGTCCAATCGCGCCGGCCCGATCGTGACTCCTCCAAACGGAGTCTTCTTGGGTCGTGCCGCTATCATCGCCGAAGCGTGAGCACCGGACACGTCGCCCGCCGAACGACCTGGTTCGCCGTCGATCCGAACAGACCCAAGTCCAGCGGGTTGCGGCCTCGCACACCGATCACGATGAGATCGGCGCTGTCTTCGGCGGCAACGCGCAGGATCTCGACGTACGGCTTTCCATTCCTGAGTCGTGTCACGGGCGGACGAGAGGCCCGAGCCGCGTCCGGCACGAGCGACTCGAGCCGCACCATGGCGCTCTTCTCGCAGTACCGACGGTATTCGGCCAGGGCGGACCCTTGCGCGAGCGGCAGCTCCTCCAGCACGGGAGCTGGCGGCTCTTCCCATGGCCACTCGAGCACGTGCAGAATGGTCAGCGCGGCATCCGACTCCCGCGCTAACGAGAACGCGTACTCCAGCGCCGTGACCGACGAGTCCGAAAAGTCCACCGCGCAAAGCAGTCGCTTGAACGGCAGCCGCGAGGTCGCTCTCGCGCGCGGAGGGACCGTGAGCACCGGGCAGGTGGCTTTCCGAAGCACCTTCTCGGTCACAGAACCAAGGATCAAGTGCTCGAAGCCGCTGATGCCGTGGGTGCCCATCACGATCAGGTCAGCGGGAAGACTGTTGGCGCGGTCGAGGATGTGGCTTGCCGGCTGACCACGTTCGATCAGGATATCCAGACCGATACCAGCCGTGGTCGCCGCTCCACAATGGGCCGCAGCTTCGTTGCGGAGACGTTCGGTTTCGGTGTCACCAATGGCTTCGCCGGGGCCCGGCATCCCGAGGCCGGGAACTGACACAAGCATCGGGCTGCATACGTGGAGCGCCGTCATTCGCGCCTTGTACCAGCCAGCGATGACGACGGCCTGGTCGACGGCGTGCATCGACGCGTCCGAGAAATCGATCGGGCACAGAATGCATTTGATGTCCATCTTCACCACCTCCCGGCGAATACGCGAGCCCCGCGCCCGTGACCCATCCACACTAGAGGGGCCGCGCCGGAAGAGCCGGTTGTAGACATCGACTGAACCAATTGCCCGCGAGTTCGGCCACCCGTTCGAGCGTCCCGGGTTCCTCGAAGAGATGCGTCGCGCCAGGCACGATCTCGAGCGTGACTTCCGCGTGCATCTGTCGCATCGCATCACGATTCATCTCAATCACCGGCGTATCGAGACCCCCGACGATGAGCAGGGTCGGCGACGTGACGCGCGCCAACGACGTTCCGGCCAGATCCGGACGTCCTCCGCGCGACACGACCGCCCCAATCTCCCGTGGCCGTGCCGCAGCCGCCATCAACGCGGCGCCGCCGCCGGTGCTGGCACCGAACAGGCCGATCGGCAGCGACGACGTGTCGTTCCGGCGCCGAAGCCAGTCGACGATCGTGACCAGTCGGTCAGCGAGCATCTCGATGTCGAATCGATACTGCGCCGTCCGGTCATCGATAGTCTCCTCATCCGGCGTCAGCAGATCGATCAGCAGCGTGGCCAAGCCACGCCGCTCGAGCACGCGGGCGACGTACTGATTCCGCGGGCTTTTACGGCTGCTGCCACTGCCGTGCGCGAACAAGACGATGCC
>JADGOC010000099.1 GCA_017883165.1 Acidobacteriota bacterium
ACGTGGCGATCGAGGAACACGAACGGGCGCACGAGGGCACCCGTTATTCCCGCGAGCGGCCGGCACCAAGAGTGGCACGCGAGATCGAGCATTCTCAGCCACCCGGGGATGAAGAGGATCGCCGTTTCAGCGACCACCTCCAGGCCGGCCTTTTCCAGCATCTGTTTCAGTGCGCGACGTGAATAGGACTTCTCGTACCCGTACCCGTAGAGTCCGACCGCCTGAAGCACCGTGGCGAACAACGGCCGCAGAAACGGGTCGTATCGGTTCGGCACGCCGACGATGGCGCGGCCGCCGGGTCTGAGCACACGAGCCATCTCTTCGACGGCGCGCTCGGTTTCGTCGAAGTGCTCGATCGTTCCCATCGAGTAGATCGCGTCGAAGCTTGCGTCGCGGAAGGGCAGGTCGCGCACGTCGCCGACGGCGGCGTGCAGAGAATGTTGCGCGCCGGGACCTCGGTCGAACGCGGCCCGCGCCTGAATCACGATGGGTTCGGAGATGTCGATGCCGTACGCGCGCGCGCCCTGACGGCTGGCCCACGCGAGGATGCGAGTGTTCTTGGCCTCGTCCCACAGATCGGTCTTGAGGATCCTGAGTCCCTCGAGCGCGGGGAAGTGCTCGGTGAACAGACGTCGCTCATTGTCCGAGTAATAACGCGTGGAGGCGGCCCCCGCGAGGTCGGGAAAGCGCTCGCCGACCCCGGCCCAGAAATCCCGGTACGCGGAGCGCGGTGTCATGGCTGCTTGCGTGGAGCGACCGCGAATACCTGTCCATCGTCGAAACGCGCGGCTAGACGCAATCCGTCCGGCGCGGCGTGATCGGCAAACCATTGTCCGTCGGCGCTATCGCCTCGTACGATCAGATACGTGTAACCATTCGCCGCAAGTTTCTGAGACAGGTTCGCATCGGTGCAGTCGCTGATCGAGCCGCCCAGCAGCGTCACGCGATAGCCCGTCAGCCACTGAACTGATTCGGATTCCTGATTGAACGGCGTGCAGTCGAGGGCCCGGACGCGACCGGGCTGCCGTGTGACCCAGCGGTGCGCCGTCGTCGGCAGCACGTCGCGCCAGAGTGCCGACGGCGAGACCGCGTACTCGCCGGCGGCCAGGGCCACGAGCGCGACGCACACGATCCGCGCGCCAATCGTGCCGGCGCGGCGGAGCCGATCGACGCCGATGCCCGCCAGCAGCGCGGCCATGAGCTGCACGAGGACCCCGAACCGCGCGTACGACCGGAACATCGGCACGACGTTGTACAGCATCGCCGAAGGGCGGACGAAGGTGAACGTCCCGATCGTCCGCTCCGGCGACAGCGAGCACACGAGCGCAGTCATGGCGAGGATGGCGAGGACTGGGACGCGCGCGACCGACGGCAGCTCCCGATCGCGTACCAGCCACCCAGAGACGGCGATGAGCCCGAGCACGACGATTCCCCACCCGAGGCTCACCTGCTGTTCCAGCAGCCCGTCACGGACGCCGACGGCGGTCCAGAAACGACGGACCGTTGCGCCGAGCAGCGGATGCTCGACCGGTGGGACGAGATAGCTCCACCATTTCGCGCTGTACCGGAACAGATCGACACGAGGGAACGCGAAGGCGGCGCGGTTCACGACGACGGCGTGGGCGGCGTACGACGCGTATGCCATTCCGCAGATGGCGATGAGCACGAGGCTCCCGACGGTGATGCCCAGTCGCAAGAAAGGGGGTCGGGAGCCTTTTCCTCGAGCATCGCGGGGAAAAGGCTCCCGACCCGCTATGACGAGCCAGTACGCAGCCACGGCGACCGGGGTGATGACGGCCGCGATCAAGCCGCCGTAGAAGTTCGAGAGCGTCACGGCCAGCGTCGCGGCGCCCAGGAAGCCGACCGCCGCCGGCGACGCTTCGTCTAGGCACTGCCACAGCGCGAGCAAGTACAGCGGCATCCACTGGGTCTGCGCGATGTGAGGGTGATAGGCGGCGTGCGCCAGATGGAACGGGGAGAACGCGTAGGCCATCGCCGCGACGGTCGCGCCAGCCGGCGAGAGCGCCAGATGACGCGCGAGCAGATACGCGGCGGCGGCAGCGAGTGGAAAGCTGAGAAGGACCAGCCAATTGTACGCGGCCACCGCGCCGGAGATGCGCGCGAGCAGCGCGCCGGTGATGTCGGTGACCGGCTGCGAATACACGCCGACGCTGATTGGGCGCGCGAACTGCTCCATCACGATGAAGGGATCGTAATGGCGCCCGACGATTTCCATCCCGAACAGTCGCTCCGACGGCGCGCGAAGAACAGGTAAGCCCATCGCGACAGTGACGATCACGGCGATCGCCGTGACCACGGCGACTTCAGCGATGCGGCCGCGCAATGTTGACCACCGCGGCGAAGATCAACACGGGGCCCGCAACCGCCCAGCCGCGGACGTCGCGCACATGCGCCGTCAGGCCGGAGTGGGTGGTCAGCACGTGCAGCGCCAGTAGGCCTGCCGTCTGCGTGAGCCCGAGAATCGCGAACCCGGCGAGGAAGCGCTTCCAGCCGACGGCCCTGTAATTAATGAGGGCCGCGACCCATAGCGCGAGATAGAGGCCGACCTGGAATGCGGGGAGGAACGCGATCGCTCCCTGCGGATCGTCGAGCGGCGCGCCGGCCGGATATGTGACCAGGCGCGTGTAGAACGGACCGAGGAGGTGAACGAGCAGAACGCCGACGATGACGCCGACCAGCGCGTGGCCGAGCGCCGCTCTGCCGCCGTGGCGCCACAGCGCGGCGAGGAACACGACCACCGCGCCGAGGAGTAATTGATAGAAGGCGTGCACGAAGAATAGCGGCGAGGCCATCATGGCGTCCGGCAGGGCCACCACGAGGAGTCGCACGATGCCCAGGGCGATGAAGAGCGGCAACGTGGCGAGCGCGCCCAGCGTCAGCCGCCGCCATGTCGTCGAATAGGCGCAGACGGCTGCCAAGTAGATCGGGATGAGCGGCGTGGAAATGCACTCCTGTGTGACGAGGAAGCCGCCGCGCGGCGTCGACAGCACATTGGCCGCGGCGTGCGCGCTGATGCCGACGATGCCGAGGACAACCGCGGCCGCGCGGGCAATGAAGCCGGCGAGCGCGAGGACGCTCGGACTCTCGAGATAGAACGGTGACGCGGCCAAGAACAACACGAGGAATGCCGCTGCGAAGAAAATGAATCGGCGCGTCGGCTGCGGGGCCGGCCGCGCCGTAGCCAACGGCGAAGACGGGCGCTCGCCGGAAGAAGGGCGGCGGTCCGCAAGGCGCATCCATCCAAACACATAGCCGGCGATCGCGAGCGTGAGAACGGCAGGCCAGACATAGACATGGAGCGTGTTGAACCACGCCGGCGACGCTACCGCCCGTCCAAGGGTGCCGATCCGCAGAGTGTTCAGGCTGAGGATCAGCGCGAGTCCGGCGCCGCCCCCGGCAAGTCGCATGCGCCAGGTCGCGGGATAGGCAATAACGGCGGCCAGGCAGAGTGCGGTCGCGTCGGCGCCGCTGCAGGCGAGCGTGACGTCAACGGGAAGCCCTGGAAGTGATGTCGCGGCGAACAGCGCCGTCGCAACCCGCGCCTGAGCCTGGGTCACCGGCAGAAGAGCATGGCTCTGGATCCAAGGCAAGCGCAGGAGGCCGAACAGGCCGAGACTCCACGCCACGGCGCGCAGCGCGAAATTACGCGCTTCGCGAAATGACGTCGGGGTGGTGGCCGTCGGCACGGAGGATCTCCTGCACGGTGACATGTTGGGCGCCGAAGGACCGGCGCAGCTCATCAATCGCTTCGAGGCTCTTGAGCCTCGGTGAGCAGGAAAAGATGTCGATGTTCACCGTACCCGTTTCCGGCCACGTGTGGAGGATGGCATGCGATTCGCTGAGGATCAGGACGCAGGTGAGGCCGGTACCTGGAAACGAATGGAAGAGCTCGTGCACAACTGTCGCACCCGCCCGCCGCAGCGCCGCGCAAAAAGCGGCCATAATCTCGGCTGACGCGCGGTCGATAAGATCCGTGCACCCGCTGAGGTCGACCGCGTAGAGGGCAGGTGGAACGTGCGTCTTCATTCTCAGACTTTAGGGGGACCACCGGGACAGAACTGTTCGAAATTGAACAGTTGCCCGAAACACGATTGCGTATTGTACGCTGTGCATGAGTTATCGTACAATTCAACGCAAACAGTGTAGGATACACCTGTCAATTGAAAGTTCAAGGGTAGGAGCCTCTAAATGTTGCGCAAATACGTCCGTCTCCTCTCAACGGTGGGGTTCGTCACACTTCTTTGCGCCCCTTCCCGCGTATCTGCGCAGACGTCCCCCAGTCTTGGGAACGCCGGCACGTACTCGATCCTCGCCGGGTCACAGGTGACCAATACCGGCGCGACCACCATTGGTGACAATGTGGGCATATACCCCGGTATCGGCGTGCCACCGCATTTCACTGGCTTTGGCACGGTGGTGCTCGGAGGCAGCGTGCACGACGCCGATGTGGCCGCCCAGAACGCCATGGGAGACAAGAATACCGCGTACGGCGCGCTCGACCAGGTTTGCACAACGACCTATGGAGGGGCTTTCGGGGAACTGGCCGGCGCCAACCTTGTGCCAGGCGTCTACTGTGCGACCTCGTTTCACTTGACCGGTGGAACACTCACGCTCACCGGTACCGCTAGCGATACCTGGATCTTCAAGTCAGCGAGCGATCTGATTATTTCTGGCGGCGCCCCCGCCAGAGTTTTGAGTCCATCCTGCAACGTCTGGTGGCGCGTCGTGAGCACGGCGACGTTCGACTCGGGCAGTTCGTTGGTAGGAAATATTCTTGCGGACACGAGCATCACCATGGCTGCCGGCGCAAGCCTGGCCGGAAAAGCGCTTGCGCGAACTGCTGAAGTGACGCTGAGCAGCAACACGGTCGCAGACTGTGCCATCGCCGGCGGCGGCGGCGGCGGCGCTGGCGTTCCCACGCTCCCCGAGTGGGCGATGATCACGCTGTCGCTGCTCCTCGCATTGGCCGGCGCTTTTGCGATGCGCTCGCGAGGGTCGCGGACCGGACCGCATTCCAGCCTCTAAGGGTTCTTGACCTTGGCGGAGGCGCTCGGAACCTTCGCCAAGCGTAAGAACCGCATTCGCCATCTCGTACCCCCTACGTTCATTTCTGCCGGACGTGCCGAGCGAGCCGCCCCCGCGGCTTTCGCGCGCTTAGTTTGTTACGGAGAACAGGCCGAGACTCCACGCCCGCGCCGAACAGGCGACCCAGCTCAGCGATGCTACTCCCGGCGGAATCTCAATCACGCTGTCCAACAACATCGTGCCGGCCGTTGAGACGTTGGTCATTTCAGCCGTCATTCCCCCGATTCCCACGCTTCCAGAGGGGCCATGATCGTGTCGGCTGCGCTCTTGTGTCTGAGCGGGTTCTTCGCCATCCGCCGGAGGCGGACGACAGACTAAGTCAGGAAATGGCGCGGGCAATCCCGAAGGCGGCGGCCGCTGCGAGGCCGCCGACCAGTGTCGTCTGCAGGGCGCTGCGAATTGGCCCGGCTCCCGTGAAGTGACCCTTGACGTAGCCAAACACGAACAGCGCCAGCAACGTGAACGCGACCGACACCGCCAGCGCGCGGGCCGCCGCCGGAAAGATGAAATAGGGGGCGAGCGGAATCAATCCTCCAGCGACGTAGGCCCCCGCGATTGTGGCCGCGCTGACGAGCGCCCGCTTCGGGTCGGGTTTTTCGAGACCCAACTCGAACCGCATCATGAAGTCGATCCACGCCTCGGGCCGTTTCTTCAGCGCACGTACTACTGGGGCCGCGGCCTCGGCACTGACGCCGTATGACGCGAGCACATCGGCCACTTCCTTGGTTTCCGCCGCAGGGATGTCGCGGACTTCCGCTTGCTCGCGGCGCCGCTCGCTTGCGTAGTGCTCGGCATCGCTCCGGGCGGCGAGATACCCTCCGAGACCCATCGCGATCGACCCCGCGGCAATTTCCGCGAGACCTGCCGTAATCACGATCGACGTGGACTGGACGGCACCGGACAGACCGGCGGCCAGCGCGAACGGCACGGTCAGGCCATCCGACATCCCGATGACGATGTCGCGGACCGTCTCACCCGACGTGAAATGGCGTTCCACGTGCCGTGTCACAGGCATAAGGCCTCCTTAGGTGCCGCGATGACGAGAATCCGGCGACGGTAGGCGCGCGCAAGCGAACCGCCGCATGGCCGAGGTGGTACGCAGCGTACATCATGACGGAGAATCGGCTAACGAGCGGGCGATGAGACGCAAAAACGTCGGGATCCCATCAGGACTGCCCCGTTGGCCGCATGGCGGAGGTGGTACGCAACCTGCACTATTCATCAAAATGCATCGCTTCACTTCTCAACGGCTTTCGCAGATGGAATCCCAGGAAGACCGTCACCCGTTGAATGTGCGCGCCCTGCTCGAGTCTACGGGCACCCCCTTCGCCGTCGCGGGCTACGGACAGCGAGCGGTCGTCTTTTCCCAGGGCGACGCGTGCGACAGCGTGATGTACATCGAGAAAGGCCTTGTCCGGCTGGCCGTGGCGACGCCCAGCGGCAAGGAGGCGATCTGCGGCCTCCTGGGGACCGGCGCGTTCCTGGGTGAGGAGGCGCTCGGCGGGCACGCCGTCCGGCGCCAGACCGCGACCGCCATGACCGCGACGGAGGTGCTTGTCGTCTCGAAGGTGCAGATGATTCGGCTGCTCCGCACGCAGCAAGCGCTCTCGGACCGATTCATCGCGCACATCCTCGCGCGCAACACGCGCCTCGAAGCCGATCTGACCGATCAGCTCCTCAGTTCCAGCGAGCAGCGTCTGGCGCGCACGCTGCTCGTGCTCGCCGGGTGCGGTGAGCGGCGCCCGTGCCGATGCGTGCTGCCACATGTCTCTCAAGAGATCATCGCGGAAATGGTCGGCACCACACGCTCGCGTGTGAACGTCTTCATGGGCAAGTTCAAGAAGCTTGGGTTCATCGAAGAGGACGCCGGAGTGCTCCAGATCAACCCTTCCCTCCTGCACGCCGTCCACGATGGCGATCGAGGTGTCTCAAATGGAACATACCCAGCCATGACTCAGGCGTTAAGGTCTGAAAAGAGGCACTAGCCTCGAGCGGGGCGATGACGAAGCTCATTTTTGGAATCGGTGTGGCGCTGCTCGTGGCGCTCGGTATTGGATGGGCGTGGGGTGCGTGGGGCCGGTCGGACATCAATCACGCACTCCGGATCGCTGAGCTGCGGGACGACCTGCTCGAAGGGCGTGCCGCGGTGCTCGATGCGCGACTGGAGATCTACAGCGTCAACTTCGGGGAAGCGAGCCGCCATTTCGAGGCGGCTCGGACTGCGTTGCGCGTCGCGGCTGCGCGGCTCAACGAACTCGGTCGACAGGAGGATGCGAAACGACTGGAGATCGCCTTGACGCGGATCGACGAGGCGCAGCGCATGGCCGGCCAGCTCAATCAGGACGCGAACGCTCTGGCCGCTGATGCGGCGAAGCTGATCAACGACGTGCTCGGACACAAGGAAGGTACAAAGTGAAATTGATGATTGCGACGACTGTGGCGGCGACTTTGGCGCTCACGCCGCTGCTGGCCCAGGACAACGAGCCGGCAAAGCGACTGGACGATGCGGCGATCGTGTTCTCAGAGGTCATGGCGGCGCCGGATAAGGGCATTCCCCAGGATCTCCTCGAGAAAGCCCATTGCATCGTGATTGTCCCGGACCTCAAGACGGCGGCGTTTGTTGTTGGCGGAAAGTACGGGAAGGGGTATCTGTCCTGTCGCAACAAGAGCGGCGCGGGTTGGTCTGCGCCTGCCACGGTCCGCATCGAGGGCGGGAGCGTGGGCTTCCAGATCGGCGCTTCTTCGACGGACTTGATCATGTTGGTCATGAGCGAACGGGGAGCGGATAAGCTGCTTGACAGCAAGTTCACGTTAGGCGGGGAAGGCTCCGTGGCGGCAGGCCCCGTCGGACGCACGGTGACGGCTCAGACGGATGCACAAATGAGCGCGGACATTCTGTCGTGGTCGCGAACGCAAGGCTTGTTTGCCGGCGTCGCCCTGGAAGGGGCCACGCTGCGCCAGGATCTGGATGACAACGGCACGCTCTACGGCAAGAAACTGGAAAACCGCGAGATCGTGACGAAGGGCGTGCGCGCGCCCAAGGCCGCCGCCAAGCTGATCGCGCTGCTGAACCGGTATTCGGTCACAGAACGCAAGGACTAGTCGCGCGTCCGTGAGCAGGTGCGACATCGATGCGCTGGTTGAGCGCTGCGCACCTCACGTCTCATGTCTGGCACCGTACAAGGGCTGAGCAGTGTCGAGGCGGCACGGCGCCTCGGCACGTACGGCCCGAATGAGCCCGCTCCTGTCCGGCGCCTCTCGGCCGTCGTTCAGCTGTTCCACCTCTTCGCGAATCCCCTCGTCGTCATCCTGCTCGTGGCGAGCGCGATTGCCGGATCGCTCGGGCAGCAGGTCGATGCGCTCATCATCGTGACGATGGTGGTGCTCGGCGTCTCCATCAACTTCTGGCAATCCTACCGTTCGCAGCAGGCGGCGGAGCGACTCCGGTCGTCGGTGATCCCGACCGCGACCGTGCTCCGTGACGGGGCCTGGGTCGAGACGCCGTTGCGGAACGTCGTGCCAGGCGACGTGTTCCGGCTGTCGGCCGGCGATCTCGTGCCCGCCGATGCACGTCTGCTGGAGTCGCGAGACCTCTCCGTTCAGCAATCGATGTTGACGGGCGAGTCACTGCCCGCCGACAAAATGGCCTCCGCCGCCACTCCGGACGGCGCGACCGACCCCAACGCACCCCATCTGGTGTTCCTCGGCACCTCGGTCGTGAGCGGCACCGGCACCGCCGTGGCGGTCGCCACGGGCCCGAAGACGATGTTCGGTGACATCGCGGTCCGGTTGGGGAGCCGCGTCCCGGAAACGGAGTTCGAACACGGACTGCGGCGATTCAGTCTGCTGATTCTTCGGACGACGGTCGTGCTGGTGCTCTTCATCCTGCTGATGGGCATCGCGTTCAAGCACGACGCGTTCGAGTCGCTGCTCTTTGCCGTGGCGCTGGGCGTCGGTCTCACGCCCGAGTTCCTGCCGATGATCAGCTCCGTCACGCTCACGCGGGGCGCGCTGCGGATGGCGCGCGATCAGGTGATCGTCAAACATCTCCCGGCCATTCAAGATTTCGGCAGCATCGACATCCTGTGCAGCGACAAGACGGGCACGCTCACGAGTGGCGTGATGCAATTCGATCGGGCCGTCGATCCGACCGGTGCGGCATCGTCGCGACCATTGACACTGGCCTCCATCAACAGCAGTTTCGAGACCGGCATCCGGAGTCCTCTGGATGCCGCCATTCTTCAGCAGGCCGCGGTCGACGTGGCGGGCTACCAGAAGCTCGACGAAATCCCGTTCGATTTCGAGCGGCGCCGCCTGTCCGTGGTGGTGGAGGCGCCGGACGGCGGCGGTCGCCGGCTCCTCATCACCAAAGGTGCGTCCGAGTCGATCATCGAGCGGTCGACCGCGTTCGAAACGGGAGGTCAAGTCAGGCCGTTCGACGCGGCGACCCGGCAGACGTGTGCCGCAGTCTACGAGCGCATGGGCGAGGACGGTCTGCGCGTCCTGGCGGTCGCCTACCGCTGGCTGGAGCCTCGCGCCGCCTATTCGCGCGACGACGAGGCCGATCTCGTGTTGGCAGGCTTCGTCAGCTTCGCCGATCCCGTCCTGCCTGACGTCGCCGGCGTGCTGGCGGACCTCAAGCGCGACGGCATTGCGGTCAAGATTCTGACTGGTGACAACGAACGGGTCGCGCGTCACGTTTGCCGAGCCATCGGGCTCGATGAGCAGCAGATCGTGACGGGCGACGACCTCGCACGGATCGACGACGCGGCGCTCGGTCACCTGGCGGAGCAGGCGTCCGTGTTCACGCGCGTCTCGCCAGCGCAGAAGAACCGGATCCTTCTCGCGCTGAAGCGTCGAGGGCACGTGGTGGGATTCATGGGCGACGGCATCAATGACGCGCCCTCCCTGCACACGGCCGATGTCGGCATTTCAGTGATGACGGCCGCCGACGTCGCGCGCGACGCGGCAGACATCATCCTCGGGCAGCCGAGCCTTCGCGTCCTGCATCGTGGCATTCTCGAAGGCCGCCGTGCCTCCGGCAACATGATGAAGTACCTGCTGATGGGTACCAGCTCGAATTTCGGCAACATGTTCAGCATGGCGGCGGCGTCCGTGTTCCTACCATTCCTGCCGATGCTGCCGACGCAAATCCTGTTGAACAACTTCCTGTACGACCTGGCCCAGGTCACGATCCCGGGTGACAACGTCGACGATGCCTATCTTCGGCATCCCCAGCGGTGGGACATGCGGGTCATTCGCGACTTCATGGTATTTATCGGCCCGATCAGCTCGATCTTCGACTTCCTCACGTTTTACGTGCTGCTGCATTACTTCCACGCGCACCAGTCGTTGTTCCACACGGGGTGGTTCGTCGAATCGCTGGCGACCCAGACCCTGGTGCTCTTCGTCATCCGCACGATGGGGAATCCCTTTCGGAGCCGCCCGAGCCGTGCGTTGACGGTGACGACGCTCGTCATCGTCGCCATCGGCGCCGTGCTGCCGGCGACGCCGCTGGCCACGTTTCTCGGCTTCACGAAGCTGCCTGTCTCTTATTTTGCGTTCCTGATTCCCGCGACCCTCACGTACCTCGTGATGGTCGACGTGGCGAAGCGGCAACTCGTTCGACGATTGGGATTGTGAGAAGCGGGATGCTCACGCTGCTGCGGCTGACGCGGCAAGGGAAGAGGGCGTTCGACGCATACAAACGGAGCATGAACGGCCTGCTGGGCAGGACCGCAAGAGGGCGCCTATGAAACCGAGGGCGACGGAAGCGACTACCCTTGGAGCGGATTCCGGCCCTGAATGATGCGGAGCAGCACGACGACAATCGCGACCACCAGGAGGATGTGGATGAGGCCTCCGAGCGTGTAAGACGTGACGACGCCGAGCAGCCACAAGACCAGGAGGACGATGACAAGTGTTGAGAGCACGGTGATTTCCTTTCCGATCGTCCGCAATGATAGCGCCGGGCCATCAACCTCGGCTGTTCACTAGTGCACACGCCCATGGGCTGGCCGTGTGTGTGTCATACTTTACACATGAAGCCTCTGAAGCTCTCCCGCGCTAAGGCAAAAGCCATTCCAGCGTTCAACGCCCAGGCGTTTCTCGAGTCGTCGGGGATTGCGAAGACCATCGTGGAGTATGGGCGGGGAGAGACCATCTTCAGGCAGGGGGACGCCTGCGAGGATGTCATGTACGTTCAATCGGGCGGCGTCAAACTGTCAGTGGTGTCGAAGACCGGTAGAGAAGCCGTGGTGGCGATGCTCGGGCCCGGCGACTTCTTCGGCGAAGGGTGTCTGGCCGGCCAGGCGGTCCGAATGGGCAGCGCCACGGCCATCACGCCAAGCGTGATCTTGCTCGTCGCCAAGGCAAAGATGGTGCGGCTGCTGCACAAGCAGCATGCGATGTCCGACCGGTTCATCTCACACATGCTGTCGCGCAACATCCGGATCGAAGAAGACTTGATCGATCAGCTGTTCAACTCGAGCGAGAAACGGCTGGCCCGCACGCTGCTGCTGCTGGCGCGCTACGGGAAGCAGGACAAGCCGGCGCGCGTGGTGCCGAAGATCTCGCAGGAGACCCTTGCGGAAATGATCGGCACGACCCGCTCGCGCGTGAATTTCTTCCTGAACAAATTCAAGAAGCTGGGCTTCATCGAATACAACGGCGACATCCCTCTCAAGATCAACAACTCGCTGTTGAGCGTCGTCCTGCACGATTGACGAGTCCGACGGGACGCTGCCTGGCACCCCGCCGCCAACGGCAGCGCTCCTAGCTCATCTGGAGAGCGTCTGTGCCGTTGTGAACACCCCTCCCGCTCGCCGCCCGCGTAACGTATTGGCATAGGAGTGCCAATCCCATGAATGCACATACGCACGAGCATCAAGACTACGGCTTCGTGATCGGACTGTTTGCGGGCACGTTCGTCGGCGCCGGCCTGATGATGTGGCTCGCTCCACGAACGGCTTCAGAGGTTCGTCAGCGAACGACCGATTCGGCGAGGAATCTCGGCAAGCGGGCTTCCGAACAGTATCAGCAGGCCAGCACCCGTGTCGGAGAGACGGTCGACGATCTCACCCGAAGAGGTCAGGTCGTCCGTGACGACGTCGCCGAAGCAGTGGCGCGCGGCGCCCATGAGGTGGAGCGATATGCCACAGCCGCCAAGAGCGATCGTGTCACTGAAGCCAGGCAGTACGCGGCGGCTGACCGCTCGGCCTCCAAGCCACAGTCGGTGTGAGAGGAGCACCATGAGTACGAAAACCATCGACGGGAACATCACGGATCAGGCCGCGCCGCGAGTGTACCAGCATGCCGCCGAGATCCAGCCGTATGGCCATCTCGTGCGGCTGCCAATCGCGCTGTCGGAAACCGTCTGCCGTGAAAGCGTGGAGCATCTCAACCAACTCCTTGCGGACACGGTCACGCTGCGGGATTTGTACAAGAAGCACCATTGGCAAGTGCTCGGGCCGACCTTTTACCAACTGCATCTGCTGTTCGACAAACACTTCGAGGAACAGAGCGTGTTCGTCGATTCGATTGCCGAGCGCATCCAGATGCTGGGCGGTGTGAGCCTCGCCATGGCCGCGGACATCGCCGAGACGACGCTGATTCCGCGTCCGCCGAAAGGACGTGAAGAAGTGCCGGTACAGATTGCGCGGCTGCTCCACGCTCACGAAATCGTCCTGAAAGAAGCCCGCACGATGGCCAGGCTCGCGGCGGAGCGCGGCGACGACGGGACCAACGATCTGATCGTGAGCGACGTCATTCGCACGAATGAGATGCAGGTGTGGTTCCTGGCGGAGCATGTCGTTGAAACGCCGCTCGTGCGAGCGGAATGAACCAATGAGATTGATACAACACGCGGCGTGGGATCGTTGGTGGGAGGGATCAGCGGAGCTCGAAGTCGTGATCGAAGGTGTGTCCGACGTACGTGTGGCGAACGAGATCAAACGGAAGGTTCGACAGGTTTACAAGAGCACCGAGCGCTCTGGTCAGTGGAGTGTGATGGTGTCGCCATCAGAGACGCGCGGACAGTGGGACCTCGGTGTACGAGGACCGTTCGGCCGTCACTTCGCCTCCTTTACTGAGCGCGTCGATCAGTTGCCTGAGCTGGTGGCAGAACAACTGCGAGCATGCGTCTGACGAAGGCTCTCGGTGTCTCGTGGCGGCGAGCCGGCAGCCGCGTCGGGGATCGCCGAGCGGTCTTTGACGTAGGCCAAGAGTTCGGTCCAGAACTCAAGGGCGTGTGCGAGGCACACGCGCCCTGGGTTCGACGGAATGTTCGCAGTTGCTCGCTGTCCACAGTACGCACAAGATGTCACGCCGATGAGGATACCCGGCTGAGCTCTGCCTCAGCTGTACCCGTTTGCACACTGACCGGCTATGAGCCCGACGTCGGGTCCGACGGGCCAGGCGACTGAAGGGAGCGGCGGCCTTCCGCAGGTGATGAGTCGCCGAAATTCGAGAATTGTCCGCAACGGTCGCATTCGAACGTAGCGAACCCGTTGCCAGCCGTC
>JADGOC010000100.1 GCA_017883165.1 Acidobacteriota bacterium
GCCTGACCTACGACAGCGGCCTGCGCGACGCGCTCGCCGCCCTCGCCGCGCGACTTACTTCTTCAGGATCGCTTTGATCTGCTCGACCTCGACGCGGATCTCGTCCAGCTTGTCCCGGTCGATGCTCACCTTATTCGTCGTCCCGCCGCTCACCGTGATCGGCGCGGGCTGAGCGCTCGTGCCCATCATGCCGGTGCTCGTCATGCTTCCAGGAGCCGTGCCCGTGGTCGCCACTTGCGCGGCCGTCATGGACGCCGAAACACTGCCGAGCGCCTGATCCACGACGCTGACGATGTGGTCGAGCATCGGACCGACGTCACTGAGGCCCGGCGGCAGGCTGGGGCACGGCGGGGTCGGCGGAACAACCGCAGCGGCCGGCCCGATGACGGTCGGGGGCTGCATGGGCGCTGTTTGCTGCGCGGGCGGCGTTTGCTGCACGGGCGGCGTCTGGCCGTGGACAAGCGCCAGGCCGGCAACGGCCACTGTCGCGAGCACGGTCGTCAAGCGTAGGGTAATGAGACGCACGGCGGTCCTCCTTGATGGTTCGAGATGGCTCGACGTCTCACTACGCAAGCTGAATGCCACGCACCTCCACGGCTGAGGTCGCGCCGCGCCGACTGGTGAGGATCGCCTTGGGCGACAATAGAAGACAATAAAAACGATGCGCTATCTCGTCACCGCCCGTGTCAAGCCGGAAATAGCCGCAACACTCGCCGACGCGATCGATCGCGGGACGCTCGGCCGCGGGTCGATCGCGGGCGACGAGTATCTTCGCGACATGGCGGCCGCGCGGCAGGATGCGGACGGCCGCGTCCGCTGGGTGGAAGTGTGCTTCTGCGCGACGCCGCTCGCCGAAGAGCGGCCCTATTGGGAGGAATATTTCGAGGTGGACAAGGTGCAGGACGCGCACGCGCGGAGCCGCTGCCGCGATCAGAACGGCACCGAGCCGTGGGCCTGCGTCGACTGCGACTGCACCGCGCGGCTCGAGGCGCGGCTCGCCGAACGCGGACGCCCCTTTTCACTTCTGCCTTCCAAGTTTTAACTTTATACTCGCGGCGTGCCCTCCCCATCTCTGCAGGCGCTGCTCGCGCGCGCCGGCGCCGCGCTCGATCGCGGCCGCGGGGCGGAAGCCGCGCAGATGCTCACGCCCGCGCTGCGCTCGTCCGCGCTGACGCGCGACGACGAGTTCGCCGTGCGATCGATGCTGGCCGAGGCGTGGCTGCTGCAGGACGATCTCGATCAGGCCGGCACGGCGCTCGGCCGGCCGCCCGACACGCTCCGCGAGACGCTCCCACCCGGCCGTCTGTCGACGCTCTGGCGGCTGCACGGCCGCGTCGCCTCCGCCCGCGGCGATCAATCGCGCGCCATCGCGCATCACGGCCGCGCGCTCAAGCAAGCCGAGATCGCGCACGACTCGCGCGCGATCGGCCTCGCCCACTACGAGCTCGGCGAGTGCTACACGAAAGTCGGCGACATCGCGATCGTCCGCGAGCACATCAGCAAGGCCGCCTCGGCGCTGCACGCCGCCGGCGACCGCCGGCACCTCGCCCTCGTGCACTCGCTCTCCGGCGTGTCGCTCGCGCAGGGCGGCCGCTACGACGAAGCCATGGGCGCCCTGCGCCACGCGGAGCGGCTCGCCGCGGCGGTCCACGCCGACGACGTCCTCGCACTCATCTGCGGCAACCAGGCGAACGTCACGATGATGCAGCACCGCTACGAGCAGGCGCTGGCGCTCGCCGAGCGCAGCGTGGCGCTGCACGAAGAACATGAATCGGGGCACGGCCTCGCCGTGGCGCTCGCCACGCTCGGCCAGATCTGCGTGCGGCTCGGCGACCTCGCCCGCGCCGAAGACGCGCTGCACCGCGCACTCGACGTCCGCAGCCCCATCCAGTTCCACGAAACGACCGGCGCCGTCTTCGACACGCTCGCACAAATCCAGCTGATTCGCGGCCGCTACGACGTCGCCAGCGATTATCTCGGCCGCGCCGGCGACGCCTACGGCGCCTACGGCCTGCAAACGAGCCGCTGGTACGAGTGGTCGGTGCGCGTGCTCGGCGCGCGGCTCGCGCTCCGGCGCGGATCGCCGGAGCAGGCGCTCGCCCTCGCCGACGAGATTCTCGGCGCGGGCGCCCCGCCGTCCGACGCGCTGCAGGCCACGCTTATTGCGGCCGAAGCGCTCATCGCCGCCGACCGCCTGCCCGAAGCCGAGCAGCGCCTGACGACCGCCGCCGACGCCCTCGATCCGAAGACCGCGCCGGCCGCCTGGGGCGAGTACCTGCGCCTGCGCGGATCGCTGCAAGCCAAGTCGGGCAGCGCCGCCGACGCGTACCACGATTTCGCGCAGAGCACGACGCTGCTCGAGATGCTCGGCGAGCGCTATCAGGCCGCGCTCAGCCACCTCGCGCTCGGCCGGCTGGTCGCGCTGACCGGCGCCCGCTCGATTGCGGAGCGTCATCTCACCAACGCGCTGAGCGTGTTCCAGCAGCTCGGCGCCGAGCGCGACGCCGCCGACACGCTGGCGGCCCAGGCGCTCCTCACCTCGGTCGGCACGGGCGAATACGTCATCTCCCCGGCTGACGCCGACGATGCGATCGTGCGCCGGATTGTGGATGCGGCAGCGCTGCCGGACTTGCTGGGCGCGGAGACGGCCGCGGCGCTCCTCGAGGCGAGCGCGGCCGACGGGGCGGTCGTCTACGTCCAGCGGCCGGGCGGTGACGTTCGCGTGGTCGCGTCGGCCGGCTGTGACGCCGAAGCGGCGCGGATGATGGCGCGATCGGGCGCGCACGGCAATGCCTACGGGCGCGGCGTCCTCGTCGTCGAGCCGCTCGGTCGCGATCCGGAGGGGCCCCGCTTCGGGCTCGTCGCGTCCCCGCGGCCGATCGGCCATCCCATGACGCGACGGCTGAAGATGATCGCGACGGTGGCGCGGCAGGGCTTCGCGCTCTGCGCGGCGCGCGACCGATCGATCGAACCAGCCGGGATCGACATCGATCGCTCGCTCGAGCCGCTGTTACCAGGTTTTCTGGCGGCGAGCGCCGCGATGACGCGCGTGATGGAGCAGATCCAACGGATGGCCGGCAACGATCTCACCGTGCTCATCACGGGCGAGAGCGGCACAGGCAAGGAGCTCGTCGCGCGCGCGATTCACGTCGGATCGCACCGGAGCGCGGCGATGTTTCTCCCGTACAACTGCACGACCACCGGCCGCGAGCTGGCCGACAGTCAGCTCTTCGGCCATCGCCGCGGCAGCTTCACGGGCGCGGTGTCGGATCAGCCCGGCCTCGTGCGATCGGCGGCGGGCGGGACGCTCTTTCTCGACGAGATCGGTGACCTCGCGCTCGACGTGCAGCCGAAGCTGCTGCGGTTCCTCGAGCAATCCGAGATTCTGCCGGTTGGGGAGACGCGCCCGCAGCGCGTCGACGTGCGCGTGCTCGCGGCGACCAATGCCGACCTTGAGCAGCGCGTCGCCGAAGGCAAGTTTCGCGAGGATCTCTATTACCGCCTGAGCGTCATCCGCATCCACGTGCCGCCGCTGCGCGACCGCCGCGAGGAGATTCCGCATCTGGCGACCTACTTCCTGCGCGAGGCGTCCGAGCGATTGGGCAAGCCGGACATCCGCCTCAGCTCGGAGGCGCTCGACGTCTTCGCGCAGTATTGGTGGCCGGGCAACGTCCGGCAGTTGAAAAACGAGATTCAACGGGCCGTGGCGATGAGCGCGCCGGGAGGCACCGTCGAACCGGCGCACCTGTCGCCCGAGATCACCAACACGCGGCTGCCGGCGTCGTCGCTCGGCTCGTCGAGGCCGCGCGGCAGCGCCGGCGGCGTCGCCAATCTGGCCGCGGCCGTCGAACAGGTCGAGCGGGAAATGATTCAGGCCGCCCTCGCGCGCAGCGGCGGCAACATCTCCGAAACGGCCCGGACGCTCGGCCTCACGCGGCGCGGACTGTACCTGAAGCTGCGCCGCCTGGGCCTCGAGTCGCGTACAGAGTCCGAAGTGGATACCCCATCGAGTGGATACTGAATATGCGGTTTACATGTCACATGGATACCAAGTAGTCTAATTGCACGAAGAATCGATTCGCTGCACACTTCTTTAAACTACTCAGTACAAGCTGGTTAGGTCATCGCACCCACCTCTGCTGTTCAGACTCTTGCATGCGGTCCGAACCTTGATAGGTATTAGGTTGCGCGACGTACAACACCGGGAGCCCTGCCGTGAAAATGAAGCACATCTGGACCGAGACGCTGCCGAAGCGTTCCACCAATCAACGGGCCGCTGGTCGACGGAGCATCGACCTCCCGGCGCGTCTGACGTGGAAAGACCAGCGCGGCACCACGCGCTTTGCGACCGTCGTCACGCGCAACGTGAGCGAGCACGGCGTGTATGTGGAGTGTGAGTCGGTGGTGTCGATTCCGATGTACCGACTCGTGCAGTTCCAGCTCGAACGCGACGTCAGGGAGTCGGACATGCTGCCCGACGCGCTCCGGCAGGGGCGGGTGCTGTCGGCCGTTTACCGCGTGTCGGCGCCGACACCGTCGGGGACGCCGCAGGGCTTTGCGCTCCGACTGATGGTCGATCCGCGTCGTCGCCAGATGGCGGAGCCGGTCACCGAGAACCGCGCGACGGCGTGAGCTTCCGTAGGTACCTCGCGAGTCCGCGCCAGTTCAAGTCGTTCCTTCCCGCCACTTCATAGCTGTGCGCGTCGGCGTCGGTCATGCGCCGGCGCAGCGCGCGCCGGATCTCGCCGATAAACCACTGCTCCCTCGTCTCGTCGGCGCCGTCCTGGGCGAGCGACTCTGCGACGAGCCGGCGCGTCAGCTCGAGGTGATCGCCGAGCTCGCGCAGATGCGGGCCGACGGGGGCCGACGGCCCGAAGTGCGTCAGAAACAACGTCCCGGCGCCCCAGGCATCGATGCGGCTCAGGCTGTCGCGCCACGCGTCGAGATCGATGTCGGGCGGCGGCGTCGGCGGCAGCACGAACCCGCCCGGCGTCAGGCGAATGCCCGCCGTGTCGCCGACAAAGGCGATCCCCGAGTCGCCGCTGAAATAGCTGACGTGGTGCGACGCGTGGCCCGGCGTATAGGCGACATCGAGCTCGCGTCCAGACGCCGTGATGCGCTCGCCGCCCGCGAGCACCACGATGGCGTCGGCCGGCACCGGCCGGCACTCGCCCCAGAGCCGATCCATCGCATCGCCGTAGAGCCGCGTGGCGCTCGCCAGAAGTCTGGAGGGATCGACCAGGTGCGGCGCGCCGTTCTGATGCACGTAGACGCGCAGCCGCGGGTTCTCGCGCACGAGAGTCCCCGAGGCGCCCGCATGATCGAGATGGATGTGCGTGAGCAGCAGCGACGTGACGTCGGCGACCGCGATCCCGGCCCGTTCCAGCTCGCGCCTGAGGACCGGCAGCGTGCTCGACGGCCCCGGATCGACGAGCGTCACGCCGCCTGGGCCGTGCACGACCACCGTCGCGATCACGCGCGGCAGATCCTGAAACAGCAGATCGATGTACGACAACCCGGACGCGAGCGTGATCATGTGGTGCGTGCCTTACGCTGTCGAATGGCGGCGACGACGCCGATCGCGACGATGACGGCGAGCGCGATGAGGCCGCTGTCGCCGACCCAGCGCTCGAGCGTGTCCCAGCTGTACGCGAGCATATATCCGACCAGGCCGATCGCGGTCGCCCACACGACGGCGCCCGTCGCGTTATAGAAGAGGAACGTGAGCCACTTCAGCCCGCTGGCCCCGGCGAGCACCGCGCAGAAGACGCGCAGCCCGGTGATGAAGCGCGCGACGAACACCGTCTTCGGGCCGTGGCGCTCGAAGAAGCGATCGAACTGCTCCAGCCGCTTCTTGGTGAGGCCGACCTTCGGCCCATGACGCTTCGCCAGCGCGCGTCCGCCGCGCCGGCCGATGGCGAACCCGAGGTTGTCTCCCAGAATCGCGCCGCTGACAGCCGTCACGATCACCCAGAACAGGGAGAGGCGTCCGAACTTGGCCAGCGCCGCGCCGGCGAGCAGCGCCGTTTCGCCCGGTACCGGCAGCCCCGTGTTCTCCAGGAACACGCCGAAGAACACGACCGCGTAGCCGTACCGCGCGAAGAGATCGACGATCCACTCAGGCACGTCGCGAGACCGTCAGCGGGAGCCGGCCTGCGGACGGCCGGCGCCGTAACCCGGCCCGCGGAGCGCACGGCCCGGCCGCGCGTTCGTGATCGCGCCGTTGAAGACGACCGCACGGCCGTTCACGAACACGTGCGTGACGCCGGCCGAGTAGTGTTTCGGATCGTCGAAGGTGGACACGTCGTGAATCGTCGCGGGATCGAAGATCGTGATATCGGCCATCATGCCCGGCCGCAGCAGGCCGCGATCGCTCAGGTGGACGCGGTCCGCCGCCTTCGACGTCATCTTGCGGATCGCGTCTTCGAGCGTCAGCACGTGCTCGTCGCGGACGTACCGCCCGAGAATCCGCGGGAACGACCCCCACGCGCGCGGATGCGATTTCGATTCCGACAGCTTGCCGTCTTCGGCCTGCGCGCCCGAGTCGGTGCCCACGCCGACCAGCGGATGCCTCAGCCCCGCGCGCACATCGTCTTCGTTCATGATCGAGATGATGACCGAGCTCTCGCCGCGGTCGGCGATAACGAGATCCATCACGGCGTCGCGCGGATCCTTCCCCATCGCCTTCCCGATCGCCGTGAACGTCATCCCTTCGTACTTGCGCAGCTCGGGAGCGAGCACCGACGACAGCATCACGCCGTCGCCGCCGCCCGATCCGTACCACTGATTCTCCCAGGTGGTGGCGGCCGCGTCGGCCATATCGGATTTGATCTTCTCGCGCTGCGCCGGATCCTTGAGCCGTCCCAGCATCTTGTCGAGCCCGCCCTCGCGCACCCACAGCGGCAGGCACGCGTCGAGGCCGTTCGCCGCACGCGGGTACGGATACAGATTCGCCGTCACGTCCAGCCCGCGCGCCCGCGCCGCCTCGATGCGCTGCAGCACCTCCGGCATCTTGCCCCAGTTCGCCTTGTACGCCGTCTTCAGGTGCCAGATCTCCGCGGGAATGCCCGCCCGCTCGGCGATCGTGAACACTTCGTCGAGCGACTCGAAGATCTTGGCACTCTCCGATCGCTGGTGCGTGAAATAGACGCCGCCGTACCGCGCGGCCACTTTCGCCAGCTCGACGATCTCGTCGGTTGACGCGAAACGGTCGGGCACGTACTGCAGCGACGTGCTCAGGCCGAGCGCGCCCTGCTCCATCGCCTGCGCCACGAGCTGCTTCATCTGCTCGAGCTCGGCCGCGGTCGCGGGCCGATCGTCTTTGCCGACGACGTAGGTGCGGAGGCCGCCGGCGCCGACGAACGTGCCGATGTTGATCGCCGGATGGGTGCGCTCTTCGAGCCGCGTGAAATACTCGCCGAGCGTGCGCCAGTCCTGCGCCACGCCGAAATGGCGGGCGTTGGCCGCCCCCTCCTGGATCATCCGGTCGTTCACCGGCGCGATCGAGCTGCCCTCGCCGGTTACCTCCGTCGTCACGCCCTGAAGGATCTTGCTCGCGGCGCGGTTGTCCACGAGCACGTTGAACTCGGACTGGCCCAGCAGATCGATGAAGCCGGGCGCGACGACGAGGTTCTTCGCGTCGACTTCGGTGACTGCCGTCGCGCCAGATACTCCCGCCAGGTCGCCGACGGCGACAATCCGGTCGCCGACGATGCCGACGTCGCCGCGAAACCAGGGGCTGCCCGTGCCGTCGACGATGCGGCCGTGGGTAATCAGCACGTCGAATCGGGTCTTGAGCGCCTGGGATGCCTGGGGCGCCTGAGCGGCGAGCGAGAGGGCCGAGATCGCGCCGGCAGCCGCGGCGGCCCCGGCGACGACGACAGCAAGCCGAATCATGACGATGCGCATGCGCCGATGGTACCAGATAGGGCGTAATGGAAATCAAATGATCACATTTTCGTATGTGACCGTCTCGGAATGGCACAACAGGACGTTCTCGCGGCTGCACAACCATCACTAAACCTCTGCGGTACGGGCCGGTCTAACGAATGCAGAGTGCCTGCTCCGTTGACCGCCGTGCCACGTCGCCTGTTAGTCCTCATCGTGCTGTTGTTCGCCGCGCTGCCCGCGTCCCCGGCAGGGGCCGCAACGACCGTGGCGAAGCTCGGCGATGCTTCCATCACACACGACACGTCCGCTCTAACGTGGGCGATCACCGCCAACGGGACGACGCTGACGCTCGCGCTCGATCCGTCGCGTGATTTCGCCGTGCAGCGCCTCGTCACGTCGAGCAACAAGGTGTGGAACGTGGGCACGGTGCCCGACACGTCCATCACCCTGAACGGCGCGCGGCTGGCCTTCGGCAACCGGGCCGAGGGCTTCGTGTATCAGAACGCCGTGACGTTCGCGAGCGGACAGTCGGTGCGCCTCGACGCGGTGTTCGATCTGCCGTCGGCGGGGATGCAGGTCACGCGGCACTATCTCGCGACCAGCGGGTCGCCGACCTTCGAAAGCTGGACGACGATTGCGCCGATGGGCGGCCCTCCGGCTGCGCTCGCGGACATCAACGGTTTCCAGCTCACAGTGCCCAACGGCACACTCCACTGGCTGACCGGCCTGCAAGGCGACAACGCCGACGTCGAGCACGACTCCGCGTTTACGCTCGAACAGAAGGCGCTGGCGATGGGCGAGCACTTCACGGTCGGCGCGCAGGGGCGATCGTCCGAGCAAACGGTGCCCTGGTTCGCGATCGACGGCGCGCAGGACGAGTTCTATGCCGCGCTCATGTGGTCGGGCGCGTGGTCGCTCACGGTGGATCGCTCGACGGCCGGCCTCGCACTGTCTCTCGGTCTCGCGCCGATGTCGACGATGGCGATCGAGACGCCGATCGAGGGGCCTCATGCGCTTTTCGGCGTCGTGAAAGGCGGCCTCTCGCAGGCCACGGGCGCGCTGCGATCGTACGTGCTGCAAGGCATCAGGCAGGGCCGTCCGCTCACGCCGATGGTGACCTACAACACCTGGTTCGCATACGGCACCGAAATCGATGACTCTTCGATGCGCGAGGAGATGGATCACGCGGCGGCGATGGGCGCGGAGCTTTTCGTAATTGATGCCGGCTGGTACGCCGGCGCCGGCGCCGACAATGCGTTCGACTTCGACTCCGGCCTCGGCTCGTGGACGCCGGATCCCGCGCGCTTCCCGAACGGCCTGAAGCCGCTCACCGACTACGCTCACAGCCTCGGCTTGAAGTTCGGCATCTGGGTCGAGCCCGAGCGCGTGAATCTGTCGCTCCTCGGCTCGGTTGGGGTGGACGAATCGTGGCTGGCCATGCAGGGCGGCAGCTACAACAACGATCGCGTGGCGCAGATCTGTCTCGGCGACGCGGCGGCGCGCCAGTGGGTGCTCGATCAGCTGACGGCGCTCATCGACGCGGCCCAGCCAGATTACCTGAAGTGGGACAATAACTTTTGGATCAACTGCGATCGTCCCGGCCACGGCCACGGCACGACCGACGGAAACTTCACGCACGTCAACGCGCTGTACTCGATGCTCGCGGAGCTGCGCGCGCGCTATCCCGATCTGCTGATCGAAAACGTGTCGGGCGGCGGCAATCGCCTGGACCTGGGGATGGCGCAGTACAGTGACGTCGCGTGGATGGACGACCGGACGGCGCCGTCGGTCAACGTGCGGCACAACGCCGAAGGGCTGAGCGCGGTGTTTCCGCCGGCGTATCTGCTGTCGTTCGTCACCGAACACGACAGCGAACCGCTCCACGACGCGGCCGACATGTCGCTCTACTTCCGCAGCCGGATGGCGGGCGCGCTCGGCCTCTGCTTCCGCAGCGCTGACCTCTCGGAAAGCGACGTCGCCGAGATGTCGCACGAGATCGACATCTACAAATCGACGCGCGACACGCTCAGCGCCGCGGCCGGGGCGCTGCTGACGCCTCAGGCGGCGGTGGAGAACGGCCCGGCGTGGGATGTGCTGCAGGCCGCCGACGCGGGCGGCAAGCAGCTGCTCGTGTACGCGTTTCAGTCGCCCGATGGCGCGGAAACCTTCACCGTGAAGCCGACGGGCCTCGTGGCCGCGACGACGTACGAGGTGCGATCGGTGGACGGCGGCCTGCTCGGCACGGCCAAGGGTTCGGATCTGATGGCCGGCGGCATCAATCTGGTGCAGTCGCCGAACACCGCCGCACACATCCTTTTCGTCACCGCCAAGTAGCCTCGCGGTATGATCCCGTTCGGTGGTCCTCGAGCAGTTCTATCTGAATTGCCTGGCGCACGCGTCGTACCTCATCGGTGACGAGACGACGCGCACGGCCGCCGTGATCGACCCGCAGCGCGACATCGATCGGTATCTGGCCTTCGCCGACGAGCGGGGCCTGCGAATCCAGCACGTCTTCCTCACGCACTTCCACGCCGACTTCATCGCCGGACATCTCGAGCTGCGCGATCGCACGGGCGCGACGATTTATCTGGGCGCCGCGGCGAAGGCCGAGTACCCGTTCACGCCGCTCGCCGACGGCGCCATCGTCCAGTTCGGGCAGGTGCGCCTGCAGGCGCTCGCGACGCCGGGGCACACGCCCGAGTCGATCTCGATTACGGTGTACGACCTCGCGCGGAGCGACACCGAGCCGTACGCGGTTCTGACCGGCGACACGTTGTTCGTCGGCGACGTCGGACGCCCGGATCTGCGCGTCGCGCTCGGCTGGTCGGCCGCCGATCTGGGCGGGCTGCTCTACGACTCGCTGCGCACCAAGCTGCTGACGCTGCCCGATGCCAGCCTCGTGTACCCCGCGCACGGCGCCGGGTCGCTGTGCGGAAAGGCGCTCGGCAAGGAAACCGTGTCGACGGTCGGAGAACAGCGGCGATCGAACTACGCGCTGCAGCCGATGAGCAAAGCGGCGTTCATCGACCTCGTCACCGCCGACCAGCCCGACGCCCCGCCCTACTTCACCTACGACGCGGTGCTGAACAGCAAAGAGCGTCCGACGCTCGATGAAACGCTGGCGCGCGAGCTCAATCCCCTGCCGCTCGAGCGTGTGCTGACGCTGCAGGGCGCCGGGGCGCAACTGCTCGACACGCGCGAGGCCGGCGAGTTCGCCGCGGCGCATCTCGCGGGAAGCATCAACATCGGTCTTGGCGGCCAGTACGCGACGTGGGCCGGCACGGTCCTGAAACACGACGCCCCGATCGTCATCGTCGCGGACCCCGGCCGTGAGAGCGAGTCGGCGGTGCGGCTCGGACGCATCGGCTTCGATCAGGTCGTCGGATATCTCGCGGACGGCCTGCGCAGCCTCGAGTCGCATCCTGAGCTGACGGCAACGACCGAGCGGATCAGCGCGCCGCTCGCGGCCGAACGTCTGGCCGGCGCCGATCCGCCGCTCGCCATCGACGTGCGCGCACCGAGCGAGCGCGAGACGAAGCATCTTGCGGGCAGCGTCAGCGTGCCACTGAACCATCTGAGCGCGCGTCTGGCGGAATTGCCCGCCGACCGGCCGCTGCTCGTGTTCTGCGCCGGCGGCTACCGCTCGTCGATCGCGGCGAGCCTGCTGCAACAGCACGGCTTCAGCGCCGTGAGCGAGATCGCCGGCGGCATCGCCGCGTGGGAAGCCGCGCAGTTACCCCTCATAAGCTGACGAAAGCCCTCATATGATGAATCGACATGTCCTGTTTTTCGGAACAGTCATGGCATCGCTGTCGGTCGCGATGATCGCGGCGCCCGCGCAGCAGGAGCCATCGTCGCAACAGCCGCCGGTCTTCCGAAGCGGTATCGACCTCTTGACCACCGAAGCGTCGGTCTTCGACAAGGACGGCCATCCGGTCGTCGATCTGCAGCCGGCCGATTTCACGGTCAAGGTCGACGGCAAGCCGCGAAAGGTGTTGTTCTCGCGATTCTACGGCGCGCCACCGGCCGCCGCTGGCGCGACGCCGGCCGGCGCGCTGGCGACGGCAACGCTGGCGGGCCAGGTCTCGACGAGATGCGCGCGCGCTACCTCCTGACGTTCACCCCGCGCGGCGTCAGCCGCGACGGATGGCACGATCTGAAAGTCACACTGAAGAATGCGCGCGGCGACGTCACCGCGCGGCCCGCCTATTTCGTCCCGCCGGCTGCCAAGTAACCGATCGAGGTCGCAGCCCAGGTAGCTCGGGAACCGACGCAGCCACGTGGCGCAGCTGTTCAGAACAGCACAGCGCCTCTTCGTCGGCCGTGGCTATCATCGTTCACTGAAGGACTGAAAATTTATGACGACTACACGCGCTCTCGGATTATGCGGTGTGATTGTGCTGGCCACAGGCACTCTGACTCTCGCGGCGCAGCGGCCGCAGCGCTATGCGCCGCCTCCCTCTCGGATGACCGGCACGTATGAGCTCGAAAGCACGCGCGGCGACAATCCGCAGCGCGCGGCTGACGCGGCCACGCGGTCGCTTCCGCCCGACCGGCGCGCCCGCGCCTACCAGAGCCTGCTGACCCGGCTGGAGCCGCCGCAGACGCTCGCGATCGATCGCAACGGCCAGATGATCACGATCAGCTCGTCGAGCGGCCCGCGCGCAAGCTTCGACGCCGACGGCCAGACACGCGACGAACCGGGGCCGAACGGACGCCTGATCGCCACGCGTGCGGAGATCGTCGGCGACCGGCTGTCGGTCTCGACCAGCGGCAACCGCGGCAGCGACTTCTCCGTGACGTTCGAGGCGCTGAACAACGGCGACCGCCTGCTCGTGACGCGACGTCTGGACAACGAGGAGCTGAGCCAGCCGGTCACGGTGCAAAGCTACTATCGCCGCATCGCGAACGAGCCGCGCTGGGATCTGTATGCGAGCGACTCCCGGCCGGTGCCGACGTACGGGTCCGGGTACGGCGCTCCCCCTGCCTACGCGCCGACAACGGGGCAATACATGGTGCCCGACGGCACGCGGCTCATCGCGACGCTCGACACCCCGCTCAGCACGCGGAGCTCGCGCAGCGGCGAGCGGTTCACCATGACGGTGCGAGGTCCCTCGCAGTTTGAAGGCGCCCGCATCGACGGCGTCGTCTCGCGCGTCAATCCGTACCAGCAGGCGAGCAACCGCGCCGACATGATGGTGAACTTCGAGACCATCCATTTCCGCGGCGGCCAGACCGCCGAGCTCAGAGCGGTCCTTGATACGGTTCGCACGCCCGACGGCCAGACGCTGCGCGTCGACGCCGAAGGCGGCGTGCGCGATACGAATACCAATGACACGAGGATCGAGCACGGCGCCATCGGCGCGGCGGTCGGAGCCATCATCGGCGCCATCGCCGGCGGCGGCAAGGGCGCCGCGGTCGGTGCGGTCGTCGGCGGTGCCGGCGGCGCGATTCTCGTCGAAGGACGCGATCAGCTCGATCTGCCGCCCGGAACCGAAGTGACGATCATCGTGACCGCGCCCCGGTACCGGTAAAGCTCCCACCGGGAGCTGGCCGAGTGGACGATTTTTTCGGTAAAGAGGAGCATGCATGACGTGGAAGCGGTCAGCGCTCGTCGGGTTCGTACTTTTCGCGCTCGCGGCGGCGTTGAGTCTGTGGCTGCCCATGTCCTCTGACGCCCGGTCGCAGCCGGCCGTGGCGATGGCTCCCCCGACGAGTTCTTCAAGCTCG
>JADGOC010000101.1 GCA_017883165.1 Acidobacteriota bacterium
GTCGCCGCCCTCCCGCGCGCGATCGAGGAGCGCGCGGGCGATCGCGCGGCCGGCTTTCGATCGCTCAGGCTCCGCGTCCGGTAGAAAGACGAGCAGCTGCCGGTCGCCGCGCGCCAGATAGGCGACGAGCGCGCCGTCGACCAGGATGACCGTCGCGCCGACCGTCCTGGTCGGCCCGCGCCCCGCAGAAGCCGTGCCCGCGGCGAAGGCGGGAAATTTCAGCGATGCGCCGTACGGACTCGCGGGATCGGTTGCCGCGAGTACGACGACTTCCGCCTCGTCCGGCGCATCGCGCAGCGAGCGCAGCAGGTCGAGCGCGCCAGGCAGCGCGAACTGCGTCGCGCCAAGCCCCGACACGAAATAACCGCGGCGCAGCCGTCCTTTTTCTTCCATCGCTTTCAACACGGGATACACGCTGCCGAATCCGCCCGGAATGGCTTCGGCCGTGACCGCTTCGCGCGTCACCACGCCGTGGCGCGCGAGCAGTTGCTGCGCCACGGCGGCCGCCCATTGTGTGGCCGACCGGGCCGACTGGCGCGCCGGCTGCTGAGACGCGGACCGTGCAGGCCCGCGTTCGACCACCGACCATCTGCCTTCGGCGGACGCGGGCGCCAGACGCCGCGATCGAAACGCGGACGCGTCCGGGCGCTTCGCGCGGCGGCGCGGCGCGCGCACGCGCGTGAAGGCGCGCAGGGCGTGAAACGTGTCATTCGTCACGAGTCCCTTCCAGGCGAGATGCCACAGCGCGTCGACCGTCTCGGCGGGGTAGCCGCCGCCGACCGCGTCGTGCAGCGGCCCGAAGAAGGATGCGCCGCGCGCGCGGAGGCATTCGAGGATCGCGGCCTCGCGCGAGTCAGGCACGCGGACGGGCTCGGCTGGCGCCAGCAGCCGCGGCAGATGATCCGCGAGATACAACGCCACCCGGCCGTCGCGTTCGCCGAGCGGCTCGACGCCGATCCAGACGATTTCGCCGGCGGCGATCACCGCATCGAGATCGCCGGCGTCGTAGCCTTCGATGCGCGCCGGCAGCAGCTCGGTCTCGAGGATCGACGCCGCGAGGGGCGCGCCCTGCAGCTGTTCGATCGCATCGAGCAGCGCGTCGGCGCCGCGACGCCGCTTCGCGACGCCCTGCCACGTCGTCGTGAACCGTCCGAGTGCCGTGGGATCGACCGGCTCGATCTCGTGCCGCAGCTTCGCGAGCGAGCGGCGTCGCAGCAGGCGGAGGACGCCGGCGTCGGTCCATTCGCGCCGCGTGCCGCCCGGACGAAACTCGCCTTCGACGAGGCGCCCTTCCGCCGCGAGCCGCATGAGCACCGCCTCGGCCGCCGGCGGCGACAGGCCGTACCGCCCGGCGAAATCGAGGTCGGTGAACGGCGCGTGCGTCCGCGCGTAGCGCAGGGCGAGATCGCCAAGCGGATCGCGCACCGGCTGCAGCAGCGCGTCGGGGATCCCGGGCGGCAGCGGGACGCCGAGCGCGTCGCGATAGCGGGCGGCGTCCTCCGACGCGACGTACCGCGCCTCGCCGGCGACGTGCACGTTGAGCACGCGGCGCGCCTTGACGAGCTCCGGCGCGGTCGCGGTGACCTCGGGGCTCGAGGTCCTGGCGGCCAGCTCCTCGGCGGTGAGATCGCCGATGGCGAGCAACAGGTCGTGCACCGCGTCCGCGCTCTTGGCGTGATAGCGGGAATCCAGACGCTGAAGCTGCTGCTCGATGGCGTCCATCGATTCGGCGTCGAGCAGCTCGCGCAGCTCGGCGCTGCCGAGGAGCTCGCCTAGCTGCGCCTGATCGACCGCCAGCGCCTGCGCGCGGCGCTCGGCGAGCGGCGCGTCGCCGTCGTACAGAAAGCTGGCCACGTAGCTGAAGAGCAGCGACGCGGCGAACGGCGACGGCATGTCGGAATCGACGGTCACGACGCGAATCTTCCGGCTGCGGACGTCGGCGAGCGTCGTGATGAGCGCGGGCATGTCGAAGAAATCGCGCAGACACTCGCGGTAGGTCTCGAGCAGCACCGGGAACGATCCGTATCGCGACGCGACCGCCAGGAGATCGGCCGAGCGCTTGCGCTGCTGCCAGAGCGGTGTGCGCATGCCCGGGCGGCGCTTCGGCAGGAGGAGCGACCGCGCTGCGTTCTCGCGGAACTTCGCCGCGAAGAGCGCCGTCGCGCCGAGCTGTCGGACGACGAGCGCCTGCACGTCGTCCGGGTCGGGCAGCAGCAGCCGCGGATCCGGCGGCTCGTCCACATCCGGGAACCTCACCACGAACCCATCGTCGCCCCAGAGCGTTTCGACGTCGACCCCGCGCTCTTCGCGAATCTTCGCGGCGACGGCCATCGCCCACGGCGCGTGGATGCGCCCGCCGCGCGGCGAGAGGAGGCAGATCCGCCAGTCGCCCAGATCGTCGCGCACGCGCTCCACGAGAATCGTCGTGGCATCGGGAACCTCGCGCGTCGCCGCCAGCTGATCGCGCAGGTACTGCAGGAGATTTTCCGCCGCGCGCGCGTCGAGGTCGTGATCCCGCGTGAGGCGGCTGACGGCGGCGGCCGGCGGCAGCCGCAGCAGGTCGTGGGTCAGCCGGCCGATTGCCAGGCCGAGCTCGAGCGGCCGGCCGGCGCGATCGCCTTTCCAGAACGGCATCTTGCCCGGCTGGCCTGGCGCCGGCGACACCAGGACGCGATCGTGCGTGATCTCCTCGATGCGCCAACTCGACGCGCCGAGCACGAAAATTTCTCCCGGGCGGCTTTCGAACACCATTTCCTCGTCGAGCTCGCCGACGCGTCCGGCGCCCGGACCGGCGCCGACGAGAAAGACGCCGTACAAGCCGCGATCGGGAATCGTCCCCCCGTTGGCGATCGCGACGCGCTTCGCGCCTTCGCGCGCCACGATCGTGCCGGCCACGCGGTCCCACGTGACGCGCGGGCGCAGCTCCGCGAATTCGTCCGAGGGGTAGCGGCCCGACAGCATGTCGAGCACGCCCTCGAACACCGTGCGGCTCAACTCGGCAAACGGCGCCGCCCGCCGCAGCGTCGCGAACAGCTCGTCGACATCCCACGCGTCCATCGACGTCATCGCCACCACGTGCTGGGCGACGATGTCGAGAGGGTTGCGCGGATAGCGGCTCGATTCGACGGCGCCGTCGTGCATCGCCCTGGCCACCGCGGCGCACGCCACGAGATCGCCGCGGAACTTCGGGAAGATGACGCCTTCGCTCACGGCGTTGGCCTGGTGCCCGCCGCGGCCGATCCGCTGGAGGCCGCTCGCAACCGAGGGCGGCGCTTCAATCTGCACGACGAGATCGATCGCGCCCATGTCGATGCCGAGCTCGAGTGACGAGGTGGCGACCAACGCGCGCAGCGCGCCCGCCTTGAGCAGATCCTCGATCTCGACGCGCTGCGGCCGCGCGATCGAGCCGTGATGCGAGCGGACGAGCGTCTCGCCCGCGAGCTCGTTCAGTGCGCCGGCCAGCCGTTCCGCGAGCCGGCGGCTGTTCACAAAAATGAGTGTTGACCGGTGCGCGCGAATCAGCTCGAGGAGCCGCGGATGGATCGCCGACCAGATCGAAGGACGCGTATCGCCGACCGACCCGCTCGGAATATCGTCCGCCGTCGTGAGACGCGCCATGTCTTCGACCGGCACCTCGACGGTGAGCTTCAGCGCCTTTTTCGAGCCGGCGTCGACGATCGTGACCGGGCGATAGCGGACGGCGCCGCGGTGAATCGAGAACTCGTCGGCGACCTCGGTTTCGGCGCGCTGCCTGGGCGGTGTTCCCGCCCGTCCCGAGCGTGACGGCCGACGAGCCCCTGACTCGACGCCGCCCAGGAATCGCGCCACCTCATCCAAGGGACGCTGCGTGGCGGACAGGCCGATGCGCTGCGGCGGGCGCGCGCAGAACGCCGTCAGCCGCTCCACCGACAGCGCGAGGTGCGCCCCGCGCTTGGTCGGCACGAGCGCGTGGATTTCGTCGAGGATGATCGTGTCGACCGACCGCAGCGCGTTGCGCGCGTTCGACGTGAGGAGCAGGTACAGCGACTCGGGCGTCGTGATCAGGATGTCGGCCGGCTCGCGCTGGAAGCGCGCGCGCTCGGCGGCCGGCGTATCGCCCGTGCGAATCGCGATCGCCGGCGTGACGTAGGGCTCGCCGAGCGCGCCCGCCACGTGCGCGATGCCGGCGAGCGGCGCGCGCAGGTTCCGCTCGACGTCCACCGCCAGCGCTTTGAGCGGCGAGACGTAGAGGACGCGGCAGCGCTCGGCCTTGGGCGGCTGGGGCGTGAACATCAGCCGCTCGAGGCACCACAAAAACGCCGCCAGCGTCTTGCCGCTGCCGGTCGGTGCCAGGATGAGCGTCGACTCGCCGCGTGCGATCGCCGGCCAACCGAGCGTTTGCGGACGAGTCGGCGCGTCGAACGCGCTCGCGAACCACCGCCGGACAGCCGGATGAAACGGCGCGAGGGGATCGGAATTCGGCCGCGCAGTCACGCGCTCCATCTTATAATGAGGATCGGAACACTAACGGGAGAACAAACGCATGGGTGACGCTGGCGAAGGACTGATCGACGCAGAAGCGCGAATTCAGGAACGGATGGAGGATCTCGAGCGCGAGCGCTCGCAGAAGAACGCGAAGCCGGTCCGCGATCCGGAACTGGTCAGCGCCCTGGAGTCGCTACGCCTCGCGCGCGCAGAGCTCGCGCAGCAGCTGGCCGCGACGACGCACGACCGCAGGAAGGCGCAGATCGGCCAGGCCATGGAAGAGATCGACCGGCGCATGAAGTCGACCGGCAAGCAGATGGCGTCGCGCAAGCCGTGAGCCGGTCGGCCGTCGTGCGGTATCACGACGGCACCAAGCACCACTTCCATCGATTCGCCCAGTCGCTCGGCTATCTCGACTGGGCGTCTCAACCCAACCCGTTTCGATCCTTCGACGGTGCGCCGGTCGTCCCGCTGGAGCTGGGAAGAGGGCAGGCGTCCAGCCCTGTGAGCGGTGTGACCTACGATCAGCTCTTTGAGCCCGGCCTGGTCACGCCGCGCGAGCTTTCGGCGGCATCGATCGGCGGCTTGCTCCGCCACGCGCTCGGCCTCTCCGCGTGGAAGCAGTATCGCGAGTCGCGCTGGGCGCTTCGCGTGAACCCTTCGAGCGGTAATCTCCATCCCACCGAAGCGTACGTCGTGGCGGGCCCGGTGAGCGGCTTGTCGGACGCCGCCGGCGTGTACCACTACGCGCCGGATCGGCACGTCCTCGAAGCGCGGTCGACATTTTCGGCCGACGCGTGGCGAGCCTCGTGCGGCGGCCGATCGGCCTTCCTCATCGCGCTGACCTCGATTCACTGGCGGGAGGCGTGGAAATACGGCGAGCGTGCGTTCCGCTACTGCCAGCACGATCTCGGACACGCGATCGCGGCGCTGCGGCTGTCGGCCGCGCTCGCTGGATGGCGGTTGCGTCTGCAGCCGGCGTGGCCGCATCGCGCCGTGGCGTCGCTCATCGGCATCGATCGCGATGAGGACTACGTGGAGGCCGAGCGCGAAGAGCCGGCGTGCCTGCTGCTCGTCACCGCCGAGGCCGGCGCGCGGGGGAGCGGGGACGTGCCGGCCGCCCTGGCCGACGCCGCCCGCCTCGGCGTGTGGCAGGGACGAGCGAATCAGTTGAGCGCTGACCACGTCGAGTGGACGTTCATCGACGAGGTCGCCCGCGCGACGGAGGACGAAGGCAGAACTCCTCCTCCCGCCCTTGATCGTCGCGCGGGCCGCAGGCGCTCCCTTTCTGCCCCTCCCGCCGTTCCAGCCCCTCCGGCCCGTGATCTCATCCTCCAGCGCCGCAGCGCGCTGGCCTTCGACGGCCGATCGTCGATCGGCCGCGACCTCTTCCTGCGCATGCTCTCGCGCGTGATGCCCGGCGCGCACGCGCCGTGGGACGCGTTGTGGTGGGACGCGCGCATCCATCTCGTCCTGTTCGTGCATCGTGTCGACGACGTGGAGCCGGGTCTGTATCTGCTGCCGCGCGATCGGCGGGCGATCGCGCGCTTGAAGGTGTCCTTGGGCCGCGAGTTCCTCTGGGAGCCGGCGTCCGACCCCGGGAATGACGTCCCGCTCCTGCGCCTCGCGCGCGGCGATTACCGGCGCGTGGCGGCGCGTCTCAGCTGCGATCAGGACATTGCGGCCGACGGCTTCTTCAGCCTCGCGATGCTCGCCGACTTCGACGCGAGCCTCGACGAGCTCGGCGCGTCGTTCTATCGGCAGCTCTTCTGGGAGTCGGGGGTTGTCGGGCAGGTCTTGTATCTCGAGGCGGAGGCTGCCGGCGCGCGGGCGACGGGGATCGGCTGTTTCTATGACGATGCGGTGCATGACGTGCTGGGGATGGCTGGCGACGGCGGCGACAGCGGCGACAGCGACGACAGCGACCACAGGGGCCACGCGTTTCAGAGCCTGTATCACTTCACGATCGGCACGCCGTCCGAGGACGAACGGTTGACGACCGCGCCGGGATACGTCTGGGAACAGACGGCGTCAATCCGTCCCGCTATCGACTAACCGCCATCGACTGCTGTAGCATTGGGCCTGGCTTGGGAAATTGTTCACAAGCCTCGCCACGGGGCGTGACCCCGCGCGTTAGACAAAGCCCGGACTCACCCAATGCAGGGCTGGTTCTCCATCCTCATCATGATCGCGCTCGGCGCGGGCTTCGCGCTGGTGTCGATCCTGTTGTCGAGCGTGCTCGGTCCGCGCAACCCCTCGCCCGAAAAATCGGCACCCTACGAATGCGGCATGCCGGCGGTCGGCGACGCGCGCGAACGGCAATCGGTCAAGTTCTATCTCGTCGCGATGATCTTCCTGCTCTTCGACATCGAGGTGGCGTTCCTGTATCCCTGGGCCATGGCGCTGCGCGATCTCGGCTGGCCCGGCTTCGTCCAGGTCGTGTTGTTCATGGCGCTGCTGCTGGCCGGCTACGTCTACGTCTGGCGCAAGGGCGCGCTCGATTGGGGCCCAAGTGGGACTTGAATCCGAAATCCCTGTTCTGACGACGAGCGTCGAGAAGATGGTGCAGTGGGCGCGGCGCTCGTCCATCTGGCCGGTCACGTTCGGCCTGGCGTGCTGCGCCATCGAGATGATGGCGATGAGCTGCTCGCGCTACGACATCGCGCGCTTCGGCGCCGAGGTGTTCCGCGGCAGCCCGCGCCAGTCCGACCTGATGATCGTCGCCGGCCGTCTGTCGCGCAAGATGGCGCCGGCGCTGCGCCGCATCTACGACCAGATGCCCGAACCCAAATGGGTGATCTCGATGGGCGCCTGCGCGTCGATCGGCGGCGTCTTCGACAACTACGCGCTCGTGCAGGGCGTCGATCAAATCGTGCCGGTCGACGTCTACGTGCCCGGCTGTCCGCCGCGCCCCGAATCGCTCATCTACGGCATCGTCCAGCTGCAGGCGAAGATCGCGCGACAGCATCTCTCCTAAATGGACTCCACCGAGCTCGTTCGATCGTTGCAGGAGGCTGTGCCTGGCGCCACGCTCGAGAGCGCCGCGAGTCTCGATTTGCACGCGACCATCTATGCGACGCGCGCCGATCTACCGGCCATCGCGCGGGCGCTGCGCGACGGCGCCGGCCTCCGGTTCGATTTTCTGGCCGAATTGACCGCCGTCGATTTCTCGCCGCGCGAGCCGCGCTTCGAGCTGGTGTACATACTCGTCTCAACCGAGCTCGTCCAGCGCATCCGTGTGAAAGTGCGGCTGCCAGGCTCCGACGCGCACGTCGCCACCGTCAGCGCGATATGGCCGGCGGCCAATTGGCTCGAGCGCGAAGTCTGGGATCTCTTCGGCATCGTCTTTGACGGCCATCCCGATCCGCGCCGGCTGCTGATGCCGGAGGACTGGGAGGGGTTTCCGCTGCGCAAGGACTATCCGGTCCAGATCACGATGGTGCCGCGCACCGCCGAGCCGCTGCAAGTGACCGAGCAGCAGTTCCGCGCCAGCGTCGAACAGGATCGGCTGGCGCGCAAGTGACCGACAAGACGCACACCCAGGTCGTGTCGTCGATGCTGGCGGAGGCCGCGGCGCTGCACGAGCGCATCCGCAAGAGCCATCTGGAGCCGGTCGTGTCCGCGGCGGAGGCGATTGTCGCGTCGCTCAAGAGCGGCGGCAAGCTGCTGCTCTTCGGCAACGGCGGCAGCGCGGCGGATGCGCAGCACGTGGCCGCCGAGCTCGTCGGCCGCTTCCAGCACGACCGCGCGGCGCTCTCGGCCATCGCGCTCACGACCGACACGAGCGTGCTCACCTCGCTCGGCAACGACGACAGCTACGAACGCGTGTTTGTTCGGCAGATCGAAGCGCTCGGACGCGCCGGCGACGTCGCGTTCGGCATCAGCACCAGCGGGCTCTCGCCCAACGTCATCTCCGGGCTCGAGACGGCGAAAGCCCACGGGCTGCGGACGATCGGGCTGACGGGCCGCGATGGCGGCCACGTCGGCAAAGTCGTCGAGATTCACGTGAACGTGCCGGCCGAATCGACCGCGCGCGTGCAGGAAGTGCACCGGACGCTCTTGCACGCGATTTGCGAGATCGTGGAGAACGCGTTTGTCGATGGCTGATTCAGCGCTGAGAGCAGCCTGATGGCGGATATCAAGACGGAAGTCATGACCGTCAACATGGGGCCGCAGCACCCCAGCACGCACGGCGTGCTGCGTCTGGTCCTCGAGCTCGACGGCGAAACGGTCCTGTCTGTCGCGCCGACCATCGGCTACCTGCACACGGGCATCGAAAAGACCACCGAGCAGAAGAAATGGCAGCAGGTGATTCCGCTCGTCGAGCGGATGGACTACCTGAGCGCGCAGTCCAACAGCATGGCGTTCTGCCTCTCCGTCGAGCGGCTGCTGGCGGTCGAGATTCCCGAGCGCGTGAAAACGATCCGCGTGCTGCTCGCGGAGCTGCAGCGCCTCAACAGCCACTTGGTCTGGCTCGGCACCCACGGCATGGAGCTCGGCGCCGTGTCGGTGCTGATGTACTGCTTCCGCGAGCGCGAGTTGCTTCTCAACATCAACGAGCTCATCGCCGGGTTCCGCATGTTTCCGAGCTACAACCGCGTCGGCGGCCTGCGCGAGGATCTGCCGCGCGGCTTCCACGCGGCCGTGCGCGAGGTCCTCGATCGGCTGCCGGGGAAGCTGAACGAGTACGAAGATCTGCTGACGAAGAACGAGATCTACATCGAGCGCACGCGCGGCGTCGGACGGATTTCAAAAGAAGACGCGATCGCCTACGGCCTGGTGGGCCCGATCGCGCGCGCGGCCGGCGTCACCTACGACGTCCGCAAAGCGTTTCCCTATCTTGGCTACGAGACGTTCGACTTTCAGGTGCCGGTTCAGACCGACGGCGACGTCTACTCACGCTATCTTGTGCGCATCGCCGAAATGCGGGAGAGCATCGCGATCTGCCGTCAGGCGCTCGATCGCATCAGCCCGACGGGCGCTTTCGCGATAGACGACCCGCGCATCACGCCGCCGCCCAAGGATCGCGTCTACACCGAGATGGAAGCGCTCATTCAGCATTTCCTTATTTATTCGCAGGGCTTCACGGTCCCCGCGGGCGAGGCCTACGTGCCGGTGGAAGGGCCGCGCGGCGAACAGGGCTTCTACGTCGTCTCCGACGGGACGAACCGGCCGTGGCGCGTGAAGTCGCGCGCGCCGTCGCTGCTCGCGTGCCAGGCGCTCGAAACGATGGTCGTCGGCGGTTTGATCGCAGACGTCGTGGCCGTGATTGGATCGATTGACGTCGTGATGGGAGACGTGGACCGGTGAGCTTTCATCCGAAGATGACGTACGGCGCGGCCTTCCACAAATCGGCGCGCGATCTCGATCCCGATAGAGATCAGGGGCCGCCCTTCGAGTACACCGCGGAGAACCGCGCGCGTTTCGACCGGATCGTGCAGCGCTATCCGGACGCGCAGCGCCGATCGGCCGTGCTGCCCGCGCTCTACCTCGTGCAATACCAGCAGGGGCACATCACGGCCAGCGCCATGCGGTACGTCGCCGGCCTGCTCGGCATCACGCCGGCCGACGTCGAAGACGTCGTGTCGTTCTACTCGATGTTCTACACGAAGCCGGTCGGCCGCTTCGTGCTGCAGGTGTGCCGGACGCTCTCCTGCGCGCTGAACGGCGCCGAACGCGTCACCGAGGAGCTCTCGGCGAAACTCGGGATCAAACCTGGCGAGACCGATCCCAGCGGCACCTTCACGCTGATCGAAGTCGAATGCCTCGGCGCCTGCGATCGCGCGCCGGTGGTGATGGTGAACGACGCGTGGCACGAGTGCCTGACGCCTGGGGACGCGGCGAAGCTGGTCGACGATCTCAAGGCACGCGGCGAAGCTGCGCTATCCGGCTGCCATCATGTGGTGGAGAAGAAGTAGCGTGTCATTCGAGCCCCTCCTGACGAAGCACGTGCGCGAGCCGAACTCCTTCACGCTGGATTTCTATCTCCAGCACGAAGGGTACGACGGCCTGCGCAAGGCGCTCGCGATGAAGCCGGAGGAGGTGATCGACCTCGTCAAGGCGTCGGGCCTGCGCGGCCGCGGAGGCGCGGGGTTTCCGACCGGCATGAAGTGGCAGTTCGTCGACAAGAAGTCGCCCAACCCGAAGTACATCGCCTGCAACGCCGACGAGAGCGAGCCGGGCACCTTCAAAGATCACCTGCTGATGGAGCGCAATCCGCATCTATTAATAGAAGGATGCGCCATCGGCTGCTACGCCATCGGCGCGAAGATTGCCTACATCTACATTCGCGGCGAGTTCTTCCACGTGCAGCAGGTTCTCGAGCGAGCGATCGACGAGGCGTACGCGCGCGGCTTTCTCGGAAAGAACGTCCTGGGCTCGGGATTCGATTGCGACGTCTACGTGCATCGGGGCGCCGGGGCGTACGAGGCGGGCGAGGAGACGGCGCTGCTCGAATCGCTCGAAGGCAAGCGCGCGCAGCCGCGCAACAAGCCGCCGTTTCCGGCCGTGGTCGGGTTGTACGGCTGCCCGACGGCGGTGAACAACGTCGAGACGCTCGCGAACGTGCCGATCATCCTCATGAAGGGTGCCGAGTGGTACTCGAAACTCGGGCCGGAGAAGAACGGCGGCCCGAAGCTGTTTTGCATCAGCGGCCACGTGAAGCGTCCCGGGGTGTACGAAGCGCCGATGACGGTGACGCTCGGCGAGCTGATCAACGAGCGCGCGGGCGGCGTACGCGACGGCCGCACGCTCAAGGCCGTGATCCCAGGAGGATCGTCGGTGCCGATCCTGCTCCCGACCCAACTCGACACGCAGGCGAGCTTCGACGGCGTGCAGAAGGCGGGCTCGCTTCTCGGGTCCGCCGGGATCATCGTGCTCGACGACACGACCTGCATGGTGTGGCTGGCGGAGAACCTCCTGCACTTCTATCGCCACGAGTCGTGCGGCAAGTGCACGCCCTGCCGCGAGGGCACCGACTGGCTGTACAAGATCCTTCGCAAGATTGAGCGCGGCGCCGGGCAGATGAGCGACCTCGATCTGCTCACCAGCGTGGCCAACAACATCGCCGGCAAGACGCTCTGTGCATTCGGCGACGCGGCCGTCACGCCCGTGTTGACGACGCTGAAGCATTTCCGGCATGAGTACGAGGCGCACATCAAGGAAGGCCACTGCACGCTGCCGGCCGACTGGCGCGCGCGTCAAGGGGTGGCCACGCATCCATGAGTGCGTTCCTCATCGCGCAGATCGTCCTGACGCTCTTCGTCTTCGTCATGCTGCTGAGCTCGGCGGCCGTCATGGTCTACGCCGAGCGCAAGGTGGCTGCGATTCTGCAGCAGCGGATGGGCCCGTACCTCGTCGGGCCCAAGGGCATGCTCCAGCCGCTCGCCGACGTCATCAAGCTGATGTTCAAAGAGGAGCTGCGGCCGCGCGCGGCCGATGCGTTCCTCTTCGCGCTCGCGCCGATGATTTCGGCCACCGCCGCCTTCGCGGCGTTCGCCGTCGTGCCGTTCGGCGCGGAAACCACGTTCTTCGGATTGCTCAGCGAGCCGCTGCGCCTGCAGGTGGCCGACGTCAACGTCGCGATTCTGGTCGTGTTCGCTATCGCGTCAATGAGTGTGTACGGCGTCGTGCTCGCCGGCTGGAGCTCGAACAGCAAGTACTCGCTGCTCGGCGGGCTGCGGGCGTCGGCGCAGATGATCAGCTACGAGCTGTCGTACGGCCTCGCGCTCGCCAGCGTGCTCGTGATGGCCAACTCGCTGTCGCTCTCCGACATCGTCAACCATCAGGCGGGGACGTGGTTCGGCGTCGTGCCGCGGTGGTTCCTGTTCATCCAGCCGGTCGGCTTTCTGGTCTACATGACGGCGGGTATCGCCGAGACCAACCGCGCGCCGTTCGATTTTCCCGAGGCGGAGCAGGAGCTGGTCGCCGGCTACCATACCGAGTACAGCAGCATGAGCTTCGCGATGTTCTTTCTCGCGGAGTACATCAACATGGTCACCGTGTCGGCGGTGGCGACGGATCTCTTCCTCGGCGGCTGGCACGGGCCGTTTCTGCCGGCGTCGCTCGGCTGGGTGTGGTTCCTCCTCAAGGTCGGGGCGATTCTTTTCTTCTATATCTGGATGCGGTGGACGCTGCCGCGGTATCGCTACGATCAGCTGATGCGGTTCGGGTGGAAAGTGCTGCTGCCGATTGCCGCTGTCAATCTGCTCGCGACGGCGGCCGGAGTGCTCTATTTTGGGATCTGACACCCTCTTCTACCTGTTCGGCGCCATCGCCATCGGCGCGTCGCTGGCCGTGATCGGGCAGCGCAATCCGATCTACAGCGTGCTGCTGCTGATTGCGTCCTTCGGCGCGCTGTCGGGCCTCTACATTCTGCTCGACGCGCCGTTTGTCGCCGTCATCCAGATCATCGTCTACGCCGGCGCCATCATGGTGCTGTTCCTGTTCGTCGTGATGCTGTTGAACGCGCCGCATGAAGAGACGGAGTACGACGAGCGCGTCCACCCGCTGCTGCGGTCCGGCCCCACGCGCTTCGGCGTGGCGCTCGCCGTCGCGCTGATGGTCGAGTTGTGGTGGGCGCTGACGAAGGGGCGCGAGACCGGTGGGTTCCCCGAGGGTTCGGTGAGCTCGGTGGCGGCGATCGGCCGGTCGCTCTTCACGGACTACTCGTTTCAGTTCGAGGTCACCTCGGTCCTCATTCTCGTCGCCATGGTCGGCGCCGTCGTCCTGGCGCGCCGCGAGCCGAGGAGGCCCCGGAGCCCCGGGAATCAATGATGCCGACGCCGACCCTCGTTCACTACCTGATTCTTTCCGCCGTGCTCTTCACGATTGGGACAGCCGGCGTGTTCGTGCGCCGCAACATCATCACGGTGCTGCTGTCGATCGAGATCATGCTGAACGCGGTGAATCTGACGTTTGTGGCGTTCGGCCGCGCGCTCGGCTCCGCGGACGGGCAGATCATCGTGTTCTTCGTGATGACCGTCGCGGCCGCCGAAGCCGCGGTCGGGCT
>JADGOC010000017.1 GCA_017883165.1 Acidobacteriota bacterium
CACCGGCGATGGTCGGCGTCATCCGCACGGAGATGGCGCAGGTGGCGCCCGCCGCGAGCGAGGCGCCGCAGTTGGTCACTTCGCTGAAGTCGCCGATCATCGTCACGGCTCCAATGGCCAGCGGGTCGGCGCCGATATTGGTCAGCGAGACGACCCGCGGCACCGTCGTCGTGCCCACGGTCTGCGATCCGAGGTCGAGGGCGGACGGAAAGATCGCGATGCCTGGATCCATGACTGATTCCGCGAGCGGCGCGGTGCGTGCGGGTTCACGGCCGTGCACGGCCTGTCCGGCCAGGCACGCGAACGTCACGCAGGCGGCCGCGAACGCCGCCGCGCGGCGGCGGTTCGTGCGGCGGGCGGCGAGCCACAGCGCCGCCATCAGCGCGGGCCACATGAGCATGGGCGCGGTCAGAGGTGGGCGCCAGCCGCGCACCGCGGCGAACGGATGCGCCGGCGTCACGCCCACCGGCGGCGTCAGCGCGCTCGAGCTCGTGGTGATCGTCAGAATCGACTGCGCCGACGCGGCGCCAGGCGTCAGCGTCGGCGGGTTGAAGCTGCAGGTGGCCTGGGGCGGTAGATTGACGCAGCTGAGCGTGATCGCGCTGCGGTACGGCCCGACCTGTGGCGCCACCGTCACCGTGTACCTTGCCGTCTGGCCCGCGGACACCGTGGCGCTCGACGGCGACGCCGCCATGACGAAATCGGTGACCGTGATCTGCAAATCGGTCGACGCCGAATATCCGAATCCGTTGTTGGTCGCGGAAGCGGTCACTGCCAACGGTCCGCCGACCGGACACGTCAACGTCGCTCCGGCCGACGTGCCGCAGTCTCCCTGCCAGTTCAAGGCGGTGAGCGCGCACTGATTCGGATCGGAGAAGCCCAGTTGCGCGGCTCCGATGCTCGCGCCAAACGGCGTGTTGGCGTCGAAGGTGAACGTGGGCGATCCTTGCCAGGTCGGAAGCGTCGACTGGACCGCGGGCAAGGCGTCGGCGCGGCCGACGCCGAACGTGTTGTCGGGAGCCGGACTGCTCAACGCGACCGCGTGCCCCGTGATCAGATTCCGCAGCGTCGTGCGCGCGACCGTCGGGTCGACCGTGGACGTGGTCCGGTTCAGTAAGCATGGCGCGCTCTGCAGCAACAGCGCGGCAATCCCACCCATGTGTGGCGCAGCCGCGGACGTCCCGAAGAACGCCGTGGGAAAGCCGCCCGCCCCGAACACCGTGACGCCGTCGATGGCCGCGATGTCGGGCTTGGTGCGGCCGTCGAGCGTGGGGCCGCGGCTGCTGAAGAACTCGGCCGTCGAATTCGACGTGTCGAGACACGACTCGTCGGGCGCGCTCGGCGAAAAGCTACCCGCCGCGATTCCCGACGCCGAGCAAATCGCGCCAACCGACACGACGCTCACCGGCGAGCCGCCCGCGTCGCCTTGCGCGGAAATGCTTCGGCTGGCCGTGTTGTAGTTGTGCCGTTCGTGCCGCGGCGGCGCCAGCAGCTCCGGGCCCGCGGCCGCGCACTCCGGCTCGAACGAGAAAATATTGAGGTGCCTCGGCTGCGCCGCGTTCCCCACGTTCTGCACGACGATGCGGAAGGCGTCCGCACTGCCCTTGTTGACGAAGTCGATCGCCTCGGTGGGATCCTGCCTGCCGCTCTGCACGTCGGTACTGCTCGCCACGACCTTCCCGGTGCTCTGCTGGACCAGATACAGATCGTAGTTGTTGCCCGACGCGCCAAAGGCATCGTCCCACGTCAGGAAGATCGCGACCTCTCCGTTCTGCGGCAACTGGATCAGATTGTAGGGCTGCGCGCCGAGGCCCAGCACGTCGGTCGTGTCGGCCGTGCGTTGAAACAGATGCAGATGTCCGGACTTCGCGATGCCGCTGACGGTCGTGCCGTCGACGCCCGAGTCGACGTAGCTGCCGAAGTAGTGTTCGTCGGCATCGTTGCCGACCGCGGTGAAGTAGCCGCGAATCGGATTCTTGGGGTTGTTGAGCGCCGCGGCGGTGTTGAGCGAGACGGCGCTCGTGCCGTCATAAGGCTCGCCGAAGAACCCGATGTCGTCCAGCACCACGTCGTTCGACCCGGCCAGGAAATTGACCGCCTGATTGAACGCGAGATCGGTGTCGCCGTTGGCGAACGACAGCTTCGCGCCCGGAGCGATATCGTGCACGATCTCGAGCAGCGCCGTGCCTTCGGCACCCGCTCCCGGGAAACTGCACGCGGGGGTCGCCGGCGGCAGACCCTCGAGATCGCCGTTGGACTGGAACGATCGGCCGACGATCCCGCCGGCCGACAGCGTGAGGACGCCTTGTGCGTTTCTGATGCCCGATGCGGTCGGCAGATCATCCGTCGACATCGGCCCGCCCGAGGCGCCCGCGCACGTGGTACAGCCGGTCGCGAAGACGCCCTTGAGGCCGTCGGACACGACGCCGACGCGCACGCCCGTGCCGTCGAGCGAGAACTGCGACCGCACGGCGTCGGCATGAAGAATCGCGTCCCCCTCGCTCGTCACGAGCCCGGTCCGATGCCGCGCGTAGGTCGGCAGGCGGACGGCGTCGACGATCGACAGCTGCGCGACCGCCTGAAGACTCGAGACGGGAATGCGCGCCTGCACACGCCGGCGCTCGGGATCGCGGATCTCGATCGTCACGCCGGCCGCCGTGAGCTCCGCGACGGTCGCGTCGGTCACGGCGCTCATCAGGATGTAGACCTGCGCTTCGTTGTTCGCGTTGATCCGCAGCAGGCCGCCGCGCATCGCGTCCTGCACGGACCGCGGCGTGGCATCGGGAGACAGCGTCGCGACGCGGCGCGCGGTCGACCGGCCCGGCTGGTCCTGCGTGACCGACTGCGACAGATCGGCCAGTACCGTCGTGAGCTTTGACGTCGCGGACGCGTCTGTCCCGTCGGGCCGTTGCGCGCTCGCCGACAACGAACACAGGGCGAAAGCGGCCGCCACGACGAGGTACCCACGCGGGATGCGGTGAGAGCGAAGTGCTATGTGCATGATGGTTGCGGTTCAATCATAAGACTACAAACATGTGACAAAAGACGTCCAGGCTCAGCCCTTTCGCGGCTGTTGCTGGATCGTCTCCAGGATCGTGGCCGCTCGCCGGCCAGCCTGCTCGGTCGTCGCGATTCGAGTGGGCCAGCGGCGCGTATAGCCCTCCGACGCCCATTTGCGCGTCGCGTCGATGCCCATCTTCCCGCCGTACGCGGGCAGATCGGCCGCGTCGTCCAGATCGTCCACCGGGCCGCGCGTCATCTGGATGTCGCGCAGCGGATCCATGTGCGTGCCGACGATCCAGGCGACCTCGCGCACGTCGTGGACGTCGACGTTCTTGTCGACCACGATGATGGTCTTGGAGAACATCAACTGGCCGAGCCCCCAGAACGCGTGCATGATCTTGCGCGCATGCCCCGGATAGCGCTTGTCGATCGACACGATGACGAGGTTGTGAAAGATGCCTTCGGCCGGGAAATGCATGTCGACGATCTCGGGCACCGTCTTGCGAATCATCGGCAGAAAAATGCGTTCGCTCGCCAGCCCGAGGTAGTAGTCCTCCATCGGAGGGATGCCGACGATCGTCGTCAGATACGTCGGACGCTTCCGCGTCGTGATGCACGTCAGGTGGAACACCGGGTAGTCGTCGGGCTGCGAGTAGAAGCCGGTGTGATCGCCGAACGGCCCTTCGCGCCGGCGCTCGCCCGGCTCCACGTACCCTTCGAGCACGATGTGGGAGCTGGCCGGCACGTCGAGATCGACGGTGATGCACTTCACCAGCTCGATGCGCCGCCGCGAGAGGAAGCCGCCGAGCAGCAGCTCGTCGAGCCCCTCGGGCATCGGCGCCGTCGCGCAATAGGTCAGCACCGGCTCGGGGCCGAGCGCGACCGCCACCTCGAGGCGCTTGCCCAGCCGCTCCGCGACGCGATGGTGCTGCGCTCCGCCCTTGTGGCGCTGCCAGTGCATCCCGGTCGTGCGGCCGTCGAACACTTGCATGCGATAGGTGCCGATGTTCCGCACGCCGGTCTCGGGGTCCTTGGTGAAGACGAGCGGCAGCGTGATGAAGCGGCCGCCGTCCTCGGGCCAGCACTTCAGAATCGGGAGCTCGTCGAGGCTGCCGTCGCGCCGGACTACTTCTTGACAGGGCGCGTCCTTCACCGTCTTCGGCATCAGGTCGGACAGCCGGTTGACGAGCGGCAGCATCTTCAGCGCGTCGAGCATGCCCTTGGGCATCGGCGGCGTCATCAGCTCGTCGATCTCCCTCGCGAGATCGTCCAGCGCGTTGACGCCGAGCGCGAGACACATGCGCTCGGTCGACCCGAACACGTTGGTCGCGACCGGCATGTCGAATCCGGACGGCTGCGCGAACAGCAACGCCGGACCGCCGCCGGGCGACTTGCACACCCGATCGGTGACCGCGGCAATTTCGAGATCGGGGCTGACCGGCTCGGTGACGCGCGTCAGCAGCGTCCGGCGATCGAGATCGGCGAGGAAATCGTTGAGATCGGCGTACACGTCAGGCCAATGCCATCTTAGCTGTAATCGCCTGGGCGAGCGCGAGTGCACGGCGTCCCTGCTCGCCCGTCACAACCGGCGCACGTCTCTCGACCACGGCCGCGACAAAGTCGGCGAGCTCGAGCTTGAGCGGCTCTTCGCCGACCACCGGCACGTCGCCGCCCTCGATCGCCGGCACCGCGCCGCCGCCCGTCACGAGCCGCCACAGCTCCACTTTCTGCGCCGCGTAGTCGATGGAGAGATACGTCATCGGCTGGAAGAACCGGATCTTGCGCACGCGGTCGCGGCTGATCCGGCTCGCCGTGAGATTGACGATGCAGCCATTGGCGAAGCGGAGTCGCGCGTTGGCGATGTCGACGCGGCCGGTCAGCACGGGCACGCCTACCGCCTCGATCGACTCGACCTCGGCGTGGACGAGCGACAGCACGACATCGAGATCGTGGATCATCAGGTCGAAGACGACGTCGATGTCGAGGCTGCGTTCCGGGAACGTGCCGAGGCGATGGACTTCGATGAAGCGCGGATCGGTCAGCAACGAACGCGCGGCGGCCACCGCAGGATTGAATCGCTCGGTCTGGCCGACCGCGAGCGTGACGCCGGCTTTCGCCGCGGCGGCAATCATCTCGTCGGCCTCGGCGATCGACCGAGCCATCGGCTTCTCGACGAGCACGGGGATGCCGGCGTTCAGACACAGCAGCGCGACGTCGCGATGGCGCTCGGTCGGCACCGCGATCGTCACAGCATCCACCTGGCCGAGGAGCTCGCGCGGGTCGAAGAGCGCGCGGGTCTGATGCGCGGCGGCGATCTCTTCCGCGCGAGCGCGGTTGATGTCAACGACAGCGGTCAGTTCGGCGCCGGCGAGCGACGAGAGAATGCGCGCATGATGCCGGCCCAGATGCCCGACGCCGATGACCGCGATTCGCAGGCTCATGAACGCATGCTTCTGTAATCAGTCATTGCTCTGCAACCGACCGACGATGGCGATGCCGGCCTCGTCGGCGGCCTTGATCACGGCGTCGCCGTCGATCATCAGCGTCTTCCCCGCGTCCACCGACAGCGCGTCGGCGCCCACCGCCTGCATCGCCTCGATCGTCGAGACGCCGACCACGGGGACGTCAAAGCGCATGTCCTGCTGCGGCTTGGCGACCTTCACGACGCGCACGCCGCGGCCCGCGAGCTGGCCGGCCCGCGCGATGACGGCGTCGGTGCCTTCCATCGCCTCCACGGCGACCACCGCCGCCGCCTTCACGGCGATCGTCTGCCCGATGTCCAATGCGGCGACCGCATCGGCGATGCGGTAGCCGAACGCAAGGTCGGCGCACTGCTCCTCGGTGGGCGCGCGCCGGGTCAGCACGCCCTCCCGCGCGAGCAGCGGCGTGAGAAACGCGGTCGAATCGACGAGCGCGATGCCGTGGTCGCGCAGCACGTCGGCGATGCCGGAGATGAGTGCGTCGGTGTTGCGCGCCTTGAGGCGCATCAGCACGCCGACGAGCGTCAGGTCTGGCACGATGTCGGCGAAGAGCTTGACGTGCTTCACCTGGCCCGCCATCACGGCCTGCGTGACGCCGGCCGCCTTCAGCAGGGTGATGCACGTCCCCAGCTGGCCGAGCGACACCCAGTGCAGCGCCGCGGCCGGCGCGCGCGACGCCGCGTCGGCCAGTTCGGGCAACGCTTCTTCCTTGATGGCAATCACGGTGACGTCATGGCCGGCCCGGCGGGCCGCGTCGAGCACGAGGAAGGGGAACCGTCCGTTGCCGGCGATCAGGCCTAGACGCATGGAGGATGGCTACTGGCGCTACTCATCCGCCAGCACCTCATCGACCCGACGCGTCGCCCGCCGCAGGATGACGCCGCGCTGCGACGTCCGGATGAAGTCCAGTAGATACTGCACGTCGGTGCAGGCGAGCGAGCGGTCTTCCCGGATCTGCTGCAGCGCGCTCGTCGTGTTCAGCTTCGACTGCAGCAGATACCGGAACGTGCGTTTCAACTTGCTGATTACGTCGGGCGAGAAGCCGCGGCGCATCAGGCCGATGGTATTCAACCCGTAGATGCGCGCGCGATTGCCCACCGTCTTGGCGAACGGCAGCGCGTCCTTGGTGACGACCGAGTAGCCGCCGATGAACGCATGGCGGCCGACGCGGCAGTACTGATGCACGCCCGAGAAGGCGCCAATCGTCGCGTAGTCCTCGACCAGGACGTGGCCGGCGAGCGTCGCGCCGTTGGCGAAAATCGTCTCGGTCCCCACCTGGCAGTCGTGCGCGACGTGCGCATAGGCCATGAACAGGTTGTGGTCGCCGATCCGGGTGACGCCGCCGCCGCCGTGCGTGCCGCGGTGAATGGTCACGAATTCGCGGAAGATGTTGCGGCGGCCGATCACCAGACGCGTCTCTTCCCCACGAAACTTCAGATCCTGCGGGATGAGGCCGACCGACGCGAACGGAAAGATCTCGGTGCCTTCGCCGATCTCGGTCCAGCCGTCAATCACTGATGACGCGCCGATGCGGCAATTCGGGCCGATGCGCACCCGCGGCCCGATCGTCGCGTGCGGCCCGATGACCGTGCCCTCGCCGATCTCGGCGCGCGGATGCACGATGGCGGTCGCGTCGATCTCCGTGCGGTCGGGCACGAGGCCCAGCAGGAGCTCGGCCTCCGCCACAATCTGATCGCCGACATACGCCGTCGCCTTCGTGCGCGCCAGCGACGCACGCTGCCTGCCGAGCGAGACCTCCAGCCGCAGACGGTCGCCCGGCACCACCTGCCGCCGGAACTTGGCGTCGTTGACGCCGCGCAGGTAGACGCGCGCGCGGGGCGGCGCGTTCTCACGCTGCAGCAGCAGGATCGCCGCCACCTGCGACAGCGCCTCGAGCATGAGGACGCCGGGCATCAGCGGCGTGCCGGGAAAGTGCCCCTGAAAGAACTCCTCGTTGACCGTGACGTTCTTGACGGCGACCAGCCGGCGCCCGACCTCGTGCTCGGCGATCGCGTCGACGAGCAGCGACGGGCACCGGTAGCACAACCGGTCGAGGAGAATGGGGATGTTAATCAATTACTGCTTGGGCGCCCCTGGTTTCGCGGCGGCGCCGTCGAGCTTCTTGATGACCTCGTTGGTGAGCTCGAGGCCCGGATCGATCCACGCGAACCCCGCCTGCTGCGCGTTGAACAGAATCTGCAGCCCTTTCTCGCTCGCCACCTGGGCGAGCACCGGCGTCACGCGCTTGATGAACTCGGCTTCGAGCTCGTTTTGCAGCTCCTGCACTTCGGCCTGCGCGTCCTGCTGGAACCGCTGCCCTTCCACCTGCTCGCGCTCGACGTCTTTCTCGAGCTGCGTGCGGGCCGCCTCGCTCATCACGCTGCCCGTCGTCTGCAGCTTCTGCTGGTCGGCCTGCAGCTTCTTCGCCTTGTCGGCGCCTTCGGTCTGCTTCTTGGCGATGAGCGCGTTGACGCGCGTGGTCGACGCCTTCCCGTCGGTCGATTCGGAGACGACGCGCTGGAAGTTGACGAACGCGATCTTGGCGCCCTGCGGGAACGGCAGAGGTGGCTGTGGCGCCGGAGCCGGCGCGATCTGCGCGGGAGGTTGGGCTGGCGGCTGCGCGGGCGGCGTTTGGGCGAACGTGGGGGCGGCGCTCAGCACGAGCGCGAGCGACGCAACAATGACGAAACCTCTCATTACGCGGAATCCTTTCATGATCAGCGACAAGCTTTCGATTTTACACTAGAACGTGGACCCGACGGCAAAGCGGAACGAGAACCCCTTCTGCGGCTGCAAGCTGTTGTCGAACACGCCGGACCGCTGGGGATCGTAGGCGAAGATCAGCCGGAACGGCACGTTCAGCACCGGCATGAAGAAGCGAATTTCGGCGCCGGTCGACGTCTTGACGTCCTGCAGGTTGAAGTTCAACCCCGGCTTGAGCGTCGTCAGCAGCGATCCGCCGTCGGGGACAAACGGCGCCGGCCCCTGCAGTTCCGGCCCCGGCTCGACCTCGCCGGCGTCGTAAAAGAGGATGAGGCGGACCGGGCCGGCGATGGAGATCATCTCCTCGACGTTGAGCAAGAGGCTCTTGTTGCCCCCCAGCACGAGGCCGGTCACCGCATCCTGCGGTCCGACCGTCCGGACGTCGAAGCCGCGCAGGCTGTACTCGCCGCCGAGGAACAGCTTCTCGAAGATGGGCAGCTCCTTCGAGCCGCTGAACGGGTGGATGTACTGGTATTGGGCGCGCCAACCGAGCGTGAGGCGGCTGGCCTGCTTCCAGTACCACACGCCTTCCAGCATCGGCTTGTAGAAATTGGTATTGCCGCCAAGGCCCGCCAGATCGATCGACAGCGAGTAGCGCTTGCCCGTGGTCGGAAAGATCGGGTTGTCGACCGTGTTGTGCACCAAGCTCGGCACGACCTTGCTGATGATCCGCTCGCCACCCTGTCCGATGAGCAGCGAATCGCGCAGGAAGGGATTGCGCGCCAGCACCACCGGGTCCTGATAGACGTCGGCGATTTCGGTGACGCGCACGCGCTCGTAGCTGTAATTGATGAAGCCCCGGGTGAAGCCGCCCAGCGGGACGCCGGTCGTGACCACCGCCCCGGTCGACTGCTGCGTGAACTGGCCGATGTAGCGGATCTCGCTCTTGAACAGATTGAAGCCGCCGGTGATGTTGCGATCGAAGAGGAACGGCTCGGTGAACGCCAGCGAGTAGTTCTGCGCGCGCGATCCGGCCTGCAGCGACAGCGTGAGGTTCTCGCCGCGGCCGAGGAAGTTCGACGTCTGGAACGACATCTGCCCGAAGAAGCCCTCGAACTGCGACACGCCGGCGCCGAACGTCAGCTGATTGCGGTTCTGCTCCTCGAACTTCAGCCTGACGTCGACTTTGTTGTCGGCGCCCGGCGTCTTCTCGACGTTGACGTCCTTGCCGCCTTCGATCGGCTTGAAGTAGCCGAGCTGATTGAGCCGCTTGATGCTGAACTTCAGCGCCTCGGTGTTGAAGACGCCGTCCTCCACCAGCCGCAGCTCGCGCCGGATCACGTTGTCGCGCGTCGTCGTATTCCCGGTGAAGATGATGCGGTTCACGAAGAACTGCTTGCCTTCCTGCATCCGCATCACGACGTCGACGATCGGCGGCCCCGCCTGCGCGGCCTTCGGCGGTTCGGTCGCCTTCAGCGCTTCGGGCACCTCGGGCTCGACCGGGTTCGCCTGGTCGCGCGGCCTGAGATCCGGATAGCCGGTGAACTCGAAATAGCCGCCCGTGCCGTACACCTCGCGCGCTTTGTCGAGCCCCTTGCGGATCACTTTTTCGCTGTAGTATTCGCCCGTCTTCAGCTTGAAGAGCGGCTTGAGGAACTCGGACTTGACGACGATGTTGCCGTCGAAGGTGAAGTCGCCCACCGTGTAGCGGCGGCCCTCGGTGATGGGCACGCCCAGCGTGATCCAGCGCGTCTTCGTGTCTTTGGAATCCTCGATGAACTTGACGTCCGGCGCGCCGACGTGCGCGTTGATGTATCCGTGATCGCGGTAATACGCCACGATCTTCTCCGCGTCGTCGTCGAACTTGGCTTCCTGATAGGTGCCGCGGCCGGTGAGGAAGGAAAAGAGCCACTGCCCCTTGTTGTCTTTCATCTGCCGCTTGAGCGCGCGGTCGCCGATCGCCTTGTTGCCGGTGAAATGGATCGAGCGGATCCTGACCTTCGGCCCTTCGTCCATCTTGAACGTCAGGTGGACGAGCTTCGGCGACCCGGGCATCATCTGAATCTCGTGGGTCACCTCGGCGAACTGAAAGCCCTTCTCTTTCAACATCCCGCGCACGACACCCTCGACCTTTTTCACCAGGGCGGGATCGATGAAGGTATCGAGGCGGATCACCGCGTCTTCTTCCTTCAGCTTGTCGTCGATCTTCGACGTCTCGATGTTCTTGGACCCGATGTAGTCGACGATCTTGACCCGCTGCCGCTCCTCCATGTTGTAGACGACGATCTTGCCGACCACGCCGTTGCTGAAGGTGTAGTCGCGCACGTCGATCCACAGGTTGTCGAGGAAGTTGGTCGCCCACAGGCGCTTGAAGTCGTCGAGGATGATCTTCTCGGTCGCGTCGTCGTACGGCTTCCAGGTGCCCTCCGACGGCTTGCTGACCAGATTTTTGACCTGGATGTAATAGAGGTACGTCTGTGTTTCGATGAGCGGCACGCCGCCCTGGGCATCGAAGCAGGGGGCCACGAGCCAGAGGATCGGAGCCGAACCCACCGGCGGCAGGTTCGCGGGCTGCGGCACTTGCGTCCCGCATACGAGGGCGGGCGCTGCGGCCTGAGGCGGCGTCGCCGGCTGCTGGGCGGCGAGCGGCGCGGCCACCAACAGAGCCAAGGCGAGGAACACGACCAGACGCTTCACCATGCTAAGGGATTCATAAGGCACACGATCGCTGAACTCGTTACTTTACTGGATTTTAGACGTCTCAGGCGACCCGGCGGCTTTACGTGAGCTTTCGGCCGGCTGCCAGTTCGCCGGCGGGCCGGTAGGCCAGTGCACCGGCGTCGAGGTAGACCTCGATGTCGCCGCCCTGCAGATGGCCCCGGATGAGCTCTTCCGATAGGGGATCCTCGACATAGCGTTGGATGGCGCGGCGCAGCGGCCGCGCGCCGTACGAACGGTCCTTGCAGGTGACCTCGATGATCCAGTCGATGACCTCGGGCATGAGCGCGATTTTCAGCTTGCGATCCACCAGGTTCTCGTTCAGCTGGGTAACCAGCAGTCCCATAATCTTTCGCAGGTCGTCGTCGCCGAGCGCCTCGAAGACGATGATTTCGTCGATGCGGTTGATGAACTCCGGGTTGAAGGTGCGCTTCACCTCGCCGAGCACCATGTCGTTGACGTTCTTGGCGATCTCGCCCGTGTCGCTCGACTGGAAGCCCATCGAGCTCTTCTTCTGGATGAAGCGCGCGCCGATGTTCGACGTCATGATGATGATCGTGTTCTTGAAGTTCACCCGGTTGCCGAGGCCGTCGGTGAGGTGGCCGTCCTCGAACACCTGTAGCAGGATGTTGAAGATGTCGGGGTGCGCCTTCTCGATCTCGTCGAGCAGCACGACCGAGTACGGATTGCGCTTCACCTTCTCGGTGAGCTGCCCGCCCTCTTCGTGCCCGACGTATCCGGGCGGCGAGCCGATCAGCTTCGACACCGAGTGCTTCTCCATGTACTCGGACATGTCGAAGCGGATGAGCGCGTGGTCGCTGCCGAAGAGAAAATTGGCGAGCGCGCGCGCCAGCTCGGTCTTGCCGACGCCGGTCGGACCCAGAAACACGAAGCTGCCGACCGGACGATTGGGGTTCTTCAGCCCGGCGCGCGAGCGGCGGATGGCGCGCGAGATCGCCGAGATCGCCTTCTCCTGGCTAATGACGCGCCGATGGAGCTCGGCTTCCATGCGCAGCAGCTTGTCGCCTTCGTCCTGGTTGATCGACGCCATCGGCACGCCGGTCCACTTGGACACGACCTCGTCGATCTCGGCCTTGCCGACGACGACCTTGCGCGCCGACGAGGTCACGACGAACTTCTCGCGGACAAACTGCAGGTTTTCGCGCGCGGTCACTTCCTGCTCGCGGTAGAACTGCGCCTTCTCGAAATCCTTCTGCGAGACGGCGCTCTCCATCTGCTCGACGGCGACGCGGATGGACTTGTTGATTTCGCCGAACTCCTCGCTGTAGCCCGCTTCGCGCAGCTTGGCGCGCGCGCCCGCCTCGTCGACCAGATCGATCGCCTTGTCGGGCAGGAAGCGGTCCGTGATGTAGCGGTTCGACTGGTAGACCGCCGCCTCGATCGCGTCGCGCGTGTACTCGACGTGATGGAAATTCTCGTACCGATCCTTGACGCCGAGCAGAATCTCGATCGTCTCGCTCTCGCCGGGTGGATCCACCTTGATGGCCTGGAAGCGGCGCTCGAGTGATCGATCCTTCTCGATGTACTTGCGGTACTCGGCCGGCGTCGTAGCGCCGATGCAGCGGATCTCGCCGCGGCTGAGCGCCGGCTTCAGGATGTTCGCCGCGTCGAGCGAGCCTTCGGCCGATCCGGCGCCGACCAGCGTATGCAGCTCGTCGATGAAGACGATGATGTTCGGGTTGTCGGTCAGCTCCTTCATGATCGCCTTGAGGCGCTCTTCGAACTGGCCGCGATACTTGGTGCCGGCGACGATCAGCGAGATGTCGAGCGCGAGGATCCGCTTGTCGGCGAGAAAGTGCGGCACGTCGCCGTAGACGATCTTCTGCGCCAGCCCTTCGACGATCGCCGTCTTGCCGACGCCGGGCTCGCCGATGAGCACGGCGTTGTTCTTCGTGCGGCGGCAGAGGACCTGCTGCACGCGCTCGAGCTCGTGCTCGCGCCCCACCAGGGGATCGAGTTGGTTCTTCATCGCCGACTCGGTGAGGTCGCGGCTGAACTCGGCGAGCAGCGGCGTTTCCTTTACGCGCGTCAGCGTCGTCTTCTCGTTCAGAAGCTGGACGATGTCCTCGCGGACCGTGTTGAGGCGCATCCCCTTTTCCATGAGGATGGACGCCGCCACCGATCGCTCCTCGCGGAGGATGCCAAGCAAGAGATGTTCGGTACCGATGTAGTTGTGCAGCAGGCGGTCGGCCTCTTCGGCGGCAAACTGCAGCACGCGTTTGGTTTCGGCGCTGAAGGGAATCTCGACCGAGGTGGAGACCTTCTCGCGAAACACCGTGCGGCCTTCGATTTCCTTGCGGATGTTCTCGAGCGACAGATGGGAGCGCGCGAAAATTCGGCTGGTGAGCCCTTTGCCCTCCCGTATGAGCCCAAGCAGGAGATGCTCGGTCTCGATGGAGATGCTACCAAGCTGACTGGCCTCGTAACGGGCGAAGAACAGTACTCGTCGAGCCCTTTCGGTATACCGTTCGAACATCCAGCCTACCTAGGTGAAAACGGATGGGGTTGGGGTCATGGCCATACTAACCACAGTATACGGCATAGGTAGGCCTCAACCAATGGCATTCCGCCCCACCTGTGGTGTGGGGTTTTCAGATCGGCACCAGCCGTCCGCCCTCGAGGCGCAGGACGCGGTCGCAGGCGGCGGCCAGACGCGGGTTGTGGGTGGCGATGATGGAGGTCAGCGCGAAATCGCGGTGCATCTCGCGCAGCAGCGCATGCAGGGAGTCCGCGGTCTGCTCGTCGAGGTCGCCAGTCGGCTCGTCGGCGAGCAGCACCGCCGGACGCATCACCAGCGCGCGCGCCATGGCCACGCGCTGCTGCTCACCGCCCGACAGCATCCCCGGCCGGTGCACGAGCCGCTCACCCAGGCCGACGCGGACGAGCAGCGCCTCGGCCCGCGGCCGCGCCTCGGCCATCGGCATCCGCGCGATACGCATCGGCATCTCGGCGTTCTCCAGCGCGCTGAACTCGGGCAGCAGATGATGGAACTGAAACACGAAGCCGACGTGCCGGTTGCGGAACGCGACGATGTCGGCGTCAATGAGCGTCGTCAGATCCGCCTCGCCGATCGCGACCGTCCCCGCGTCGGCGCGATCGAGGCCGCCGAGGACGTGCAGCAGCGTGCTCTTCCCGACGCCCGAGGCGCCGACGATGGCGACCATCTCGCCGGTGTCGACGCTCAAATCGAGGTCGCGCAGCACCGTCAGCGACGTCTGCCCCACCGGATAGCGTTTGACGATGCCGTGAGCTTCAACAAACGCCATGGGCGATTATTCGTATCTCAGCGCCTGCGCGGGATCGAGGCGCGCGGCCTGGCGTGAGGGATAAATCGTCGCCACGAAGCACACGACCACGGCCGCTAGCACGACCAGCGCGAAATCGAGCGGCAGCACCGTGAACGGCACGTGCGATACCTGATAGACATCCACCGGCACCCTGATCAGCTTGTAGCGATCGAGCACATACGAGATGGCGAATCCGGCCGACGCCCCAACCGTCGTGCCGACCATGCCGATGATCAGCCCCTGGATCATGAAGATCGCCGTCACGCTCCGCGCGCTCGCGCCCATCGTCTTCAAAATGGCGATGTCGCGATGTTTTTCCATGACCAGCAGAATGAGCGAGGCGACGATGTTGAGCGCGGCGACCATGACGATGAGGCCGATGGTCATCGAGATGGCCATCTTCTCGAGCCAGAGCGCCGAGAAGAGCGGCTTGTTCATCGCGGCCCAGTCCTCCGTTAGGTACTCGCGCCCGAGCGCGGCGGGGATCGCCTTGGCGATGTCGCCGGCCCGGTAGATGTCGTCGACGCGGAGCTGGATGAGGTCGACCTCGTCTTTCGCGAACAGCCGCTTCGCGACGTCGAGCGAGACGAAGCCGTAGGTCGAATCGAACTCGTACAGCCCCAGGCTGAAGGTGCCCGCGACGCGCAGCCGCCTCGGCCGCGGCAGCATGCCGAACGGCGAGACCGTGCCTTGCGTGGTGATGAGCGAGACCGCATCGCCCACGCGGACGCCGAGCTTGGCGGCGAGATCGGCGCCGAGGAGAATCCCGTCGGCTCCGCCGCCGCCGCTGCCGCCAGGGGTCGGCAGCGCCGACACGCTGCCGCTCTGGATCGCGCGCGCGATGTCGGTGACCTGCGGCTCGAGCGCGACGTCGATCCCCTTGATCTGAATCGGCACCGTGTCGCCGGCCGCCGACAGCAGGCCCATGCCCTGAATGGCGGGCGCCGCGCCGACCACGTGCGGAATCGCGAGCAGCCTGGGTATCTCGGTGCGGTAGTCGGCGATGCCGCCCGTCTTGAACACGTACACGTGCGCGTTCGATCCGAGAATCCGATCGCGCAGCTCCTGCTGGAGCCCGGTCATCAGCGCGAGCGCGATGACGAGCGCCATCACGCCGACCGTCACGCCGAGCGTCGAGATGAGCGAGATGACCGAGATGAACGCCTGCTTGCGCTTGGCGAGCAGATAGCGGAAGGCGACGTGGAGCTCGAATGGAAGATCAGTCACGCGTTCTCATCAGCGGGAACAAAATGACGTCGCGGATCGAGGGGCGGTTGGTGAGCAGCATCACGAGGCGATCGATGCCCACGCCCTCGCCGCCGGTCGGCGGCAGCCCGTACTCGAGGGCGCGGATGTAATCGTCGTCCATTTGATGCGCTTCGAGATCGCCGAGCGCGCGATCCTTCAGCTGCGCCTCGAAGCGCCGCCGCTGCTCGGCCGGATCGTTCAGCTCGCTGAAGGCGTTGGCCACCTCGAAGCCGCCGATGTAGAGCTCGAAGCGCTCGACCGTGTCGGGATCGTCCGGCTTCTGCTTGGAAAGCGGCGACACCTCGGTCGGAAAATCGTAGACGAAGGTCGGCTGGACGAGCCGATCCTCGCAGAGCGCCTCGAAAATATCGGTCGTGATCTTGCCCGCGCCGTGGCCGGCGGCGACGTCCAGCCCGAGCAGCCGCGCGAGATCGGCCGCCGTGTCGCGCTGTCTGAGATCGGCATCGGTCACCTCACGCGCCAGGCGCCGCGACGCCGCCTCGCGCGCCGCCGCGCGCAGCGACAGCCGCGTGAACGGCGGGGCCAGCGAGATCGCGTGATCGCCGAAGGTGATCTGGTCGGTGCCGATCGCCTGACGCGCCACCGATGAGATCAGCACCTCGGTCATCGTCATCAGCGCCTGGTAGTCGGCGTACGCTTCGTAGAACTCCATCATGGTGAACTCGGGGTTGTGTTGCGTGGAGATCCCCTCGTTCCGGAAGTTGCGGTTGATCTCGAACACCTTCTCCATGCCGCCGACCGTGAGCCGCTTGAGGTAGAGTTCCGGCGCGATGCGCAGGAAGAGATCCATGTCGAGCGTGTTGTGATGCGTCGTGAACGGGCGCGCGATGGCGCCGCCGGCGATCGGCTGCATCATCGGCGTCTCGACCTCGAGGTAGCCGCGCGCCGTCATGAACTCGCGAATCGCCGCCACCACTCGGCTGCGCGTCTCGAAGACCCGGCGCGAATCCGGATTCACGATGAGATCCAGATAGCGCTGGCGGTAGCGCGTTTCGACGTCGGTGAGCCCGTGCCACTTCTCAGGAAGCGGCAGCAGGCACTTGGACAGGAAGTGCAGCCGCGACGCCCAGATCGTCAGCTCGTTGGTCTTGGTCCGGAACAGCCGCCCCTCGACGCCGACCCAGTCGCCGAAATCGAGCAGCTTGAAGATCGTGAAGTCGAGCGCCGGGATGGAGTCCTGCCGGATGTACACCTGGATCTTCGCGCGGCCATCCGACAGCACGAGGAAGTTCGCCTTGCCGAACGATCGGATGGCCAGAATCCGTCCGGCGGTGGCCGTTTCCGTGCGGTCGGCTTCGAGCTCGTCGTGCGTCCGCTCGCCATGGCGGGCGACCAGATCCGAAATCGCGTCGCGCCGGTCGAACGTCCGCGGGTAGACCTCGACGCCGAGCCTGGCGAGCTCGGCCAGGTTGGCGCGACGTTGTTCAACTTGTTCGTCTTGAGAGGACATACAAAAAAGCTACATCAGGGGTGGAGCCGTTATCGCGTCTCGATCTTCTTTCGTATTCCGTCCAACATCCCGTTGATGAACTTGACCGCTTCCTCGGTGCTGAACGTGCGCGCCAGCTCGAGCGCTTCATTAATCACCACGGCCGGCGGCGTCTCGGGATCGCGCAGCAGCTCGCACACGGCCATGCGGAGGATCAGCCGATCGATCACCGCCATCCGCTCGGGACGCCAGCGCTCGGCGGTCCCGGCGATGAGCGCGTCGATCTCGGCGAGCCGCGCCACGGTGTCGCGCGACAGTGCCGACGCGAAGGTCTGCAGCGGTTCGGACGGCGCCTCGGTGTCGGGCCACTGCTGCTCGAAGAACGTCCGGGCCGCACGATCGACGTCGGTGCGCCCGACCTCCCAGTGATACAGGATCTGCAGCGTCGCTTCGCGCGCGCGGTGCCGGCGGTCCTTGCGCGCACGCGGCATGTCAGCTCGCCGTCGACGGCTGGCGTGCCAGTTGCGCGACGACACTCGCCATCTGGACGGCGGCGGCCGCGGCTTCGTAGCCTTTGTTCGACGGCCCCTCGCCCGCCCGGTCGATCGCTTCTTCGATCGAGTTGGTCGTCAGCACGCCGAACGTCATCGGGACGCCGGTCGCCGCTGACGCCGAGGTCAGGCCGCTCGCCACCGCCGACGCGATGTACTCGAAGTGCGGCGTCGCACCGCGGATGACGCAGCCCAGGCAGACGACCGCGTCGTACCCGCCGCTTTCGGCGGCGCGCTGCGCCGCAATCGGAATCTCGAAGGCGCCCGGTACCACCACGACCGTCACATCGTCCGGCCTGACGCCCGCCGCGGCGAGCGCCGCGAGCGCACCGGCCTGAAGCCGCTCGGTCACAAAGTCGTTGTATCGGGACACGACGATCGCGAAGCGAAAGCCCGACGCCGTCTGTGTGCCTTCGATGGTGCGCACCTACTTCCCCTTGAACGCCGGCTTGCGCTTCTCGAGAAACGCTGTGGTGCCCTCGCGCATGTCGTCGGTCGAGGCCACCAGGCCGAAGAGCGTCGCCTCGAACACGCATCCTTCGGCGAAGGGCATCTCCAGGCCTTTGTTGACCGCCGTGATGATGTAGCGCATCGCGATCGGCGCGTTCTTGGCGAGATCGGCGGCCAGCGCGCGGGCGGCCGTCATCAACTCCGCCGCCGGCACGACGCGGTTGACCAGGCCGATCCGCTCCGCCTCCGCGGCGCCGATCGGCGCGCCGGTGAGAATCAGCTCCATCGCCTTCCCCTTGCCGACCAGCCGCGACATCCGCTGCGACCCGGCATATCCGGGCATGATCCCCAGATTGATCTCCGGCTGTCCCAGCTTCGCCGTGTCCGCCGCGAGCCGCAGCGTGCACGCCATCGCCAGCTCGCATCCGCCGCCGAGCGCGTAGCCGTTGATCGCGGCGATCACCGGCTTGCCGAGGTTCTCGATCAGATCGAGGACATGCTGGCCCGTCAGCGCGTGCTCGCGGCCGCTCGTGGGCGTCTGCACGGCGAGCTCGTTGATGTCGGCGCCGGCCACGAACGCCTTCTCTCCCGCGCCGGTCAGAATCACGACGTGCACGCCGGCGTCGTGCCCGAGCTCGAGCACGACGCGGCGCAGCTCGTCGAGCGTCTGCGTGTTGAGCGCGTTCAACACCTTCGGACGGTTGATGGTGACGACGGCGATCGCGCCGTCGCGTTCGAGCAGCAGATTTTCGAAAGCCATAGGGATCGTCAGAGTGGGATGGGATACATCAGCCAGCCGAGCACGACGGCTGAGAACACGAATCCGCCGAACAGGAGCACGCCGAACCGGATCTGCTCCCGCACATCGTCTTTCGTGAGGACGGCGAAGACCAGGGAGACGAAGAACGAGAAGACGACGAGGAGCAGCAGATGGCTCGCCATCACTTCCGGCCCTTCGCGATGTCGCAGGCGTCGATCACGACGAGCGAATTCAGCAGCCCGGCGACGATCAGAAACGCGTTGCCGTATTCGTAGGTGACGGCGCGGACCTGGCCGGCGCCGTAGCCGAGCGCGCCCGCGGCAAAATAGATCAAGCCGATACCAAGGTCGGCGAGCGCCGCGAGGGCGGCGAGCGGTTCCGACAGGTCGAAGGGAAAGATCCGGCCACTGAGCGCCAGGCCGAACGCAAACATCGCGGGCAACGCGATGAGAAACACCAGCCCTTTGGACCGGCGCCCGAGCCAGAGATGGCCCGCGCCGGGAACGGCCCACGACGCGAGCACGAGCAGCACGAGGCCGCCGGTTTGCGTCTCTTCCGCAGCAGTGGCACGCACGACTGGTTAGTTTATATTACTTAGGCTCTCGCGGGGCGCTCCTGACGGCCGCCACGATGACGGCGATCGCGGCGCCGAGGGGCAATCCCGCCAGCGCGCGAATCCAGTTGGCTGGCATGACGCCCGTCGTCCACTCGTAGATGAGCGTCGCGAGCGTCGGAAGCGCGGCAAGCACCAGCATCCGCCTCGCCGCCGCGTCGCGCAGCGTCGGAACGACGCTCGAGGCGGCCGCCGCCAGCGCGGCGCCGACGTAGATCCCGGTGCACCGCGCGCACACGGGCATCTGCGCGCCCCACAGAGAGAACGATCGCGCCGGGAGTTGATGGCAGACGACGCGGCCCAGTCCGTAGACGGCGAGCGCAAACGTGTACGGCACAGAGGTGGCGTGCGGCCGGCTCGCCGCATACGCGGCGAGCGGCAACGCGGAGGCCCAGCCGGCCGCGGCCGCCACAAAGGCGCGTCGCATACCTGATGGTACACTCTGCCGCAATGATCGAAGCGCGATCCTCCGTCTCGCCGCGCGAACGCTTTGCCGTTGCGCTGGTGTCGGCCACCCTGCTGATGACCGAGCTCGCGCTCACGCGCATCTTCTCGGTGATCATGTATTACCACTTCGCGTTTCTCGCCATCTCGATCGCGCTGTTCGGCTTGAGCGCGAGCGGCGTCTTCGCGTACGTGGCCCGCGCGCGCCTCGATCGGCATCCGACCGGCGCGCTCCTCGCCCGCCAGTCGGTGCTGTATGCGATCGCCACTGTCGTAGCGCTCTTCATGCTCGTGCGCATGCGCGTCGGCCTGAACTATTCGCCGCGCAACCTGGTCCTCATGCTCGCGATTTACGCGCTGGCCGCGCTGCCATTTTTCGCCGGCGGGCTGATTCTCACGCTCGCGATCTCGCGCCTCGCCTCGCGCATCAACGCGGTCTACGCCGCGGATTTGACGGGCGCCGCGGCCGGCTGCCTCATCCTCATCCCGCTGCTCGATCGACTCGGTGCGCCCGGCGTCGTGCTGGCCGCGGCGGCGCTCGCGCTCCTCGCCGGCGTGCTCTTCGCGCCCGCTCCCTCGCGCGGAACATACGCGGCGATCGGCGCGGCGGTCCTTGCCGTGCCGCTCATCGGCCAGCTCACGGGCCTCGCCGGCTTCGACGTCACCGGCACGAAGGGACACCAGACCGATCGCGTGCTCTTCAGCAAGTGGAACTCGTTCTCGCGCGTCGCCGTCTACGAGCGCACGCACGGCGACTGGTCGTTGAGCGCCGCCTATCAGGGCCCGACGCCCGACTCGCGCTTCATGGACATCGACTCGGCGGCGTCGACCCCGATCCTCCACGCCGCCCCCGACCTCTCGAACGTGCAGTACCTGCGCTACGAGCTCACCGCGCTCGCGTACAACTTAAAAGAACCACCAGCCACTAGCCACCAGCCTCCAGTCACCGGCCTCCAGCCACCAGCCTCCAGCCCCAAGGGCTTCACCGCCCTCGTGATCGGCCCCGGCGGCGGCCGCGACCTTCTTTCCGCGCTCGTCTTCGGCGCGCGCCACGTGGACGGCGTCGAAATCAACCCGATCATTGCCAACGACGTGATGCGCGATCGGTTTCGCGAGTACTCCGGCGGCATCTACGCGCACCCCCGTGTCCGCATCGTCATCGACGACGGCCGCAGCTTCGTGCGACGGACGCCGGACCGCTACGATGTAATTCAGGCGTCCCTCGTCGACACGTGGGCGGCGACCGCCGCCGGCGCCTACACGCTCACCGAAAACACGCTCTACACGGTCGAGGCCTTCAGCGACTACCTCGATCATCTGAACGACGAGGGCGTGCTGACGATTACCCGGTGGGTGTTCGACGGCCTGAGACTCGTGTCGCTCGCGCAGCAGGTGTGCGCCGACCGCGGATGGGACGCGCGGTCGCGCCTCGCGATCGTGCAGCACGAACGTGTGGCGACGTTTCTGTTGAAGAAGACGCCGTTCACGAAAGACGAGATCGCGCGTCTCAGAGACGTGGCCGGCCGGCTGCAGTTCCACGTCCTCTACGCGCCGGCGTTCGACGGCGACGCGGATACGGCCAGCGTCGCGGACGAGAACTGGGTCGACGGCACGCCGACGGCCGACTACGCGCGGTTGGTGCTCACCCCGGATCGCCAGCAGTTCTACGCGGACTACCCGCAGGACATCCGGCCCACGACCGACGATCGGCCCTTCTTTTTTCACACGACGAAGCTCCGCGATCAGTTTCACGTCGCCTTCGGACGCTCGATGCTCTTCGGCAACGGCTTGAGCGCGCTGCTCACGCTCATGGGGATCTCGGGGGCGCTCGTCGTGTTGTTCGTGCTCGGCCCGCTCATCGTCGTCCATGCGGGCCGCGGCGCGCCGGCGCGCGGATGGCTCGGCTGGCTGGTGTACTTCGGCGCACTCGGCGCCGGCTTCATGTTGGTCGAGGTGGCGCTGCTGCAGCGGTTCGTCCTTCTGCTCGGGCATCCGGTGTACTCGCTCACGGTGACGCTGTTCTCGCTGCTGCTCGGGACCGGCGTCGGCGCCGCCTGGAGCCGTCATTTGCGGGAGCGTACGCTGCGGCGGTCGGCGGCCGTGGCGCTGGTGGTGATCGCGACGCTTGCCGTGGCGGCCGTCAGCATGGTGACGCCCCTCGTCGCGTGGGCGATTCCCTTCGCGCGCGAGGTACGGATGCTCATCGCGTTCGCGACGCTCGCGCCCATCGGCATGGCGCTCGGGATTCCGATGCCGGCCGGCATCCGGCTGCTGAGCCGGCGCGCGCCGGAGCTGGTGACATGGGCGTGGGGAATCAACGGGGCGTTGTCGGTGGTCGGCGCGACGCTCGCCATCTTCATCGCGATGAACTGGGGCTTCGGCGCGACCTTCCTGGCTGCAAGCGCCACGTACCTCATCGGTTTAATTGCGCTCCTGACAACCTGAGCCTGATGGTTCGGCTCCTGCGCGCGGCAAGACGGCGAGGGCCCCGCTCAGGCGGCGGTCGCTCACCATCCCACGACGCGCATCAGCAGATGCCGCCAGGCGGGCGCGAGTAGCCACTTGATCGTGACGTCGAAGAGGAGCCCCCCGAAGGCGATGAGCAGCAGGCGGCGCGCGTCTCGCCAGTCGACCCGAAATCCGCCGAGCCGCGAGAGCAGCGGCGTCGACAGCGTCACGCCGATCGCGACGAAGCTGGCGATACGGACGACCGCCCACGGATGCCATCCGAGGATCATCGTCGTGAGCGGATGCGAACTGGCGGCGGCGAGCGCGCCCACGTAGTGCCCCATGTAGTTCATGAGCACGGCGCCCATCGCCAGCGCGAGGACCCCGCCGCTTGCGAGCGCCAGCACCGCAAACGCCGCCGCGTGCAACGCGTGCTGCGGAAGAAAGCGCGAGGGATCGCTCTCCGCCCCACGGCCGGTCATCAGCCACCCGAACATCTCCGCGCGGTAGGACGCCCCGTGCAGGAACAGCGTGTCGGTGCGCCACGGCTGCGCGTACGAGAGCAGCGTCGCGCACGCCCCAAGCGTCAGCGCCCAGATGAGCATGCGTCCGACGGCGAGCCTGAGATCGCCGCGCCGAAGCGCTGCGACCATGAACGGGAATCCGGCGAGTGTGTTGAAGACGGGAACGAGCAGCGGGAGGCCGATCGCCCATCCGACGGCGTAGGACAGAAGCGTCGCGGCAACGACCGCCGTACCGATCATCGGGGGCTCAACGCTTCGCAGCCGGAATCGTTAACCGACCGAAGTGTTCCTCGTACCGTATTCTGAATTCGTCCCACGTGAACGCGTGGCTCTGTCCCCCGAGGTGTTCGAGGGCGTAGGTGGCGGCCACGCTGCCGAGACGGGCGCAGACGTCGTACGACAAGCCGAGCGCCATGCCCTTGAGGAGTCCGCCTCGAAACGCGTCGCCGACGCCTGTCGGATCGACGATACGGGAAGGTCTCACGGCAGGCACGTCGACCCGCGCGCCGCCGCTCGTGTAGACCGACGACCCATGCTCGCCGCGCGTCACGAGCAGCGCCGCCGCGTGCGCCAGGATGTCGGCTTCGCGCAGGCCGGTCTTCTGTCTCAACAACTCCAACTCGTAGTCGTTGCAGATCACCATCGCCGCGCCGGCGAGGCCGTCCTTCAACTCGGCGCCCGACATGCGCGAGCACTGCTGGCCGGGATCGAAGATGAACGGAATGGCGAGAGCCCGGCACTCTTCGGCATATTGCACCATCGCCGCGGGATCGTTCGGCGAGATGATCGCCACGCCGCAGCCGGCGACGGTCCGGAACGACAGCTCGGCGGCGTTCGCCATGCTGCCGGTGTAGAAGGACGCGATCTGGTTGTTCGACTCGTCGGTGCTGCAGAAAAAAGAGGCGGTGAATTTTCCGGGAATCTGCGCCACGAGCGACGTGTCGACACCGGCCGCTTCGAGCCATTGGCGGTATTCGCCGAAGTCCTCCCCGGCGGTCGCCATCAGGAACGGCCGCTCGCCGAGCAGCGCAAGCGTGTACGCGATGTTCGGTCCGCAGCCGCCGCGGCGCTTGTCCATGGTGTCGACGAGAAAGCTGACGCTCAACCGGCTCAAGTGGTCCGGCAGGATCTGCTCGGTGAACCGTCCGGGGAACGACATCAGGTAGTCGAAGGCGATGGAGCCGGTTACGACGATCTTCATAGGTTCAACGGTTCTCGGTTCTGCGTTCTAGGTTCTACGTTCTGGGTTCTAGGACTTCATGTACTTTCCAATGATTGGCGCGAGCTCTTTCTTCGTCTCTTCCGGCACGAACTGCGGTTGCGTGATGAGCGCGGTGGCGAGCGCCGTCGCACATTCGCAGGTGCGGGCGCCGCTCTCGATGCGGCCGACGGCCTCCGCGATCGCGAGCTGCGCCGTCTTCGCGTTCTGCAGCAGGTTCGCGATGATGAGGTCCACCGTCACCGAATCGTGATCGGGATGCCAGCAGTCGTAGTCGGTCACGAGCGCCAGCGTCGCGTAGCAGATTTCCGCCTCGCGGGCGAGCTTCGCTTCCTGCAGGTTCGTCATCCCGATGACGTCCAGCCCCCACGCGCGGTACAACCGCGACTCGGCCAGTGTCGAAAACTGGGGCCCCTCCATGTTCACGTACGTACCGCCGCGATGCACGGTCGCCCCCACCGCCTGCGCCGAGTCGGCGGCAATCTTCGACAGCGTGCCGCACAGCGGATGCGCGAACGCGATATGGGCCACCAGGCCGCGGCCGAAGAACGTGCTGATCCGCCCCTTCGTCCGATCGAAGAACTGGTCGGGAACGAGGATATCGAGCGGCTTGTACTCGTCCTTCAGGCTGCCGACCGCGCTGGCCGACAGGATGCGCTCGACGCCGAGCAGCTTGAAGCCATAGATGTTCGCGCGGAAATTCAGCTCCGACGGCAGGATGCGATGCCCGACGCCGTGCCGCGACAGAAAGGCCACGCGCTTGCCGCGCAGCGTGCCGAGCACGTAGGGGCCGGACGGCTCGCCGAACGGCGTCGCGAGCGTCCGCTCTTGGCGGTCGGTCAGCTCCGCCATGTCATACAGACCGCTGCCGCCGATGATCCCGATTTGGACAGTCATATTTTGATTGGAGGCTGATGCCGGTCCTTTGTGTCCATGGTGTCCTTTGTGGTCATGTCAGCGCTGGAACCACCCGGCGCTTGCCGTCCTGTTCCTTGACGTAGCCCGCCGCTACTGCCGGATCGTGCTCGAAAAAGACCAGCATCTCGCGCTCGATCGCGTCTTTCACGAACGCTTTCTTCGCCGCGAGGGTGTCCATCGGATACAGGTCGTACCCCATGATCCACGCTTGGCCCACATGCGCCGTCGTCGGCATCAGATCCGCCACGAAGGCGGCCGTCCGGCCGCCCGACTCGATGACGGCCATCTGGTGGTGCATCGTGTGGCCGCCGGTGCGCCGCACGCTGACCCCGGGCATGATCGTCTGATCGTCATCGACCAACTGCAGCACGCCGGCGTCGGCGAGCGGCACGTAATTATCCAGGAAGTAGCTCGCGCGGTTGCGCTCGTGCGGGTGCGTCGCATCCTCCCACTCGCCGCGGCGGACGATGTACTGCGCGCGCGGGAAGCGGGGACGAAGGCGGCCCGACGCGTCGCGCATCGTGAAGCCGCCCGCGTGATCGAAATGCAGGTGCGTGGCCAGCACGATCTCGATGTCGTCCGGCGCGAGGCCGGCCTCGGCCAGCGCGTGATCGAGGTTGCGCGCCCGCTCGACGCCGTAGATCTCGTTGAACTTCTCGTTCTCCTTGTCGCCGAGCCCGGCGTCGATGATCATCGTGCGCGCGCCGCGCACGATGAGCGGCCGCATCGCGAGCGTGATGCGATTGCGCGCGTCGGCCGGCGTCCTTTTCTCCCAGAGCGTTTTCGGCACGGTGCCGAACATCGATCCGCCGTCGAGATGGAAAAAGCCGTCGCAGAGCGAGATCAGCTCGAGGTTCCCAACCGTATAGCGCGTGACCGCCGACTGCCGACTCTCGACTGACGACGTGGGATCGACGACTCGCGCCTGTTTAATCTCTACCAGCACACCGTGCGCGCTCGAGGGGTGGACGAAGGCAACCAGCGCCCCTTCCGCGCCCGCGCGCGGCTCGGCGTCGATCAGCCGGATACCGCGCAGCGTGAGATGCGCCAGCGTCGCGCGAATGTCGTCGACCCTCAGGGTGATGTGGTGCAGTCCGGGCCCGCGCTTGTCGAGATACCGGGCAATCGGAGAGTCGGGCGCCGTCGCCTCGAGGAGCTCGAGGCTCGACTGGCCCACGGGCACGAAATGCGCGCGGACACGCTGCGACGCGATCTCCTCGGACGCTTCGATCTCCAGGCCGAGCGCGTCGCGATAGAACGCGAGCGCGGCCGGCAGGTCGCCGACGGCGATGCCCACGTGGTCGAGGATGGCTTTCAGCGGAGCGCCCTCTTCAGTAGATCATTGGCGGCCGTGTACGGGTCGAGCTCGCGCGCCGCGACGCGATCGACGACCGACGCCAGTTCACCCTCTCCCAGCACCTCGCGCTCGAGATGATCCATGAAGCGCGTCGAGACCAGCTCGCGCAGCCGGTACTCGCTCCGCGTCCGTCGGCGGGCCGCCTGGGTGCGCGTGGCATGCTCCCGAAAGCGCCAGATCGCCTCGACGACTTCGGGCACGCCCTGGCCGCTCGTCGCGACCGTCTTCAGAATCGGCGGCCGCCAGTCAGCCTCGCCGTACGCCTGCAGCGACAGGTTGGACTCGATCGTCGACGCCAGCCGGTCGGCGCCCTCCCGATCCGCCTTGTTCACGATGAAGATGTCGGCGATCTCCATGATGCCGGCTTTGAGCGCCTGCACGTCGTCTCCGGTGCCGGGAACGAGCGTGACGATCGACACGTCGGCCGTGCGAATGATGTCGACCTCGTCCTGGCCGACGCCGACCGTTTCAATGATGATGATGTCCTTGCCGGCGGCGTCGAGGACGAGCGCCGCGTCGCCGGTGGCGCGCGCGAGGCCGCCCAGATGCCCGCGCGTCGCCATGCTGCGGATGAACACGCCTTCGTCGGCCGCGTGCGCCTGCATGCGGAGCCGATCGCCCAGCACGGCGCCGCCGCTGAACGGGCTCGTGGGGTCGACGGCGATGACACCGACGGAATATGGGACGGCGCCCGTCCCGTTTCTGATTTCTGTGATCAGCCGATCGACGAGCGTGCTCTTGCCCGCACCTGGCGGCCCGGTGACGCCCACCAGATACGCCCGGCCGGTCTTGCCGAAAATCGCGCGGACGAGCTCCGCGCCGGCCGGATCCTCGTCTTCGATCAGGGAAATCGCCCGGGCCATCGCGCGCGGGTCGCCGGCGAGCACGCCGTCGGCGAGGGTCATCGCGCCAGCAGCTGCCGCGCGATGACCAGCCGCTGAATCTCGCTCGTCCCTTCGCCGATGGTCGTGAGCTTCACGTCGCGGAAGAATTTCTCGGCAGGATAGTCCTTGACGAATCCATAGCCGCCGTGGATCTGCACGCAGTCGTCCGCCGCCTTGACGGCAATCTCGCTCGCGTACAGCTTCGCCATGGACGACTCGAGCGTGGTGCGGTGGCCGCGATCCTTCAGAAAGGCCGCGCGATAGGTCAAGAGGCGCGCCGCCTCGATGCGCGTCGCGTTGTCGGCGATCTTCCACTGAATGGCCTGAAAGTGGCTGATCGCCTTGCCGAAGGCCTTTCGCTCCTGCGCGTAGTGGACCGCCGCTTCGTACGCCCCCTGCGCAAGCCCGACCGAGAGCGCCGCAATCCCGATGCGGCCGGCGTCGAGCACCTGCATGGTGTGCACGAAGCCCTGGCCTTCGGCGCCGAGCAGATGGTCGGCGGGAATCCGGCAGTTCTCGAACAGCACCTCGCTCGTGTCGCTCGCGCGCATGCCGAGCTTGTCTTCTTTTTTTCCGGCCGACATGCCGGGCGTCCCTTTTTCGATGATGAACGCGGAGATGCCTTTGGTGCCCGCGGCGCGATCGGTCACCGCCATCGCGACCAGCACGTCGCCGACACGTCCATGCGTCGTGAACGTTTTCGCGCCGTTCAGCACCCACGACTCCCCCACCCGCGATGCCGTCGTCCGCATGGCCGCGGCATCGCTGCCCGACGTCGACTCGGTGAGGCCCCACGCGCCAATCTTCTCGCCGCGGGCGAGCGGCACCACGTATCGCTGCTTCTGATCCTCGGTACCGGAAAGGAAGATATGCGCCGTGCACAGCCCGTTGTGCGCCGCGACTGACAACGCGACGCCCGGATCGACGCGAGCGAGCTCCTCGATGCAGATGCAGTAGTCGACCGCCGACATGCCGGCGCCGCCGTAGGCCTCGGGAAACTGGATGCCGAGGAGCCCGAGAGCGGCGAGCTTCGGCACGAGCTCGCTCGGGAAGTGCTGCGTCTGGTCCCACTCCATCACGTGCGGGCGGATTTCGGTGTCCGCAAATTCCCGCACGCTGCGCCGGAGCAACGTCTGTTCCTCGGTGAGACGAAAATCCATGGCTAGGCGCTCGCGCGCTTCGGGACCGGTACGGCGGCGGGCGCGGCCGTCCAGTCGGTGTGCGGTGCCCGGTTCTCGACGAGCCATCCGTAGAGCAGCCCGGAGTAGGTCTGCCAGCGCATCCCGTGGCGCTCGTAGAACGGCGCAAGCGCCCGCTGCAGCGCCGGCAGCCGGTAGAACGGCACGCCGGCGAAGTAGTGATGCTCGAGGTGGTAGTTGGAGTTGAGAAAGACGAAGTCCCAGAACCAGTGGCCGCGGACGAGCGTGCTCCACTTGGCGGGATCGGTCGGATCGATGTCGTAATGCTGGCCGAGCCGGTTGAGCATGAAGGCGATCGGGAAGACGAAAAAGACCGGGAGGATGTACGCGCGCAGCGCCGCGCCGCCGCCGGCGAGCGTCCAGATCAGCGTCAGCACCGTCAGGTGCGCCGCGATCGACACGCGCCGCTCGACCGCGATCCGCTGCTGCAACTCGCGCGGGTACGTCGCACTTTCCTTCCGCGCCGCCCGGAAGTAGATCGGGAAGAGCGCCGGCGAGCAGTACAGCAGCTTGTACCAGCGCGCGTTCACCTTCGGCGACAAGTGGTGCCGCTTCGGGTCATCGTCCGGCGATCCGAGCTCTGCGTGGTGATCGAGATGCCAGCGCGTGAACTGGTTCGCCGAGATGCCGCTCGGGACGGCGTAGATCCAGCCGAGCGCGCGCTCGAGCGCGGGACGCCGCCGCTCGAAGACCGTGTGATGCACGACCTCGTGCAGGAGCACCGTGAAATTGAACACCGTGAAGCCCTCGACGATGGCGAGCGGCAGCCACAGGAGCGGATTCGCGATCGTAAGGAGGCCCCAAGTGGCGAGCGCGAGGATCGCGAACTGCCGCGCGGCAATCGCGAGATGGCGCGCGGCGCTCTTTTGATGAAACGCCTGCAGCGCGCGACGCGACAACGCCACGCCCAGCTCGGTGCGCAGCCTCGCGGCGTGCTGACTGTAAAAGTGACTCTTCACGGGACTTACGGCGATTCTATCAGGAGTCGGCGCCTCGGCGAAAGCCGAAACGACCCCGGACTGTACTATCATGCAGGCAGGAGTGCATTCATGACCCACGTGCGCGCCACGGCGCTCGCCACCCTGGTCTGCGGATTGATCGCAACGCCGGCCTTTGCCGACATCACCGCGTTCATCGGCGCGAATACGACGCCGGCCAACCGGCAGGTGCGAGGCCTCGCCGCCGGCATTGGCTTCCTGGTGGTCGGCTTCGAGTTCGAGTACGCCAACACGACCGACGACCTCACGGCGTCGGCGCCGTCGCTGACGACCGGCTCGGGCAACATCGTGTTCCAGACGCCGGTGGCGTTTTTCGGCTTTCAGCCGTACTTCACGACCGGCGCTGGTTTGTACCGCGAGACGCTCGGCACGCACCAGGATACGAGCTTCGCGCTCAACACCGGCGGCGGCGTGAAGATCGCGTTGATCGGTCCGGTGCGCCTGCGGGTCGATTACCGGGTCTTTCGATTAGGAGGCGGTGCGCTGCATTCGCCAGCGCACCGCATCTATGCCGGTCTGAATCTGAAGTTCTAACTACTTGCCAAGATTCGCGATCAGCGTGAGGTTGATGATGTTCTGGCTCACATACGAGTCCGAATACGTCTTGTAGAGCGCCTGGACCTCGGTGGGGAACGCCTCGGACAGGATCGTCGACACCGTGTAATCCGTGCCCTTCACGACCGGATCGACGATGGAGACGTACAGGACCGAACCGTTGGCGCCCGGTTCGGAGGCCTTGAAGAATTTCCAGCTCGCCGCCTGCTGCTTGCGGTCGGGCTTGTCGCTCTTGGCGAGCGCTTCCTTCAGCTTCGCGATGACCATCTCAAAGTCGGCCGCCTTGTCCGCTTTGATGAAATTGAGCGTCATTGCTCCTTCGCCGGAAAAAATGTACGGATTCTTCGCCGGCGTCGCTTGCGCGGCGGGCGAAGGCGAGGCCGGGGGCTGCTGTGCCGGCGGCGTCTGGGAGTAGGCGGCGCCAGCCGACAGCACGCCAACGATCATTCCCAGGGCAATCCAGCCTGGCCGGCCTCCGGCTAGCCGCACGACGGACGTTCGAACCATCTCAAGCCTCCTTAAACAAAAGAGGATTACTTTAGCGTACTCGAGGCTACACGAAAACCGACATGACATCATTCGCCAGAAGCATACCCGACCGGGTCAGCCTGAGCCGCGCGCCCTCGCGCAGCAGGCACCCGGCGTCGATAAATCGTGCGAGATCGGCACCGTAGCGCTGCCAGACGTCGACGCCGTACCGCTCCCCAATCGCCGACAGGTCCACGCCGTCCGAGAGCCGCAGCCCCGTGAACAGCGCGTCGCCAAGCCGTTCGGTGGCGGGCAGGCGGCGCATGTCTAAGGCGACCGATTCGCCGGCCTGGATCCGCGCGATGTACTCCTCGGTCGCCGAGACGTTCTTCCAGCGCGCGCCGTCACGCGTCGAATGCGCGCCGCAGCCGAAGCCCAGCCACTCGCCGTCGGTCCAGTATTTCAAGTTGTGCCGCGACCGCCTGCCAGGCCGCGCGACATTCGAGATCTCGTACTGCGCCAGCCCGGCCGCGTCCAGCCGCTCCATCGCCGTCAGATACATCGCCGCCGCATCATCGTCGGGCGCCTGCGACCAGCGCGCGCGCGCCATCTCGTCTTTGAGCGGCGCGTTTGGGTAGACCTCCAGCATGTAGAGCGACAGATGCTCGGGCGCGAGCGCGAGCGCGCAGTCGATCGATTCCAGCCACTGCCCGACGCGCTGCCCCGGCAGCCACATCATCAGGTCAAGGCTGACGTTGTTGAACCCGGCGCGGCGCGCCTCGCCGTACGCGGCCCGGGCGCGATCGGCGCTGTGCAGCCGCGACAGCCGTTTCAGCTCGTCGTCTCGAAACGACTGGACGCCAAAGCTCAGACGATTCACGCCCGCCGCGCGATATGCGGCGAGCCGGTCCTCTGTGACGCTCTCCGGATTGGCTTCGAGGGTCACCTCGCGATCGCGCGCGACGTCAAAGGCATCCTCGCACGCCGCGATGATCAATGCAATCTCGGACGGCTCGAGCAGCGATGGCGTGCCGCCGCCGAAAAAGATCGTGTCGGCTCCCGCCCGGCCTGCCCCTCCTGCCCTTCCGATCTCGCTGAGCAGCGCCTCGACGTACCGCGCCTTCAGCGAGGCGTCGAACAGCCCGCGGTTGAAGTTGCAGTAGTTGCAGATGGCGGAACAGAACGGGACGTGGAGATACAGACCTAACATTTGGTGATGGGGTGATCGGGTAATGGGGTGACGTTGGAGATGTGGGGATGACAGGCAATTCCATCACTCCATCATCCCATCACCATATCACCACATCACCACATCTCATGATCCCGCCCGTCCGCCTGGCCATTTGAGATCGGCGCGGCCGTCGCGGACCGCCGGCTCGCGCAATTGCGCGCGCGCGGTGCGGCCGGCGCGCGAGGGCAGCGTCTTGCGGCGCATCTTCCAGAGCGCCATGAGGTCGTCGACGCCGCCATTGACGGGCATCTCTCGGTAGTCGGCGCCGTCCATGACAATGAACTCGCACATCTCATGTAGGCGCGACCGCATCCGAAAACCGATCCGGAACAGCAGCGAGTTCGGATCGGTGTCGTCGGGAATATCCATGTAGTTGGACGTGAAGATCGTCGCCCGCCGCTCGTTGTACCGCGTGTTGACGATGAGGTTCATCGTCTCTTCGACCCATTCGGAGGTCTTTTCCGCGCCCAGATCGTCGAGAACGAGGAGATCCGCTTTCATGACGGGCCTGAGGATCTCGAGCTCGGTGGTCCGGATTGACGGATCGTACGTGCTGCGGATGACGCGGAGCAGATCGCGCGTGTCGTAGTAGAGGCCGCGCGCTCGAGAAGACTGCATGACCTGCTTGAGGACGGCGACCGCGAGATGCGTCTTGCCGACGCCCGGCTGCCCTTCCAGAAACAGTCCCTGCCCCACCACCGGAAAAGCCTCGGCGAGTCGGCGCGCTTTCGTGACCGCCTTTTCGAGCGACTCGTTGTAGGCGGTGAAATTCTCGAGCGTACAGTGCTGGTAGCGCTTCGGGATGTTGGCGTCCGACAGATGTTGGCGCCCGACGTTCTCGCGCCAGCAGTCGCAACGGACGACGCGGCGGATGCCGTTTGCTTCGTTCTCGCCAACGGGCTTCCAGCCCGTGTCGTCGCAGAGGGGACACGACATCGCGGTGATTGTATCAGGGTCTGCCGGACATTTTTCTGCGGCTCAGGAAGTTTTCTTGCGCGCGGGCTCGGCGGCGTCGCGCGCGGGCGGCGGCGCGCGGACGAGATCGGTCGGCGACGACTTGACGAGCGCGGTCGAGAGGCGCTGCTCCCAGTCGTCGATCCCGCGCGCCATCTCGCCTTTGACGTACTCCATGAACTCGTTGACCTCGTGCTGCATTAGCTCGATCTTCCTGCGCATGTTGAGGATGATTTCGACGCCGGCAAGATTCACGCCGAGATCTCGGGTCAATGACAGAATCGTCTCGAGCTGTTCGAGGTCCTCTTCCGAGTACAGGCGCGTGTTGCCGTCGGTGCGCGACGGTTTCAGGAGGCCTTCGCGCTCGTACAGCCGCAGCGTCTGCGGGTGGATGTTGTACTTCTGCGCCACCGCGCTGATCATGTAATACGCTTTGCCGGGTTTCTTCATGGTGCTCTAAGAACGTTCGCCACAAAGGGCACAACGGACACAAAGGGAGAGACCCTATGTTGTTCTTCCTTGGTGTCCTTGATGTCCCTGGTGGTGAATCAGCTCCCGTCGTACATCTTCGCTGTTAATCTTCCCGAACTCCCGCAGCAGCTCTTTCGACCGTTCATCGAGGAGCTTCGGCAGCACGAGGCGCACCTCGACGACCAGGTCCCCGCGGCGTCCATCGCGCGGTGACGGCACCCCGCGCTCACGCAGCCTGAAGCGCTGGCCCGACTGCGTGCCGGGCGGCACGCGCAACCGCGCGGGACCATCGAGCGAGGGGACGTCGACCTTCGCACCGAGCGCCGCTTCGTGAACCGCCACCGGCACGACGAGATGAAGGTCGTCGCCGTCCCGCCGGAAGAGCGGATGCGGCTCCACGTGCACGCTGATGAACAGATCGCCCGTCTCCCCGCCGTTCGGCCCGACGTGACCCATGCCCGCTACCCGGACGCGCGCAAGGTCGGCCAGCCCGGGCGGCACCTGAATCGTCAGCGGCTCGCTGCGTACCTCGAACTGTTGACCGCCACAGGTCGGGCACATGATCTGCTGCTGGCGTCCCGACCCGCCGCAGTGCGCGCACGGCTTCGAGAACACCATGTGTCCCCTCGCCGACTTCACGGCGCCCGTCCCATGGCAGTGCGTGCAGCGACTCTCGTTGGTGTGCAGCCGGCCCGCGCCCTGGCACGTGTGGCAGCGCTCCTGCCGCGTGACGGTGATCGGGCGCTGCCCGCCGCGCATCGCTTCCTCGAAGCTGAGCGTGATCGCCTGATGCAGATCCGCACCGCGCTCCGCTTCGCCGTGCGCCCGACGCGCCTCGCGTTGCTGCAGCACATCGGCAAACAGATCGCCGAAGGTGGACGCCGACGCCCCGCCCACCTTGACCGAGAAATCGAACCCCTCGAAGCCGAACGCCGACTCTTCGATCGTCGCGCCGCTCGGCGCCCCGGCGTCGTACCGGCGGCGCCGCTCCGGATCGATCAACGTCTCGTACGCGTCCGCGATCTGTCGGAACTGCGCCGCCGCCATCTTATCCCCCGGGTTGATGTCCGGGTGATGGCGGCGCGCGAGCCGCTTGTACGCCCGCTTGACGTCGCCAAACGAGGCGTCGCGATCGAGGCCCAGAACGATGTAGAAGTCCATGCGCCCCGGTTACTGTTTCCCTTCGTCCACCACTTCTGCGTCGATGACGTCGCCGCTCTTCTGCTCCGCGCCCGCGCCCCCGCCCGCGCCGCCGGGCGCCGCGCCGGTCTTCTGCTCCGCGCCGGCGCCCGCCGCCTGCTGCTTGTAGAGCGCTTCCGCCGCTTTGTGCTGCGCCGCCGTGAGCGCGTCGAGCGCCTGCTGGATCGCGCCCGCGTCCTGTCCTTCGATCGCCTTCTTGAGGCCTTCGATCCCCGTTTCGATCGCCTGCTTGTCGCCGGCGGTCAGCTTGTCGCCGGTGTCTTTCAACATCCGCTCGGCGCCGTAGACCGCCTGGTCCGCCTTGTTCCGCGCTTCGATTTCGTCTTTCCGCTTGCGGTCCTCGTCGGCGTGCGACTCGGCCTCCTTCATCATCCGATCGACTTCGTCCTTGTTCAGACCGCTCGACGCGGTGATCGTGATCTTCTGCTCCTTGCCGGTTCCCAGGTCCTTTGCCTGGACGTTGACGATGCCGTTGGCGTCGATGTCGAAGGTGACCTCGATCTGCGGCACGCCGCGAGGCGCCGACGGAATCCCGACCAGATGGAACTTGCCGAGCGTGCGGTTGTCGCGCGCCAGCGAGCGCTCGCCCTGTAACACGTGGACCTCAACACTCGTCTGGTTGTCCGACGCCGTGGAGAAGATTTCGCTCTTGCGCGTCGGAATCGTCGTGTTTCTCGGAATGAGCGTCGTCATCACGCCGCCCATCGTCTCGATGCCGAGCGACAGCGGCGTGACGTCGAGCAGCAGCAGATCCTTGACGTCGCCGGCGAGCACACCCGCCTGCACCGCGGCGCCGATCGCCACCACCTCGTCCGGATTGACGCCCCTGTGCGGCTCGCGGTTGAAGAGCTCCTTGACGATCGCCTGTACCTTCGGGATGCGCGTCGATCCGCCGACGAGCACGACCTCGTCGATCTTCGAGGGATCGAGCCCCGCGTCGGCCAGCGCCTGCTTGGTCGGCCCCACCGTCTTCTGCAGCAGATCCTCGACGAGCTGCTCGAACTTGGCGCGCGTCAGCTTCATCTGCAGGTGCTTGGGGCCGGTCTGATCCGCGGTGACGAACGGCAGGTTGATGTCGGTCTCCATCACCGTGGAGAGCTCCATCTTGGCTTTCTCCGCCGCTTCCTTCAGGCGCTGCAGCGCCATCCGGTCCTTGCCGAGATCGATCCCCTCGCTCTTCTTGAACTCGGTGATGATCCAGTCGATGATCCGCTGGTCGAGATTGTCGCCGCCCAGGTGCGTGTCGCCGTTGGTCGCTTTCACTTCGACGATGCCCTCGCCCACTTCCAGAATCGAGATGTCGAAGGTGCCGCCCCCGAAGTCGTACACGGCGATCGTCTCGTCTTTTTTCTTGTCGAGGCCGTAGGCCAGCGCCGCCGCCGTCGGCTCGTTGACGATGCGCATCACTTCGAGCCCGGCGATCTGGCCGGCGTCCTTCGTGGCCTGGCGCTGCGCGTCATTGAAGTACGCCGGAACGGTGATGACCGCTTTGGTGATCGGCTGGCCGAGATACTCTTCCGCCGCCTGTTTGAGCTTCTGGAGAATCATTGCGGAGATTTCCGGCGGCGGGTATTCCTTGCCGGCCGCGTTGACGCGCGCGTCGCCGTTGCTCGCGCGGACCACTTCGTACGGCACCATCTTCATCTCTTCAGAGACTTCGTCGTACTTGCGGCCCATGAACCGCTTGATGGAGAACACCGTGTTCTCGGGGTTGGTCACGGCTTGACGCTTCGCGACCTGGCCGACCAGCCGCTCGCCGGTCTTGGTGAACGCCACCACGGACGGCGTGAGACGGCCGCCTTCGGGGTTCGTGATCACCACGGGCTCGCCGCCTTCCATGACGGCGACGACCGAGTTGGTCGTGCCCAGGTCGATTCCGATGATTTTGCTCATTGAATACCTCGTCGTCGTTGATTCGCAGGCTGATACTGGTTTAAGTATGAAACCTGAGTGAAACGCTGTCAACCTGTGGCGTTCTGGTTGCCAAATTCAGGTGTTATACTGCTTCCGCCAGCTACTCCTGCCTTCCCTCGACGAGGCGGCCTATGCCCCGGGTCCGGTTCATCGCCTCCGCCTTCTCCATCCTGTTGATGACATGTGCGCTCTTGCTGGCGCCCGCTTCCGGCGCGCGCGCCCGAGAGAGGCATGACCCCCAGGAGCCGACAGCGCCGCCCGCGCACATCGCCCTCGTCGACGGCGCGGCCACCATCGATCGAGACGGACACTCCGCGCCGGCGGCGTCGAATGTGCCGTTCGTCCCGGGTGATCACCTTCGGACAACGACCGGCCGCGTCGACGTGCTCTTCCCGGACGGCACGGCGCTCGACGTCGACGAGCACTCCGCAGTCGATCTGCAATCGCCGACGCTCATCCGGCTCACCGCGGGCCGCGTCATCCTCACGGTGTGGGGCGCGAGCGATCCGGCGTCGGCCGTGCGGTATCAGATCGACACGCCGGCCGCCTCGGCGTGGACGGGCGGCGCCGGGGAATATCGCGTGTCGGTCCTCGCTGGTCGGACGGAAACCGAGCTCGTGGTGCTGCGAGGCGCGGCGGTGCTCGACACCGAACGTGGATCGATGCCAGTGCACGCCGGCGAACGCGCGTTCGTGCGCAACAACGACGCGCCGTCCTTTCCGCTGCCGTTCAATTCGGCGCGCCTCGATGCCTTCGACCAGTGGACGATGGAGCTGGCGGCTGCGCGCACCAGCACCGCCTCGGCCGACTATCTGCCGCCGGATCTTCAGATGTACGGTGGCACGCTGGCTCGGTACGGCGAATGGGCGTACACCGCACCGTACGGCTACGTCTGGTATCCCACGGTCGAGTCCGATGCCTGGCTGTGGCCGACGCATCACTACGGGCGCTGGGAATACGCGCGCAACCGGCAATACTGGGTGCCCCGGCAGCCCCGGGAGCCCGAGAGGCCAAGCCGCACGTGGACGCCCACCGGATCCATCACCCACCGCACGGCGCCCATCCAGGCGCCGCCCCCCGCACACACTGTCCACAATGTCGTCGTCGCGCACGCGGCGGGCGCAAGCGTGGCGGTTTCCCGCGCGCCGGATGCCGCGGTTCCTTCTCCGCCGCTGGCGGTGCCGCGCCTTGTTCCCTCGTACTCCGGTCCGCCTCGCGTGATGCCGGTGCCGACGCCCACTCCGCCGCCACCGCCACACGCCGCGCCACAAGCACCGCCACCGCAGGCCACGCGATCGGCGCAGCCGCCTCCTCCCGCGCAGCCTCGCCCACAGCAGCAGCCGTCGCCCGCGGCGCCAACGACCGCCGTACCACGCAACGGCGTTTCGCCGCCGGCGCGTGCGGGCGTGCCTTCACACTCGAGCGCGACCCTTGGCGGCAGAGGCAGGTAGAATGGCTCTGAGCCATGCCACACGTCGTCGTTAAGGTCGCGCGCCAGGCCGGCATCGCGGCGTTGTTCATCGTCGTGGCGACGCTCGGCATCCTCAGCGGCGTCCTCTTTGCCTACGCCGGCGATCTGCCGCAAGTCTCCGCGCTCGATGACTATTCTCCGAGCACGATTACGCGCGTGTACGCGGCCAACGGCCAGGTCATCGGCGAATTCGCCACCCAGCGCCGCATCGTCGTCGGCTATGACGACATCAATCCTCTGCTGCGCCAGGCGATCATCGCGACCGAAGACGCGGAGTTCGATCGGCATTTCGGCGTCAACTTCTGGCGCATCGTCGTGGCCGCGTTCACCGACATCGTCGAACGCCGGCGCGCGCAGGGCGCCAGCACGCTGACGCAGCAGCTGGCCAGAAACCTCAAGGACCAGTTCGGCCTCACCAACGAGAAGTCCTTCGAACGCAAGATGAAAGAAGCGATTCTCGCCGTGCAGATCGAGAAGCGCTACACGAAGAAAGAGATCTTCACGATCTACTGCAATCAGATGTATCTCGGCCACGGCGCGTACGGCGTCGAGGCGGCGTCGCGGCTCTACTTCCAGAAGTCGAACAAACAGCTGTCGCTCGAGGAAGCGGCGCTCATCGCCGGCATCTTCCAGACGCCCGAGCGCCAGAGCCCCTTCGTCGACATGCGGCGCGCCACCAACCGCCGCAACGTCGTGCTGCAGCGCATGGCGGACGAGCACTACATCACGCCGGCGCAGGCGGACGCCGCCAAGCAGCGGCCGATCGTCACGCGAGGCCAGCCGACGCAGCCGCCCGGCATCGCGCCGTTCTTCGTCGAGGAGGTGCGCAAGCATCTCGAGCATCAGTACGGCGCGAAGGTGCTGTACGAAAACGGCCTGTCGGTGATGACAACGCTCGATACGACGCTGCAGGAAGTGGCGAACCGCGCCCTCGAGCACGGCTTGCGACAGCTCGACAAACGCCACGGCTTCCGCCGCGTCAAACGCAACGAGATCGTCGAGGGGCGGACCATCGAGGCCTTCCGCGACGATCGCTGGGCGCGTCCGATCGCGGCCGGCGACATCGTGCCGGCGGTGGTCGTGTCGGTCGCGAAGCCGGCGGCGCGTCTTCGTATTGGGCGCTACCACGCCGACCTCGCGCACGACGGATTCGCCTGGACCCGCCGCACGTCCGCCATCGAACTCTTCAAGCCGGGCGACGTGATTGAGGTGGCGGTCACCAAGATCGATGAGGCGACAGGCGCCGCCTCCGTCTCGCTCGAGCAGACGCCGCTCGTCGAGGGCGCCATCGTCGCGATCGACAACCGCACGGGTCAGATCAAGGCGATGGTGGGCGGCTGGAACTTCAATCGCAGCAAGTTCAACCGCGCCGTGCAGGCGTATCGCCAGATGGGATCGACCTTCAAGCCGATCGTGTACACGACGGCCATCGATCGGGGCTTCACGCCGGCGTCGATTCTGATCGACGCGCCGATCACGTATCCGGCCGGCAACGGACAGCTCTACAGCCCGCACAACTACGACCACAAGTTCGAAGGCGCCATGACGCTGCGCCATGCGCTCGAGGAATCGCGCAACATTCCCGCCATCAAGATGATGGATACGCTCGGCCCGAAGAACGTCCTCGACTACGCCAAGCGGTTCGGCTTCGAGGAGGACTTTCCGCCGTATCTGCCGATCGCGCTCGGGGCCGGCGACGCGACGCTCCTCGAAACAACCAGCGCCTACTCGGTGTTTCCGAACCAGGGCGTGCGGATGAAACCGTTCGCGGTGCTGAAGGTGCAGGATCGCGATCGGAATCTGCTCGAGGAGAACCGCGGCGAGCCGGTGGACGTCATCCGAGCGGACACGGCATTCGTCATGACGAACCTCCTGCGCGGCGTCGTACTGCGCGGCACGGGCGCCGCCGCGGCGAGCCTCAATTGGCCGCTCGCCGGCAAGACCGGCACCGTCGACGACAACACCGACGCATGGTTTGTCGGCTTCGATCCGGACATCACGGTCGGCGTGTGGGTCGGGTACGACGAGAAGAAATCGCTCGGCAGCCTCGAGCAGGGCGCCGTCGCCGCGCTGCCGATCTGGATGGAATTCGTCAAAGCCTACATCGATGGACGGCCCGACAAGCTGCACCCGCCGCAGTTCGAAGCCCCCGGCAACATCGTCTTTCTCACGGTCGACAAGACGACGGGCGCGGTGCTCTCGCCGGACACGCCGGGGGCGATCGTCGAAGCGTTCATCTCCGGCACGCAGCCCGGCGCGGCGAGTTTCAGCCGCTAGGCGCTCTCCTTCGACCCCCGCTCTCGCGCGTACTTCGTGATCAGGACCAGGCCGAGCACCTGCGTCCACTCCGACACGATATTGCCGATCACCTGGCCAGCCTTGCCGTTGGCGTCGGTGCGCGCGTAGACGACCGCCCACGCCGCGCCGGT
>JADGOC010000261.1 GCA_017883165.1 Acidobacteriota bacterium
AAGTACATCGAGCGGCAAATCGCGCTCGACACGCGCGCCGTCAACGTGAGATTCCACGGTCAGGCTCCGGAAGGCACGGGGCCGGCCAATCGCCACGGCATGCCGAAGCTCCCGGCCGGCCAGCACGAAGTGCACAACTGGCCGGTGCTGGATCTCGGCGAGCAGCCGGACGTCGCGCTCGCATCGTGGACGCTCGAGGTCGGCGGACTCGTGGAGAATCCGTTCACCCTCGACTGGGCGCAGCTCATGGCGCTCCCGCAGGTCGAGGACGTGAGCGACTTCCACTGCGTGACGACGTGGAGCCGCTACGACAACCACTGGCGCGGCGTGCGCTTCAAGACGATCGCCGAGCGCGCGGTTCCGGCGGACGCCGCGCGCTTCATCCTCTGCACCGGCTACGACGTCATGCCCGGCACCGACATTCCCTACACCGTCAATCTCCCGATCGCGCGCGCGATCGACGACGACGTGCTGCTCGTGCACACGTGGGAAGGCAAACTGCTGCCGCGCGAGCACGGCGGACCGTGCCGGATGATCACGCCGAAGCTGTACGCGTGGAAAGGCGCGAAGTGGATCCGCAAGATCGAATTCCTCGCCGAAGATCGAAAGGGCTTCTGGGAAGTACGCGGCTACTCGAACAGCGCCGAGCCCTGGTTCAACGACAGGTACTCGAGTGACTAGTGGCTGGTGACTGGTGCCTGCGTGAACGAGAGTCTCCGCCCCATGCTCGCGTCGCTCGCCGACGCGCCGCTCGACGATCCCCAACTCGTCTACGAGCCGAAATATGACGGCATCCGCGCGATTGCGGAGGTCGGCAAGCCGGTGCGTCTGTGGTCGCGCCTCGGGAACGAGAAGACCCGGCAGTTCCCCGCCATCGTCAGCGCGCTCGAGAAATGGGCGCGCCGGCGCAAACAGCCGCTCGTGCTCGACGGCGAGATCGTCGCGCTCGACGACAAGGGCGAGCCGGCCGGATTCCAGCAGCTTCAACGAGGTGGCCACGACACCGCCTTCATCGCCTTCGATATTCTGCGCAACGGGACGCGCGACTGGCGCGATCGCCCGCTTCTCGAGCGCCGGGCCGAGCTCGAACGCCTCTTCGGGCGCACGCGGTCGCGGATCCTGCGCATCAGCGAGCTCGTTCGCGGCGACGGCCGCGCCTTGTACACACGTGCGCTCGAGCGGGGCTGGGAAGGACTCATCGCCAAGCACGCCGACTCCCGCTACGCGTCGGGCAAGCGGACGTCCGCGTGGCGCAAGCTGAAGATCGTCCAGGAACAGGAATTCGTGATCGGCGGCTGGACCGAGCCCCGGCAGACGCGCTCCTACTTCGGCGCGCTGCTACTCGGCGTGTATGAAAAGCAGGCGCTCGTCTATGCCGGGCACATCGGCACGGGATTCGACGAACGGGAGCTCGCCCGCGTCATGACGCTCCTGAAGCCGCTCGAGACGCGCGAGTGTCCATTCCGCGATCGGCCGAAGACCAATGAGAAGCCGCACTGGGTGCGGCCCAAGCTCGTCGCACAGATCAAATTCACGGAGTGGACCGCCGACGGGAAGCTCCGCCACCCGGTGTATCTCGGGCTGCGCGACGACAAGAAGGCGACCGACGTCACGCGCGAAACGGCCCGAAAGGTTCGAGGTTCAGCGGTCAACCAACGCGGCAGCTCGGACCTGATCGATCAACTGCGTGCGATCGAAGCGAGCCGGCGGGACGGCGTGCTCGCGCTGCCGGACGGCCAGCGCTTGAGCGTCAGCAACCTGCACAAAGTGTTCTGGCCGAGGCAGAAGCTGACCAAAGGCGACCTGCTCCGCTATTACGTCCAGGTCGCGCCGTTCATTCTGCCCGCCGTCGCCGACCGCCCGCTCGTGATGAAGCGCCTGCCGAACGGCATCGCCGGCCAGGCCTTCTATCAGCAGCGCGCGCCTGACCAGGCGCCGCCGGGCGTGCGGGTGGAGAAGGTCGCGGTCGACACGTCCGTGCCGACACGGCTCGTCGGCGGCAATCTCCCGACCCTGCTCTACATGACGCAGCTGGCCGCGATCTCGCAGGATCCGTGGTTCTCGCGCGTCGAGTCGCCCGAGTGTGCCGACTACGGGGCGCTCGATCTCGATCCGATGCCGGGCGTCAGCTTCGCGCGCGTCCTCGACGTGGCGCGCTGGATCCGCGACGAGCTCTCCGCGCTCGGCGTCGAGGGCGTGCCGAAAACGTCCGGCGCCGACGGCCTGCACGTCTACGTTCCGCTACCGCCGGACACGCCGTACGACGCCGGCCTGCTCTTCTGCCAGATCATCGCGACGGTCGTGGCGAACAAGCATCCGAAGGTCGCGACGGTCGAGCGCTCGGTCAAGTCGCGCGGCAAGACTGTGTACGTCGATTACCTGCAGAACATCATGGGCAAAACGATCGCGACCGCCTACAGCGCGCGCGCGAGCGAATATGCCGGCGTGTCGACGCCGCTCTCGTGGAAGGAAGTGGATGCGGGCGTGAGGCGCGAAGCGTTCACGATCGAGACCGTGCCGGCGCGGCTGCGCGAGGTCGGCGACCTGTGGAGAGCGCTACGGGAATCGAAAGGGGTCGATCTGTCGCGAGTGACGAAATACGTCAGACGGACAACGTAGCGCACGCGTGAGACGAGGAAAGTTGATCGAGTGGCGCGCCCGGCAGGATTCGAACCTGCGGCCTTTGGCTTCGGAGGCCAACGCTCTATCCAGCTGAGCTACGGGCGCCTAATGAACACTGAATTCGAGCATCAGCGTGTGGTGCGCCCGGCGGCGACCGACCACTATTGACCCTTTTATCGCTACGGGGTCAGTGCTCGTCCGAGCGGCGTAGGGAAGCGTAGCACACTCACCCTCTCCCTTACGGTGGTCCGGCCCGGAACGGGATTAGTCATGAAGTTAAGTGGCCGGTTGGCGATCGTCCGAGCTTTCCTAACAGCTGATGCGCCGAGTCGGACGGTCCTTCTTGTGGCGTCCCCAATCTGAGCGGCGCGGGATCGCCGTACAAAACGATGGCGGTCATCGCGGACCGCCATCGTGAGCCGCCGTTGAAGCTGAACGCCTACGTGCGCGCCTTGAACCGTCGTCGCGCCACGGCCACGAGGCCGGTGCCGAGCAGGAGCAGCGTGGCGGGTTCGGGAACAGCAGTAGCAGGAGAGCCCATCACCCAAGTGCCGACGACGCCAGCGGCCTCAGAGTTGCCCCAATACACGTTTCCGGTGGCTCCTACGGGAGCAAGCAGACTATCGGTAAGCAACAGGTCCATTGCCCCAGAAACACTGCCGCCGCCAGGAGGGCAACAGGGGGAAAGGGAAAATCTTCCAAAATACAGAGCCGGACCAGGCCCTACAAAATAGAGGGCGGAGCCGGCCGTATAGGCGAAGTCAAAAACGTAGCTGCCGATCGCCAGCGTAGTGCTCGCGCCCAAGGCATTGTTGTTAGCGGAGGGAGCGGGGTCGGTTCCAAACGGGTCGGCCAGCACCAGAATGTTACAGTTAATTCCCAGACAGGTTGCTGGGAGCGATCCCGTTCCGGTCAAGATCCCCACGGTATCGCTAACACGTTCAATCTGAAGAACGATGGAAGAAGCTCGGGCTTCGCCTACCACGATGAGACCGAAGATGGCGACGATTACGAGCGAGAATGCCGCTCTAGGTCGGAGCATGAGATCTCCTTGTGTGCCTCAGCCGGTGAATCTAAGTGGGATACCGACGACGATATCCCAGGAGGGAACCGGGGGCTCCGTGCCTGCCGGTTGCAAGAGCGCAGCCGCTGAGTAATGTACAGTACGCTGGTCTTTCCGCGAACTGTCTTTTCGATTGCGTGGCCGGCCGCGACTAAATGCAGCCCGCTGGAGATAAACAGCAAAAGCAATGAGAGCGACGCGGCTATTCGAACTACTGCACGCGGAAGAACGAAAGGACCGCTTCGCGATGAAGCGGCCCTCGTGGAACCCGTGGTGATCTGT
>JADGOC010000102.1 GCA_017883165.1 Acidobacteriota bacterium
GCGTTGTATTCGACCGCCACGCGCCGGGCCCTGCTCGACATCGCCGAGCGACATGGCCTCGCCGTGCTCGCCGACGAGGTGTACGGCGATCTCGGCTATGACGGCCCGGTCGCGCCGATCGGGAGCCTCGATCCGGACGCGCCGATCATCGCGTTCTCGAGTTTGTCGAAAGCCTATCTCGCACCCGGGTGGCGCACCGGCTGGATGGCGGCCGGCCGCTCGCCGCGGCTGGGCCCGGTCGTCGCCGCGATCAAGAAACTCGCCGACGGCCGGCTCTGCAGCACCGTGCCGATGCAGTACGCGGTCACCGCCGCCCTGACGGGCGATCGATCGCATCAAGCCTCGTTTCGCGCCGCGCTCAAAGAACGCGCCGCGCTCACCGTCGAGAGCCTGCGGGCGATACCCGGCGTCACCTGCGTCGCGCCGGCCGGTGCCTTTTACGCCATGCCAAGAATCGCGCTGCCGCCCGGCCGCACCGACGAGGACTACGTGCTCGCGCTCCTGCGCGAAACGGGCGTCCTGTGCGTCTACGGATCAGGGTTCGGCCTGCCCGCCGAGGACGGCTTCCTGCGCATCGTCTTTCTCGCCCCGCCGGCCGAACTGCGCGACATCTATAAGTTAATGTCCGACTTCACGCGCAGCTATCTGCCGTGATCTCTGATCGCGAGTTCACGCAGCGCATGGTCCGCACCGTCCTCACGGTGGCGGCCGTTGTGCTGATCGTCGCCACGCTGTACGCGGCGCGCGAAGCGCTGATGCTCATCTACGTCAGCGCGCTCATCGCCATGGGATTTTCGCCGCTCGTGCGCGTGATCGAGCGGCGCAAGGGCAAGACCAAACGCCGCGTGCCGCGCGTCCTGGCGATCCTCGTCATTTATCTCGCGATCATCGGCGTGGTGGTGCTGCTCGGCGTGATCGTCGTCCCGCCGCTCATCGATCAGGCGAGCACGCTGTGGGGCAAGCTGCCGCAGCAGTTCAAGAAGCTGCAGGCCGTGTTGATCAAAGACAAGCTCCTGACGCACTCGTTCAGCCTCCAGGAAGCCGTCCAGAGCGCGCCGGCCGGCAGCGGCGGCAACGCCGTCGGCACGGTCCTGTTTGCAGTGTGGACGGTCGGCGGCGGCGTCTTCGGCACCATCACGATTCTGATTCTGAGCTTCTACCTGCTCATCGAGGCCGAGCCGCTCTTCAAGTACTTCGTGGGCTTCCTCAACGAGGCGCACCGCGCGCACGTCACGACGGCGTCGCGTGAGGTCGTGTCGAAGGTGAGCGCCTGGCTGCGCGCGCAGATGCTTCTCGCTGGGGTGATGGGCACGTTCGCGGCGGTCGGCCTCGGGATGATGGGCGAGCCTTTTTTCTATGTCGTCGCCCTCATCGCCGCGATCGGTGAAACGATTCCTATTGTCGGCCCGATCATCGGCGGCACTGCCGCGGTCGCCGTGGCGTTCACCTCGTCGCCGAAGCTCGCGCTGGAAGTCGGCATTTACTTCCTCGTGCTCCACCAACTCGAGGCGAACATTCTCGTGCCGAAGATCATGGAGAGGCGCGTCGGCGTCAGCCCCGTCACGGTGATGGTCGCCCTGCTCATCGGCGGGGCGCTCTGGGGCATCGTCGGAGCGATCCTCGCCATCCCGACCGCGGCGATTCTGTCGGTGATCGTCGAGGAGATGAGCGCAGGCGCCGACAACCACATCGTCAGTGCCGACTGATTCCGCGGCCCGTGCGCAGGGACGCGGGGCAAGCGTCCTCGTCAAGGTGACGCTGGGCTACGCCGCGCTCGCCGTCGCCCTGACGTGGCCGCTCGCACGCGGCCTGGCGCGCGATCTGCCCGGCGACTTCGGCGATCCGCTCCTCAACTGCTGGATCCTCGCCTGGGACGCCGACCATCTGCTGCGCGCGCTCAGCGGCCACTTGAGCGCGCTCGCCGAGTACTGGAACGCCAACATCTACTATCCGCATCCCCTCGCGCTCGCCTACTCCGACCATTTGACGATGCAGGCGGTGCAGATACTGCCGGTGTGGGCGCTCACGCACAACCCGCTGCTCTGCTACAACCTGCTGTTCCTCTCGACCTTCGTCCTCTCCGGCCTCGGCATGTTTCTGTTCACGCGCGAGCTCACCGGCAACCGCTGCGCCGCGTTTCTGGCGGGCCTCGCCTACGCGTTCGCGCCGTACCGCATCGGATCGATTCCGCATCTTCAAGTGCTTTCGTCGGCGTGGATGCCGTTCGCGCTCTTCGGCTTCCGCCGCTTCTTCGACACGCGGCGCACCCGGCCGCTCGTGGGCGCCTCGGCCGCATGGCTCGCCCAGAACCTCTCGTGCAGCTACTACCTGATTTTCTTCAGCCCCGTCCTCGGCTTCTATCTCGTCTGGGAGTTGACGACGCGGCGGTTGTGGCGGGACGCGCGAACCGCGGCGCGCGTGGCCGTCGCCGCGGCGGCGGTCGTGCTCGCGACGCTCCCGTTCGTCCTGCCGTACGTCAAGCTGAGGCACCTCGGTTTCACGGCGCGCTCCCTCGGGGAGACCGATCATTTCTCGGCGGACGTGTACGCCTATCTCACCGCCGATCCGAACGTGCGCGTCTGGGGCGGCGTGATGCACGCGTGGCCGAAAGCCGAGAACGCGCTCTTTCCCGGCTTGACGATTTTCGCGCTCGCCGCGATCGCGGTCGTCGCCGCGTGGCGCGAAGCGAGAACGCGCCACGGTGTAGGGCGCGTGCAAAAGGCCTTAGGGTGGATGCTCGCCGCGGCGTCGGTCGTGCTCGTCGCGATCCTCTGTGGCTGGACGCTGCGGCTGCCGTTCCTCAAGATCACGAACCTCGATCGCGTGCTCTGGCTCGTCGGGGGGCTTTCGGCGGTGTTGCTGGCGGTGTCCGCCCGCGCGCGCGCCACCGCCCTCGCGTGGACCGCATCGCCGGCCGGCATCCTCGCGCTGTTGACGCTCTTTGCCGTCGTGATGTCGTTCGGCCCGCACATTTATTCGCGCGGCAAGCTGCTCGAGGAAACGAATCTGTACGCGGTCTTCTACCGCTTCGTCCCTGGATTCGACGGCCTGCGCGTGCCCGCGCGCTTCGGGATGATTGTCGCGCTCGGGCTGGCGTCGCTCGTCGCGTGCGGCGCCGTGGCGATCGGCAGGCTCCGCCATGGGTTCCGCATGGTGATCCTCGCGGCGATCCTGATCATCGTCGAATCCGCCGCCGTGCCGTTGCCGCTCAACGGCAATTCAACCGACTACAAGCAGAGCGGACTCGCGCCGCTTCCAGATTTCGTCACGACCGGCAACGACGTGCCTCCGGTGTACCGGTTTGTCGCCACGCTTCCCTCGTCCGCCTCGCTCGTGGAGCTGCCGTTCGGCGAGGTGGCGTTCGAAGTCCGCTACATGTTTTACTCGACCGCTCATTGGCATCGGCTCGCGAACGGCTACAGCGGCGGCGCGCCGGACGAGTACGGGTTGCTCGCCGAAAGCCTCAAGGACGCGCTTCGGCGACCCGAGCCAGCGTGGCGTGCCCTGGTCGCGTCGGGCGTGACGCACGCCATCGTGCATGAGGCGGATTACGCCGACGCCCGAGGCGGCCAGGTCAGCACCTGGCTGCGCGCGCATGGAGCGCGGGAGATCGCCTCGTTCGGCGACGATCGCGTCTTCGCACTTCCCTAGCCACCAGCCACCAGCCACCAGCCACCGAGGGTCGTATACTGACGGCTATATGCGAACCGATCCGCTGGCTTACCTCTCCATAGAGCTCGACACGCTCAAGCAGCAGGGACTCTACCGCCACCTGCGCATTCTCGAAGGCGAGCAGAAACCGAAGACGACGTTCGATCATCGGCAGGTCGTCAACCTCTCGTCTAATAACTACCTGGGCTTGACGACGCATCCGCGGCTGCGCGAAGCGGCGCTCGCCGCGACGCGCGATCTCGGCGTCGGGTCGGGCTCGGTGCGCAGCATCGCCGGCACCATGGCGATTCACATGGAGCTCGAACGGCGGCTCGCCGTGTTCAAGAACACTGAAGCGGTCGTCGTCTTCCAGAGCGGCTTCGCCGCCAACGCCGGCACGGTCGCCGCCGTCCTCACGAAAGAGGACGTCGTCATCTCCGACGAGCTGAATCACGCGAGCATCATCGACGGCGCGCGATTGAGCCGCGCGGCGATCAAGGTGTTCCCGCACAAGGACGTCGCCGCCGCGCGCAGGATTCTGCAGGATCTGCCGGCGTCGCAGCGCAAGCTCCTCATCACCGACGGCGTCTTCAGCATGGACGGCGACGTCGGCGCGATCCCCGACCTCTGCACGCTCGCCGAGGAGTTCGGCTGCATCATGATGGTCGACGATGCGCATGCGAGCGGAGTGTTCGGGAAGAACGGCCGCGGGACGATTGACCACTTTGGCCTGCACGGCCGGGTGGACATTCAGGTCGGGACGCTCTCGAAAGCCGTCGGCGCGCTGGGCGGCTACGTCGCGGGCAGCCGGGCGCTTATCGATTTTCTCTATCATCGCGCGCGGCCGTTTCTCTTCTCGACGTCGCACCCGCCCGCCACGGCCGCCGCCTGCATCGCCGCGATCGACGTGCTCGAGCAGGAGCCGCAGATCATCGACCGGCTCTGGGACAACACGCTATTCTTCAAAGCGGGTCTGCGCGCGCTCGGCTTCAACACCGGCCTGAGCGAGAGTCCGATCACGCCGGTCATCGCCGGCGACGGCGCGCTCGCGATGAAGCTGTCGGATCGGCTGTTTCAGGAAGGCGTCTTCGCGCAAGGCATCGCGTTCCCGACCGTGGCGCGCGACAAAGCGAGGGTGCGCACGATTGTGACCGCCACGCACACGCGGGACGACTTACAGTTCGCGCTCGACGTCTTTGCGAAAGTGGGACGCGAACTCGGGCTGATCTAGTGAATCCGACGCCCCGGATGCGCCGCCGCCGGCTGCCCACCTTCGTCGAGACCTATACCCGCGATCTCAAGGCCGAAGATCTGCAGCGCCTCTTCACACGCGACACGCGCGAGGCATACCGCTTCTTCGCGCGGCACATCGACGTCACCGGCCTCGACAAGCTGCCGTGGCACCGCCGCACGCTGGCGCACGCGAAGCTCCTGTTCCTCGCCTTCTCGATGAAGCTCTCGCCGGCGCGCCGCGTCGTCTACGGCGCGTCGCTGCTGTTCGCGGCGCTCGGCTTGTTCGATCTGTTTCGCAGCACGCGGCTCCTCGAGGCGCCGATCGGCCGGGTGACCGTCATCGTGCCGGGGCTGGTTCTCCCCGAGGGCACCGGATCGTTCCTGATCGCGTTCGCGCTGATGAATCTTCTGGTGCTGCTCGAGGTCGCCGATCGTCTCTCGCTGAAAAACGACCTCGAGATCGCACGTGAGATTCAGCAGGCGATGCTGCCGAGCGGGCTGTTCAGCGCGCCGGGCGTCGAAACCGTGGGGCTGAGCCGCCCCGCCAACACGGTCGGCGGCGATTTCTACGACATCCTGCCGCTCGAAGACGGCCGGCTGATCGTGGCGGTCGGCGACGTGGCCGGCAAAGGAAGCCCCGCGGCGCTGCTCATGGCGCTGCTCCTCGCGATGATGCGGACGCTCGTCGACGAGCGACTCGAGCCGGCCGAGCTCGTCACGCGCCTCAACGTGCAGGTGTCGCGCCACGCGCCGGGGACGCGCTTCATCACGCTCTTCTACGGCGTGTATGACACGCGATCCGGCGAGCTGACCTACGTCAACGCCGGCCACATGCCGCCCATCGTTCTGCGCGCGGGCGACGCGATCGATCGCCTGAACGAAGGCGGCATGGCGCTGGGCATGTTCGGCCAGTCCACCTACGCCACGGGACACACCGTGCTTCAGCCGGAGGAGCTGCTCGCCGTCTACAGCGACGGGATCACCGAAGCGGAAAACCCGGCCGGCCAGCCATTCGACGAACAAGGACTTGAATCCGCGCTCGTCGTCAACCGCCACAGCGACATTTCCGCCATCGGCGCCGCGGTCGTCCGCGCCGTCGAAGCGCACACGGCCGACACGCGTCTCGCCGACGACCTCACGATTCTGCTGCTTCGCCGATCGATCGCTCCGGCTCCGGCCGGTGTCTAATAGAAGGGCCCGTTACCCGAGCTCTCTGTGAAACGCCTCCTCGTCGCACTCGTGGCGTGTGCGCTGGCGCTGTCCGCCAACCGCGCCGAGCTGCGTGGCACGGCATTAGCGCAAGACAATGCAGACGAGGGCGTCCGCGTCCTCCTCCAGCAGCTCGAACAGGCGGTCCAGTCAGGACTGACCAGCCGCTACATGGTGCTCGTGTCGGACACGGCCGACCGCATCAGCGCGCGCAGCTTCGGCGACGCCGAGATCATGCCGGACGCCACGCGCGTGGTGATCCAGGAACGCGACCGCCAAGGGCTGCGCACGCCGGCCCCGGGCACCGCGTATCGCCTGACCGTCGACGCGTTCGTCGAATTCGGCGGCCGCGCCCGCGAGGTCACCTGGCAGCTCGACGTCATTCGTAGCGAGCGAAGCCAGCCGTGGCGGATCGACGCCCAGCAGCGGCTGAGCGGCGTCGACAACCTGTACCGCCTCTCGCTCAATCCCGCCAAGCAGTACGACGCGCGCGATTTGACGATCGCCGCCGAGGATCTGGAGCTCACGCTCCGGAGCGGATCGGTGTTTGTCTCGGAAACCGACCACGGCGTCACCGGGCTCGTGCTGCTCGGCGACGCCGACGTGCGGTTCCATCCGGCGCCGGAGACCGAGCAGACGCAGTTGAAGATTTACTGCGGCTCCCGCACGCTCACGTCGCACGTGAATGCCCTGTTTGTCCGCATCAACCCGGACGACTTCGACACGGGCGTCGCGAGCGGCCATCTCACGCCGCGTGCGGTCGATCCGCGGACGTTCGGCCGCGCCGACGCGATCTTTCGCGAGGACGCGCCGAAGTCGTTCGGCCTCGATCTCGGGGATCTGAGCGACGAATCGTGGTCGCTCGTGCCATCAAACGGCGATTTTCTCGCCGAGATCCATACGCGGCCCTATGGCACGCTCACCTACGCGCGCTCGGCCTCCGAACCGGAAGACATCACGCTCTTCAACCGCAAGCTGCACCGCAACATCGCCCTCTACACGTCGGCCCAGAAGCTCGCGCAGCGCGGCCGGTTTTTCGACGAGGACGACGGCGTCGACTACGACATCCTGGACTACGACATCGACCTCTTCGTCGCGCCTGACCGCGCGTGGCTCAACGGTCGCGCGCGCGTGCACCTCAAAGTGCGCGAGGCGCTCGCCTCGGTGACGCTGCGGCTCGCCGATCCGCTGGTGGTGTTCTCGGTCGTCAGCGATCAGTTCGGCCGGCTGTTCAGCATCCGCGTCCGCAACCAACACAGCATCGTCGTCAACCTGCCGAAGATGATCGAGCGCGACGCGGAGCTGACCTTGACCATCGCGTACGCGGGACGTTTGCCTCCGGAGCCGCCGGATCGGGAGACCGTGGCGCTGCCGCAGAACCGCCAGGAGGCGCAGGACGAGGGGCTGCTCGTTCCGCCCGAACCGAGCTACTTGTACACGAACAACAGCTACTGGTATCCGCAGTCCGGCGTGACCGATTACGCCACGGCGACGATCCGGCTCACGATCCCGGCGTCGCTCGAGTGCGTGGCGAGCGGCGAGCTCACCTCCGTCTCGCCGGTGCCCGTCACCGCCACCGATGCCACGCCGCGGAAGGTGTACGTCTTCACCGCGACGCAGCCGCTGCGCTACCTCGCATTCCTCGTCAGCCACTTCACGCAGAGCGCGACGGCGACGGTCGTGCTGCCGAACCGCACGCTCACGCTCGCGGTCGACACGAACCCGCGCGAGGCGCGGTACGGCCGCGAGCTCGCCGACCGCGCCGCTGATATCGCGAGCTTCTACGCCTCGCTCCTCGACGACTATCCGTACCCGGCCTTCACGCTCGCGCTCGTCGAAAGCATACGGCCCGGAGGCCACAGCCCGGCCTACTTCGCGGCGCTCAATCAGCCGATGACGCTGGTGCCCATGCAGTCGCGCAACGACCCCGAAGTGTTCGCCAACTACCCGGAGTTCTTCGTGGCGCACGAGCTCGCGCATCAGTGGTGGGGGCAGGCGGTCGGCTGGCGCAACTATCACGAACGCTGGCTGAGCGAAGGGTTCGCGCAGTACTTCGCGGCGCTCTACGCGCAGCATCATCGCGGCAACCAGACATTCGCGGGCGTCATGCGCCAGCTTCGCCAATGGGGCATGAGCGCATCGCCGCAAGGGCCCATCTATCTCGGCTACCGCCTCGGCCACATCCGCGGCGACAGCAAAGTCTTCAGCGCGCTCGTGTACAACAAGAGCGCGGCGGTCCTGCACATGCTGCGGCGGCTGGTGGGCGACGACGCGTTCTTTCGCGGCGTGCGCCGGTTCTACCGGACGGCGCGGTTCAGCAAGGTGGGCACGGAGGATTTTCGGCTCGCGATGGAAGCCGAGTCGAACCGATCGCTCGGGCGGTTCTTTGAACGGTGGATCTACGGGGCGACGCTGCCGAAGGTGAAGTTCAGCCACCGGGTGGACGGCGACGCCGTCGTGCTGCACGTCGAGCAGATCGGCGAGCTGTTCGACTTTCCCCTGACCGTCACGCTGCGATACGCCGGCAAGCCGCCGGTCGAGGTCATCGTGCCGGTGACCGACCGGACCGTCGACATGCGCGTCGCGCTCGCGGGGACGCTGCGCGGCGTGGATATCAACACTGATGACGGGACCATGGCGGAGGTCGTCAGGAACTGAGCTGATCCGGTATCATCGTCGGGTTATGGACACCGTTTCGCTGACGATCGACGGCCGCCAGATCACCGTCGAGAAGGGCAAGACCGTTCTCCAGGCGGCGCTCGAGAATGGCATTCACGTGCCGTACTATTGCTATCACCCTGGCATCAGCATCGACGGCTCCTGCCGCGTCTGCATCGTCAAGATCGAGAAGATGCCGAAGCTGCAGACGTCATGCTCGACGGTCTGCGCCGAGGGGATGGTGATCGAGACACGGACGCCGGAGGTGGTGGCGGCGCGCGCCGGCGTGTTCGAGTTTCTGCTCGTCAACCATCCGCTCGACTGCCCGGTGTGCGACAAGGGCGGCGAGTGCCCGCTGCAGGATTTTTCCTACACGTTCGGGCCGGATCAAAGCCGCATGGAATTTCCGCGGCGGGTGTTCGACGGCGAGGGCGTGAAGGGCGACGTCGACTTCGGGCCGACCTTGATGCTCAACAGACAGCGCTGCATCCTGTGCACGCGCTGCGTGCGCTTCATGCGCGACATCGACGGCGACGCGCAGATCAACATCATCGATCGCGGATACGGCAGCGAGATCGCGACGTTTCAAGAAGAGGGCGTCCACTCGCTCATCTCCGGAAACCTGATGGATGTCTGCCCGGTCGGCGCGATCACGACGAGAGACTACCGGTTCAAGTCGCGGCCGTGGGACAACCCGATCGCGGCCGACACGATCTGCACGCAATGCTCGAAGGGCTGCAACACGACGGCGTGGATCAAGGCGAAGCCGGAGTGGGCCAAGGGCGCGCAGTTGATCCGGTTCACGCCGCGCTTCAACCACGACGTCAATGGCTACTGGATGTGCGACATCGGCCGCTTCGAATACCACTGGATCGAAGGCGACAATCGGCTGCGGCAGCCGCTCGAGCGCGAGGCCAACCTGGGACAGCAGCCAATCTCGTGGCAGGAGCTCACGTCGAAGCTCGGCGATCGGCTCGCCGCCGCCGGCACGTCGAATCCCGAAGGCGTGCGGTTCCTGCTGTCGGCGCACGCCTCGCACGAGGAGTTGTTTCTCTTTCGGCGGCTCACCGAAGCATTGCTCGGGGAGCCGAACGCCGTGAGCGTGAGCTGGCGTTATCAGACGAAGTCGCAGCCGGCCGGCAGTAAGTTCATCGTGCCGCCCGTTGACGCGCCGAACGTGAACGGCGCGCGCGCCATGGGGCTCGCCCCCGGCAAGGTGGGCCCTGTCGACAATGACGCGAAGGCCGACGTCTCGGCGCTGCGCGCGGCGGTCGACGCCGGGCGCGTCTCGGCGCTGTATGTTTTCGACCCCGGGCCGGAAGGTTCGCTCGGCGACGTGCAGTGGATCGTCGACGCGCGCGCCAGCGGGCGGCTGCCGCTCCTCATCGTGCAGGGCGTCGTGCTGAGCGCTCTCGCGCGCGCTGCCGACTTCGTCCTGCCCGGCGCATCCTACGTCGAGAAGGAAGCGTCTTATACCAACGACCAGGGGACGCTGCAGGGCGCGACGCGCGTCATCGCGCCGCCCGGCGAGGCCATGGAAGACTGGCAGATTCTCGTGAACCTCGGCGTGGCACTCGGCGTGCCGTTCACCTACACGAGCGCCGCGCGGGTCCGCGCCGACATCGCCGAGCGGTATGCGAACGAGCCGGGGCTCGCCGGCATCGCGACGCTCGTCTTCGGCCGGCCGGTTGCGGCCAGAAACTGGCTGCAAGCCTCCAATCCATCGGAACGCTGGAAGTGGGACTTCATGTTCCAGGACATGCCGCCGGTGAAGGGCCACGTGGATCCGTCGGCCGTGCCGATGCCGATCGGCGCCATCCCGCTGAAGGAAGTGAAATAGGCGGTGACACGCCGCTTGCTCCTGATCGCCATCGGTCTCATCAGTCTCACCAGCGGCATTACTACGGCGCACGCGCAGGCGCGACGCCCACAAGCCGAAGTCACATCGATCGTCGAGCGCGACGCCGTCCACGCGGGGACGGATGTTCGCGTGGCGTTGCACGTCCGCCTGCCCGAAGGGCTGCATATGCAGTCCAACACGCCGCGCGATCCGACGCTCATCCCGACCGTCCTGTCGATCGAGGCGCCCTCCGGCGTCACCGTCTCCGAAATCGTCTACCCGTCCCCCACCGATCTGAAGCAGGCCGGACAGGATCAGCTCCTCGCCGTCTTCGAGCGCGAGTTCACGATCGGCGTGCGCCTGACGCTGGCGCCCGGCGTCGCGGCCGGCGATCTCGTCGTGCCCGCGCGGATGCGCTATCAGGCCTGCGATGCGACGGTGTGCTATCTCCCGCAGCGTGTGGAAACCAGCTGGACGCTGCACGTCGTACCCGCCGGCACGCCGACGCCAGCGTCCCACGGCGATGTCTTCGATCGCATCGCGTTCGGCAGCGGCGAGAAGCCGAGCGTCAGCGAAGCTCGCCAAAGCGCCGAAGGCGCGACGGCGGCCCAGCCACCAGCCACCAGCCTCCAGCCACCGAGTGTTGATGCCGCACTCGACGGCTTCACGGTGCTCGGCGTGAACGGCGGCTACATGCGGCCGGCCGAGTTCCTGCAGTTTGTCCACGACGCGGAACACGGCGTCAAGCGGCGCGGCCTCTTGGAGGGCCGCGGCGCGCTCGCGATTCTCGCCATCATCTTTTTTGGCGGCCTCGCGCTGAACCTCACGCCGTGCGTGCTGCCGATGATCCCGATCAACCTCGCGATCATCGGCGCCGGCGCGCAGGCCGGATCGCGCAGCCGCGGATTCCTGCTCGGCGCCGCCTACGGCGCGGCGATGGCGATCGTCTACGGCGTGCTCGGCGTCGTGGTAATTCTCACCGCCGGCACGTTCGGCACGATCAACGCGTCGCCGTGGTTCAACGCCGCCATTGCCGCGTTGTTCATCGCGCTCGCGCTCGCGATGTTCGACGTCATCACGATCGACTTTTCCGGCTTGTCGAGCGGCTTCAGAGCCGGAGAGACGTCGCGCGGGACGTTCCTGCTCGCGTTCGGGATGGGCGGCGTCGCGGCGCTCCTCGCCGGCGCGTGCGTGGCGCCGGTCGTCATCGAGGTCGTGCTGTTCTCGAGCGACCTTTACGCGAAGGGCACGCGGATCGCGCTCGCCCTCCCCTTCTTCCTCGGCGTCGGCATGGCGGTGCCGTGGCCAATCGCCGGCGCGGGGCTGGCGTCGCTGCCAAGACCGGGCGCGTGGATGGTGCGCGTGAAGCAGGTCTTCGGCGTGCTCATCCTCGCGACGGCGGTGTACTACGGCTACGAGTCGTACTCGATCTTCGCCAACCGGTGGGTGGATCCTGGAGCCGTCGCGTCGAGCGTGCAGCAGAAGCTCAAGGCCGGCTGGCACGCCTCGCTCGCCGAAGGACTCGACGCGGCGCGACGCGAGCACAAGCCGGTCCTCATCGATCTCTGGGCGACCTGGTGCAAGAACTGTCTGACGATGGACAAGACGACGCTCGAGGATCCGGCGGTCACCGCGGCGCTGGCTGGGTACGTGAAGATCAAGTTTCAGGCGGAGGATCCCGAGGAACCGACGACGAAGCGTGTGATGCAGCGGTTCAACGCCGTGGGGTTGCCGACCTACGTCATCCTGCGATAACCGCCTAGAAGATGTGGGTGCGGCGGAGTGAGTCGAGAACGTCGTAGCTGACGACGGCGTCGAAGCGGCGGGCGACGGACACGGTATAGGGGCTGCTGAGCGCGCGCGTCACGTAGATCGATGCGCTCAGCGGCCCGTAAATCGAGAAGGTCCCGATCGCGAAGAAGCGACGTCCGCTCTGGATCCGATCGGCGTTCCACCCGCCGTAAAACTGATCGACGGTCACGTAGCCGCCCTGCACCCGCGCATACTTGGTGACGCCTCGCTCGGCCCAGAGCCCGAATCCCGCCGCCGGCTGCTGAGTCACGCGCCGGTACTGCTCGTATCGCACCGTGCTCACCGGCGCGTCTTTGCCGAAGTGCAGCGTGACTGCGGCGCGAAATGTGTCGGCGCCGGACTGCCGCGTGTAGTCGATCGACGCGCCAATCATCTTCCCGATCCGCTTGGCGCCGAGGAGCTGCGTGTAGTTGGGATTCTTCAGCCCGTCCCATCGGCTGCCGAGATTCGGCGTGTTGAACGGCCCGATCGCCGCCCGTGTCACCGATATCTCGTCGAGGTACAGTTCCTTGGGACGCCGCACGCTCACCCGCTCGCCAACCAGGTACCCATCGTCGTCGTACGAGAGGAATTCGTCGGTCTCGCCGCGGTTGACGTAGATGCCGCCGTATTGCAGCTCGAGCCCCTTCACGGGCGCCGCCGAGGCGTAGAGCTGCTTCATGTAATTGTCTTTGCCGTCGAGCGTCGTGTTGTTGCCGATGCCCCAGTTGTTCCACGAGCTGATGAAGCTGCTGCCGCTGAAGTAGCCGACGTTGATCGTGTAGCGTTTCTCCGAATCGATGTTGAAGCGCGCGCGGAAGGTGTCTCGGTACTGCAGCTGGTCGGATGTCGTCGCGTCCTTGCTGTTCGCCGCGAAGCGGTACCGGCTGAAGACGGTGAAGTTCTGGATGTCGAGCCAGCGGCGCAGCGGCGGGGCATCGGACGCAGCCGCGGGCGACGGCGTCTGCGCGCGAGCCGGCAGCGGCCACGCGGCGAGGACGAACGCGAGGACGAGGACACTGCGCATCATGTTCTGAATGACGC
>JADGOC010000262.1 GCA_017883165.1 Acidobacteriota bacterium
CGACCGACTCACTGACGTTCGATTCGTGGATCGACGCGCTTGAAGCGCGGCACCTTTCGGAGCTTCGGTTCCCCGAGGTGTCGCGTGCGTTGCGCGCGTTGTCGTCCACCTATGTTGAGCGCCGCGGCCGCCTGACTGAAGGCGCGGCGCTCTCGGGCGCCGGCAAGCGCCAGCGTTCGCCCTCTTCTACGGACCGCTCCATTACCTGCTCATCCGCGAAATCGTGCGCGCCTTGCCCGGGGCCCTGTCGGCGATATCAGCTACATGCGTGTCGTAATATGCCGCATGCCCCACTTGGGCGTTGTCAAGTTGTTCGCGCCATCCGGCGGGCAGGCGTCGAATAGACTCGTGACCACCCCGGACGGGCGTTTCGGCTGAGACCTCACGCTGCGACAGCGAACGCCGTCGTCTCCGAGACGACGTCCCATTCCCCCCAGCGCCGGCGCATCAGGGTGCGATAGTTGGGTGCCGAGAGCGCATGGCGGCCCGGCCGAAACTGATTACAGACCGTACTGAACACCGAACAGAAACGCGCGGCGTGCCGCAGGCTCTTGAACCGTTGCAGACCTCGCTCACGCTGGCGCACGGGTTGGTGCGAGTTCTCGACGCGATTGTTCTGGCGCCAGCCATGGAGATGGGAGACGGATGGCATCACGATGGCTTTCGCTGCCGCGTAGCTCGCCAGCCGATCGGTCACGAGGGCGCACGGCACCATCCGAAGGCCCTTCAAGAGTTTGCGAAAGAAACGCTTCGCGGCGAGCGCGCTCCGGCGGCGTTGAACCAAGATGTCGAGCACCTCGCCCGCGTCATCGACGGCCCGCCACAGCCAGCCGCGCTCCCCATTGATCATCAGACAGAGTTCATCGAGGTGCCAGATGTTCGAGCACGCCCCGCGCGTGCGCCTCAATCGTCGGGCGTACTCCGTGCCGAACCGCAGCGTCCAGAGGCGGATGGCTTCGTGAGAGACCTCAATCCCTCGGGCCAGCATCAACTCGGAGACGTCACGCAGGCTCACACCGAAGCGGTAGTAGAGCCACACGCAACGACTGATGATCTCCGGCGGGAAGCGATAGCCTTTGTAGAGTGTGGGGCGGGTCGACCGCTGGGCCATGGCGACATCAGAGCAGACCGCCAACGTCTTGATAATGCCCATTTCCTCATTCACGCGCCGTAAGTATACGGCAGACATGCCATTTGCTTCATCAAGGTGAAGCGACGTGGGGGCCTACTGCGAGCGCAGCGCGGCCACGGGATCGACGCGGCTGGCGCGACGTGCCGGCACCCAGCAGGCGAGCGCCGCGACCAGGGCCAGGATTCCAACCGCGCCAGCGAGCGTCAGCGGATCCCTGGCGGGCACGCCGTACAGCAGGCTCGTGAGCAGACGCCCAACCGCAATCGCTCCCGCACAGCCGGCGACGATGCCGATTGAGGCGAGAGCCATGCCTCGCCGCACGACGCTTGTGACGAGTTGACCGGGTGACGCGCCGAGCGCCACACGTACGCCGAACTCACGCGTGCGGCTCGCGACGGCGTATGCATTGACGCCGTAAACGCCGACCGCGGCCATCAGCAGGGCCACCAGCGCAAACGAGGTCACGAGCAGCATGTTGAATCGCGGGCTCACCAGCCTTCGCGCCACTCGCTCGTCAAGCGTGAAGAACGGATTCAGCTGGATGCTCGGATCAATAGCGGCGACGCGCGCCTTGATCGATTGCTCGATCCCGGGAATGCCGGGCGTCGTCCGCAGCACGAGATAAGCGGCGCCCCGCCGATACTGCTGAATGGGCCAGTAGATCTGCGGCGGCGTCAGTTCGTCAGGGCGCCACGGCTTGACGTCGGCCGCCACGCCCACGATCTCGGCCGGGTGATTCTCGACGGTGACGCGCCGACCCACGGGATTCTCGCCCGAGAAGAATCGTCGCGCGAGCGCTTCGTTGATCACTGCCACGTGCGGGGACTGGAATACGTCCGAGGCGCTGAATCCGCGTCCCTTGACGATCCGAACACCGAGCGTCTCGAAATAGTGCGGGTCCATGTCGAACCACTCGACTGTCGGCATCCGGTCGGCCGATAAGGCGGGCCGTCCCTCGATCGCAATGCCATCGGTGTCCCCTCCGCCGAACAGGGGTCCGCCCGATGTGAGAGCCACCGCCTGGACACCCGGCAGCGTGGCGACCTCGTCGCGTACCTGCCGCATCAGTGACACGGTCCCCCCGTTCGCCGCGATCTTTGGCGGAAACATCCACGTGGTGACCACATTCGCCCGCTGGAAGCCGGGGTCCCACTGCACGAAGCGGGCGAAGCTTCGCATCAGGAGGCCCGACCCGAAGAGCAGCATCAGGGCGAGCGCCAACTGGACAACCGCGAATCCCGACCGCAGTCTGGTGTCGGCGCCGCCGCCGCCCCGCACGCCCTTGAGCGCATCGTTGACGTCGGTCTTCCACGCGCGGCGTGCCGGCGCGACGCCGAAAATCATCGCCGTGAGGGTGGCCAGCACGAACGCGAACAACACGATCCGCCGATCGACGGCTACCTCGGTCAGCCGCGGAATGTCCGCGGGAGCGATCGCGACAAACCCCGCCGTCACCCAGAGCGCGAGCAGCAGCCCCGCCGCGCCGCCGGCAAGGGACAGGACGAGGCTCTCCGTCATGAGCTGCTGGACGAGGCGTCGCCGCCCGGCGCCAAGCGACGCGCGCACCGCGAATTCCGCCGCACGTCCCGTCGCTCTCACGAGGAGGAGGCCGGCGACGTTCGCGCACGCGATGAGGAGTACGAAGGCTGCGGTCCCGAGGAAGATCCAGAGCGTCAAGCTAGTGTTGCCGACCGTCTTCTCACGCAGTCCGATGATCTTCAGTCCCCAGTCCTTGTTGGCTTCGGGATAGGCGGTCGCGAGCTGCGAGCGGACGACCGTGAGCTCGGCAAGCAATTTTGCTTGTGTCACGCCCGACGCCATGCGCCCGACCGCCTGGAATCCGCGCCAGTTCCGGTTCCCGACGTCGTCGAAGCTGGCGGTGAGCGGCTTCCAAACCTGCACGTCCGTAAGCGGATCCGGCATCCACACATCCGCCGGCAGCACCCCAACGATCGTGAAGGGAGCGTCGTCGAGCACAATCGAATGGCCGACAATCGACGGATCGCTTCCGAGGCGACGCTGCCAGAATTCGTGGCTCACCAGGGCGACGTGGTTCGAGCCCTTCGGGAGATCGCCTTCCTCGATCAGTCGTCCCAGCATCGGCCTGACGCGCAGCGCCTCGAAGAACCCGGGAGTGACGATGCCCCCCATGCCGCCGTACTTTTCGGTGCCGCTCTGCGCGATGAAGGATTCGGTACGCGCGACGCCGGCGCTGTCGAGCGCGCGCGTCATGTGCGTCCAGTCCGCCACGTTCATCGGCGACGCCCCGCACCAGCCCGCGGGGACCGCCGCGTTGGTCTCGCAGAGCGCGACGACGCGCTCGGAGTCGGGGAACGGCAGCGGGCGCAGCAGAATGTTGTCCACGACCGCGAATATGGACGTGGTCGAACCGACGGCGAGCGCGATGGTCGCGACGACGGCGGCGGTGAAGGTCGGAGCCTTGAGGAGCGTTCGAAACGCGAAACGAATGTCGCCGAGCACCGTGTCAATCATGGCAGGCCTTCCCCCTCGAAATGCGGTCTCACTCGAAGGTTATGGTGGAAATGCAGGAAGGCGGGTCGCAAGGTGTATGCCAAACGAAAACGCGCCAGAACACGCGACCCGCGACAATATGCGGCCTCGCTCTGTTCGGCTGTGGGACGGGGACGTCCGGGGATGAACAGCGGTGGAAACGTTCACCGCTTCCCATCACCCGCTAGACATTAAGGCCGTAATGTCCCGTACCTGAGCCGACCCCCACACCTGCCGCCGCGGTTCACGCCGCGCGAGTGTAATAATTGAGGAGTCCGCCAAGACGCTGACGTCGGCGAA
>JADGOC010000103.1 GCA_017883165.1 Acidobacteriota bacterium
GCGAGGACCTCGTGCGCCGCACCGTTCTCGATGCGATCGGTGACGACATGATCGACCGGCAGCTCGATGGGGACAACGCGCGTCGCCGCATCCGCCGTGATGGCGCGCGCCGCATCGAGCTTGTCGTCCTCGACGAGCGACCGCCCGATCGGCACGCCGCGCGACTTGAAAAACGTGTACGCCATCGCGCCGCCAATCAGCAGGCGGTCGACTTTCCCGAGGAGATTCTGAATCACCTCGAGCTTGTCGGAGACCTTCGCGCCGCCGAGGATCGTGATGAACGGCCGCTCCGGCGATTCGATCGCGTGGCCGAGATACCGCAGCTCCTGCTCCATGAGCAGCCCGGCGGCCGCGCGCGGCAGATCGTGCGTGATGCCTTCGACGGAGGCGTGGGCGCGGTGGGCGGCACCGAACGCGTCATCGACATAGGTGTCCGCGAGCGAGGCGAGGCTCTTCGCGAACGCCGGATCGTTCTTCTCTTCCTCCGAATGGAAGCGCAGATTCTCGAGCAGCACGACGCCGCCGCCGGCGGCGTGGACCTGGTCGACGGCGCGCGCTGCCGTGTCGCCGATGCAATCCTCGGCGAAGGTCACCGGCTTGCCGAGCAGCGCAGACAGCCTCGCGGCAATCGGCCGCAGCGACAACTCGGGCGACGGTTTGCCCTTGGGCCGTCCGAGATGGCTCGCGAGGATCACGGTCGCGCCCTGCTCGAGTGCGTACCTGATCGTCGGCAGCGAGGCGCGGATCCGCGTGTCGTCGCCGATCGTGCCGTCCTTGATCGGCACGTTGAAGTCCACGCGGACGAACACCCGCTTGCCGCGCAGATCGAGATCCTTGACCGAGAGCTTCACAGCCCCCTTTTCACCAGCAGGCGAAGCAGATCGACGCAGCGGTTCGAGTAGCCCCACTCGTTGTCGTACCACGAGAGCACTTTCACGAAGTCGCCGTCCATCACCTTGGTGTACGGCGCGTCGATGATCGACGAATGCGGGTTGCCCTTGAAGTCGATCGACACCAGCTCCTCGGTCGAGTACTGCAGGATGCCTTTGAGCGCCCCGTCCGCCTCGGCCTTCAGCGCCGCGTTGACCTCTTCGCTCGACGTCTTCTTGTCGACGATTGCCGCGAGATCGACGACCGACACGTTCGGCGTCGGCACGCGCATCGCGAAGCCGTCGAGCCGGCCCTTGAGCTCGGGCAGCACCTCGCCGACCGCCGTCGCCGCGCCCGTTGAGGTCGGAATCATCGACAGCGCCGCCGCGCGCGCGCGCCGCAGATCCTTGTGCGGCAGGTCGAGGAGGTTTTGATCGTTGGTGTAGGAGTGGATCGTCGTCATCCAGCCCTTCTTGATCCCAAAGCGCTGATGGAGCACCTTCGCGAGCGGCGCGAGGCAGTTGGTCGTGCACGACGCGTTCGAGATGATCTGATGCTTCGACGGGTCGTACTGCTCGTCGTTCACGCCGAGGACGATGGTGAGGTCGGGCTTCTTGGCGGGCGCGGTGATGACGACTCTCTTGGCGCCGGCCGCGATGTGCTTGGCGGCGTCGTCGCGATTGGTGAAGAATCCCGTCGACTCGAACACCACATCGACGCCGAGGTCCTTCCAGGGCAGCTGCGCCGGGTCGCGCACCGACAGCACCTGGAACTCGTCGCCGTCGACCGAGATCCTGCCCTGCTTCTCCTCGACGTGCGCGTGCAGGTTGCCGAGCACCGAGTCGTACTTGAGCAGGTGCGCGAGCGTGTGCGCGTTGGTCAGGTCGTTGACCGCGACGAAGTCGATGTTTTTGTCGGCGAGCGCCGCTCGCATGATGTTCCGGCCGATTCGACCGAACCCGTTTATGCCGACCCTTACAGGCATGAGATGTCCTCCAGACAAACACTCAATTCTAATGAACGCGCTTGCGGGGGTCAAACCGTGCGGCTATAGTCATTTAACCGCGGTATGTACTTTCTCTACAGCCTGCTGACGTTCGCCGCCTTTCTCATCGTCTCGCCGTACTTTCTGTACCAGGCGATTCGCTACAAGAAATACGTCGGGAGCCTCGGCCCGCGGCTCGGCCACCTGCCGATCTCGTTCAACGTGGACGGCGACGAGTCGATCTGGATTCACGCGGTGTCGGTCGGCGAGGCGCTGACGGCGCGCGCGCTCGCGGCCGACTTGAAGGCGCGGTATCCGCGGCTGCGCCTGTTTCTTTCGACCACGACGATCGCCGGCCAGCAGGTCGCGCGGCGCAGCCTGCAGCACGTCGACGAGGTCTTCTATTTTCCGTTCGACTGGGCGTTCATCGTCCGCCGCACGCTCAAGCTTGTGAAGCCGCGCGTGTTCATCATGATGGAGACCGAGATCTGGCCGAATCTTCTGCGGCTCTGCCGGCAGCGGGGCGTGAAGACGGTCGTGATCAACGGGCGCATCTCGTCCCGGTCCTATCCCCGCTACCGGCTGATCCGGCCGTTCTTCAAGCGCGTGCTCGCCGACATCGATCGCTTCTGCATGCAGAGCGAGGAATCGGCGCGGCGTCTGATCGATCTCGGCGCCGACCCGTCGCGCGTGACGGTGACCGGCAGCCTGAAGTTCGACTCGCTCGAGATGCCGGCGCTGACCTCGCACGGCAAGCCGCGCGAGCGGGTGCTGCGCTTTTTCCGGATCTCGTCGAGCCGCACGGTGATCGTCGCCGGCAGCACGCTGCGCGGCGAGGAGGCGGCCCTGCTGCGCGCGTTCGCCCGCGTCAGGACGACCATGCCCAACGCGATGCTGGTGCTGGCGCCGAGACATCCGGAGCGCTTCGGCGAAGTGGAGCGGCTGGCGCGCGACGCGGGGTTCGCCACGATGCGCCGATCGGAGCTGCCGATTGACGCCGAACCGCGCGCCGAGGTGATCGTGCTCGACTCGATCGGCGAGCTGGCGCAGCTCTATCAGCTCGCGACCGCCGTCTTTGTCGGCGGCAGCCTCGCCGATCACGGCGGCCACAACATTCTCGAGCCGGCGATTTTCGGGAAGCCGATCGTCTTCGGGCCGCACATGCAGAACTTCCGCGAGATCGCCGACGCCTTCGTCGCGAACGGCGCCGCCGTGCAGGTGCAGTCGGAGCGCGAGCTCGAAGACACCTTGCTGGCGCTCCTGACCGATCCCGTGCGGCGCGCGCGGCTCGGGGCGGCGGCGCGCGCGCTCGTCGAGGCCAACCGCGGCGCGAAGGAGAAGACGCTGGCCGTCATCGCGGAGGTCGCACCGCCCGAGGATGCCGGCGGCGGCGTCGTCCGGCCCTTCCGTCTGGTCCATTGATTCTGCAGGCTCTCAGCTCGGCGTACGGCGCGGCGACCACCTGGCGGCGGCGGTGGTACGCGCGCGACCCGTCGCGCCGCCAACACCTGTCGCGGCCGGTCGTCAGCGTCGGGAATCTGCGCGTCGGCGGCAGCGGGAAGACACCGATCGTCGCGCACATCGCGCGGCTGCTGCGCGAGAACGGTTTCCGGCCGGCCGTGCTGACGCGCGGGTACGGCCGGCGCCACGCGGCCGACGGCGTCACGGTCGTGTCCGACGGCCGCGCGATCCTGGCCGATGTGGCGCACGCCGGCGACGAGCCGCTGATGCTGGCGCGCGAGCTGCCGGGCGTGCCGGTGCTGGTTGGCGCGAACCGGTATCTCTCGGGTCTCCTCGCCGAACGGCGCTTCGGCGCCACAGTCCATGTGCTCGACGATGGGTTTCAACATGTGGGGCTGGCGCGCGACGTCGACCTGCTGCTCGTGGACGAAGAGGATCTCTCCGACAAGCCGCTGCCGGAAGGACGGCTGCGCGAGCCGTTGACGAGCGCGCCGGTGGCGGACGCGCTGCTCGTGAACGCCGGCTACACGACGGCGACCGAACGCATCGGGCGGGCGCTCGGCGTGCCGACGGTGTTTCGCGTCACCCGCGCCCTCTCCGCGCCGCGCGTCATCTCGACCGGCGATTCGGTGGTCGTCCCTTCGGGCGCGCGCGTCTTTGCGCTCGCGGCCATCGCGCGGCCGGAGCGTTTTCTCTCAGACCTCGCGGCGGTCGGCTGGCAGGTGGTCGGGACGCTCGTCTTCCGCGATCATCACCGCTTCACGCCGCGCGACATCCGCCGCCTCGCGGCCGCGGCGAAAGGGGCCGCGGCGGCCGTCGTGCTCACGACCGAGAAAGACGCGGTGCGGCTCGGCGGCTGTGAGATCGACGGCGTTCCGATCGCGGCGGTGCCGCTGGCGGTCGGCGTCGAGCCGGCCGACGGGTTTCGCGAGTGGCTGCTCCAGAAGCTGTGAGACATCGCTTCGAATATCTCGTTGTCCGGACGCTGATTGTGCTGGTGCGTCTCATGCCGGACCCGGTCGTCCGCGGCTGCGGCAGCCTGCTCGGTCTCGCGTTCTACGCCTTCGATCGTCCGCATCGACGCATCGCCGAGCGCAACCTGGCGGCGGCGTTTCCGCTGCGGTCGGCGTCCGAGCGCCGCGAGATTGCGAGCGCGGCGTTCTCGCATTTTGGCCGGCTGCTCTTCGAAGTGCTGAAGTTCAGCACGCTCTCCCCCGACGCGATGCTCGCGCGCGTCGAGTTCGACGGCGAGGAGCGCGCGCGCCTGGCCTACGCGCAGGGCAAAGGCGTCCTCTTCGTCACGGGCCACTTCGGTTTCTGGGAGCTGCACGCCGTCGTGCATGCGCTGCGTCTGGCGCCGATCGGCGTCCTCGCGCGTGCGCTCGACAATCCGGAGCTGAACAGGCTGCTCGAATCGATCCGCGAGCGGACGGGCAACTCGGTCATCTACCGGAAGAACACGATCCGCCGTGTGATGCGGATGCTCCAGACCCGGCAGGGCGTCGCCGTGTTGATCGACCAGCACATTCAGAGCCGCGACGCGATCTACGTGGACTTTTTCGACCGGCCGGCGGCGACGACCTCCGCCGTCGCGGCGATCGCGCTCAGAACGGGCGCGCCCGTCGTGCCGGTGTTCGCCCTACCGCTCGGCGGCGGCCGCTATCGTATGATCTACGAACATCCCGTCGAGCCGCCGGGCGCCGACAGCCCGGATGCGGTGCGCGAGTTCACGCAGCGCTGCACCGACGTTCTCGAGATGTACGTCCGGCGGCGTCCCGATCTGTGGCTGTGGATGCACCGGCGCTGGCGCGAAACCGAGCCGGTGTCCGATCGCGTGCCGGGCATGTTTCCGTCGGCGGACGGCGCGGATGGCGCGGAAGCGGAAGACGACGCCGAACTATGACGCATCTGCTCATCCTCGCGCCCAACTGGCTCGGCGACGCCGTCATGGCGCTGTCGGCAATCGCCGACGTGGGTCGTGCATCGCCTGGCGCGACGATCACGGTGGCCGCGCGACCCGGGGTGGCGCCGCTGTTTTCGCTCGTGCCGGGCGTCCAGGACGTCGTGCGGCTCGAGGACGAACACGACGGACACGACACATCTCACAGGGGCCTGCAGGACCGCGGCTTCGACACGGCGCTGCTGCTGCCCAACTCTTTTCACGCGGCGCTCCTCGCTTCGCGCGCGCGCATTCCCGAACGCTGGGGCTACCGCACCCAGTTCCGCGGCCGGCTGTTGACGCGCGCGATCACGCGGCCGCCCTCGGGCGTGCATCACGTCGAGTACTACCAGCAGCTCGTGCGCGCGCTCGGATTCGACAACGGTCCTGGCGCGCCGCGTCTGGACGTGTCCGCCGGCACGCGCGCGGCGGGTGCCGACGCGCTCGCGCGTGCGGGTTGGAACGGCCGGGCGCCGCTCGTCGCGATCGCGCCGGGCGCGGCGTACGGCGGCGCGAAACGCTGGCCGTCGGCCTCTTTCGCAGAGCTCGCCCGCGCGCTGGGCGGCGATGGCGTCACGACGGTGATGATCGGCGGTCCGGGCGACGCGGCAACCGGACGCGAGGTCGAAGCGCATCTCGGCGGGGCAGGCCGGCTGCTGAATCTCATGGGCGCGACCGATCTGCCGCTCCTCGCGGGCGTGCTCGTGGCGTGCCGCGCCGTCGTGTCGAATGATTCAGGCGCCATGCATTTCGCGGCGGCGCTCGGCGTGAGGGTGACGGCCGTGTTCGGTCCGACCGACGAGCGCGTCACGGGGCCGAGGGGCGAGGTGGGTCCGCTCGCACACGCCGTGCTGACGCACGACGTCTGGTGCCGGCCGTGCCTGCTGCGCGAGTGTCCGATCGATCACCGCTGCATGCGAGGCGTCGGCGTCCACGCGGTCCTGGCCGAGGCGAGGCGGACGCTGTGACCCTTCGATCAGGCTCAGGGCAGGCGTCTCGCGCCGTGTTTATCGACCGCGACGGCACGCTCATCGAAGAGGTCGGCTATCTCGATCGCGTCGAGCGCGTCGCCTTGTATCCGTGGAGCATCGACGCGGTGCGCGCGCTCAACCGAGCCGGGCTGCGGGTCGTGATGGTCACGAACCAATCGGGCGTCGCGCGGGGGTTCTTCAGCGAAGCGGTCGTCGAAGGCGTGCACCGCCATATCGCCGATCTGCTCGAGGCCGGCGGGGCGCACATCGACGCGTATTACTATTGTCCGCACCACCCGGACGGCAAGGTGAAGCAGTACGCGCAGTCGTGCGATTGCCGGAAGCCGGGGCGCGGCCTGGTCGATCGCGCCGTACGCGAGCTCGGCATCGACCCCGCCGCCTCGTTCGTCGTCGGCGATCGGTGGCTGGACGTGGAGCTGGCGCGCGCCGTCGGCGGCCGCGGGGTGCTCGTGCGGACGGGCTACGGCGCCACCGAAGAAACGCGCCCGCCCGAAGGGCTGCGCGCGGACGCGATCACGCATAACCTCATCGAAGCCGTGAGCTGGATTCTTGGTCATCTGAAATCTGAAATCTCATCATCATGCTGATAGCCCGCTCCGTCCATCCGCTGCCCGGCGAGTCCGAGCGCAAGGAACGCCTCCTCGCCCTCGTCGACGGGTTTTCCAGCCGCCGCGTCCTGGTGGTCGGCGATCTGATCGCCGACGAGTTCATCTACGGCGAGGTCTCGCGCGTGTCGCGCGAGGCGCCGGTGCTCATCCTCAAGTACGACGCGGCGGCGATCGTCGCCGGCGGCGCGGGCAACGCCGCCAACAACGTCGCCGCGCTCGGCGGGCGGGCGCGGCTGGCGGGGCTCGTCGGCGCCGACGCCGAGGGCCGGCGCCTCGTCGCGAGCTTTTCCCGCGCGATCGATCGCCGGCTCATCGTCCGGTCGCGGACGTACCGCACGCCGGTCAAGACGCGGATTCTCGCCGGCGGCGTCCACTCCGCGAAGCAGCAGGTCGTGCGCATCGATCGCGAGGCCGGCTGGCCGCTCGCCGACGAGGTCAGCCGCGCGTTCACCGCGAAGATCCTCCCGGCGCTCGACGAGTGCGACGCCGTGCTGCTCTCCGACTACGGTTCCGGCCTCGTGACGCCGTTGCTGGCCGAGACGATTCGGAAGAGGTTGGCGAAGCGCTCGCGCCGGCGGCCCGTGCCCGTGCTGCTCGACTCGCGCTATCGTCTGCTCGAGTACCGCGGCCTCACCGCGTGCACGCCCAACGAGTCGGAAGTGGAGGCTGCGCTCGGCACACGGATAGACGATGATGCCGGCGCGCTCGAGCGGGCGGGCCGCGCCGTGCTCAAGCGCACCGGCATGCAGGCGGTGCTCGTCACGCGCGGCAGCCGCGGGATGGCGCTCTTCGAGCCGAAGCGACCGACGACCGAGGTGCCGATCTTCGGGCCTGACGAGATCGCCGATGTGACCGGCGCCGGCGACACCGTCATCGCGACGCTCTCGCTCGCGCTGGCCGCCGGCGCGTCGTTCTACGAAGCCGCGCGGCTGGCCAACTATGCGGGCGGCCTCGTCGTGATGAAGCGGGGGACCGCGACCGTGTCGGCCTTGGAGCTGTCCGCGGCCGTCGAGAGCGACCACGACACGTCGCTCGAAAGCTGGTCGCAGGAAGGGCCGCCGCAAGGGCGCCGTTCGTAGTGGGCATCATCGTTTCCGAACCGGATCTCGTCGCCGCGGTGGCGCGCGAGCGCGCGGCCGGACGAAGCGTCAGCTTCGCGAACGGGTGCTTCGATCTGCTGCACGTCGGGCACGTCCGCTACCTCCAGGGGGCGGCGGCCGAAGCCGATCGGCTGATTGTCGCGGTGAACGGCGACGCGTCGGTGCGCACCCTGAAGGGGATCGGGCGGCCGATTCTGCCGGCAGCCGATCGCGCGGAGCTCGTCAGCGGCTTGCGCGGCGTTCACTACGTCGTGGTGTTCGACGATCCCACCGTCGAACGGCTGCTGCGGCTCTTGAAGCCGGACGTCCACTGCAAGGGCACCGATTACACGGTCGACTCGGTGCCCGAACGCGCGGCCGTCCAGTCGTACGGCGGGCGCACGGCGATTGTCGGCGACCCGAAAGACCACGCGACGCGCGATGTGCTGGCGCGCATCCGACTGACGACTGACGACTGATGACTTGCGACTTGTGACCAGGATCCTGCTCGTCCGCCTCGGCGCGCTCGGCGACATCGTCCACGCGATTCCGGTGGCGGCGGCGCTGCGCCATGCGTTCCCCGGCGCGCGTATCGACTGGCTCGTCAGCGCGAAGCACCGCGAGATCCTGGATCTGGTGCCGGTGATCGATCGTCGTCTCGTGATTAACGATCGCAGCGGCGCCGGCGCCGGTACGCCGATGCTCGCCGCCATCGGTGAGCTGCGCCGCTCCCATTACGACGTGGCGCTCGACCTGCAGGGGCTCCTCAAGTCCGCCGTGCTCGCCCGCATGTCCGGCGCCACGCGCGTCGTCGGCTTCTCGTCGTCGTACTTGCGCGAGCCGCTGGCGCGTGCGTTCTACACCGACGTGCACGAGCCGACCGGCATCGCGCACGTCGTCTTTCAGAATCTGTCGCTGCTCGAGGCGCTCGGCCTGACGGTGGTGACGCCGGAGTTTCCGATCGAGCGGACCGAGTCGGCGGTGGCGAACGACCTGCGCGAGCGGACGGGTGGACGCTACGCGCTGCTCAATCCTGGCGCGGCGTGGCCCAACAAGCGGTGGCCGCCGTCGCGCTTCGGCGCCGTGGCGGCCGCGCTGCGTGATCGGCACGGATTGCTGTCGGTCGTGCCGTGGGGGCCCGGCGAGCAGCCGATCGCGGAAGAGCTTGTGGCGAGCTCCCGCGGCGCGGCGATCCTCTCGCCGCCGACCGCGATCGCGGATCTCGTGGCGTTGGCGCGCGGCGCCGCGCTGATGATCTCCGGCGACACGGGGCCGACGCACATCGCCGCCGCGGTCGGCACGCCGATCGTCGGCCTCTTCGGGCCGACACGGCCGGCTCGTAATGGCCCGTGGTCGGCGGCGGACGTCGCCGTCTCGCGCGATGCGATCTGCGAGTGTCATCATCTGCGCCGCTGCCGTCGTGCCACGATGTGTCTGATGGACATCGAGATCGCCGAGGTGCTCGACGCGGTCGACCGCCGCCTAGCCCTCGAGGCAACGAAGGCGACGCGTGGCTGATCCACGGCGAGAGGCCGGACCGAATCGCGGTCCAGCGGTGTCGAGCTGGCTCGCACGCCTGCGCGCTGGCCTCACCGAAGCGCTTGCGCGGAGGCGGGTGCCGCTCGGATTTCTCTTTGGCGCGATCGTGCTCTGGCTCGCGGCGCCGACGCCGGCAACGCTGCTTCTGGGGACGCCGATCGCCGCGGCGGGCGAAGCGTTGCGAATCTGGGCCGCCGGCCATCTGAACAAAGCGCGGGAGGTCACCTCGTCTGGGCCGTATCGCTGGTTCGCGCACCCGCTGTACGTCGGGTCGTCGGTGATCGGGATGGGGCTCGCGATCGCGTGCTCCAGCCCGGCCGTCCTCGTGCTGGTCGCGACGTATCTCGGGGCGACGCTCACCGCGGCGGTGAAAAGCGAGGAGGCATTCCTCCGGCGCACGTTCGGTGATCACTACGACCGCTACCGGCGGGGAAACCCGACGAGTGGCGACCACGCCCGGCGGTTCAGCCTGTCGCAGGCGCGGGCGAATCGGGAATACCGTGCAGTCGTGGGCGTGCTGCTCGCCGTGTTGCTGCTGGCGTTGAAGGCAACGTATAATGGAGCGTTTTGGCGGACAGCCGGAACGTATCTTGTCAGGCCGGGCGGTTAGCTCAGTGGTAGAGCACCGGCTTTACACGCCGGCTGTCACAGGTTCGAATCCTGTACCGCCCAATCTCACAATTAGGAATTAGGGATTACGAATTAGGAATTTCTAATTAGTAATTTCTAATTGCGAGTGTTCTCCTAAGGGGTCGTAGTTCAGTTGGCTAGAACGCCGGCCTGTCACGCCGGAGGCCGCGGGTTCGAGTCCCGTCGACCCCGCCAACAAATCATTCCAAATCAACAGCACTGAATGCCAGGCCGGTAATGACAACCCGGTCTCTCGTCGACGACACTCTCCATCCTTTCAGCGCCAGCGGCACTCGAGCGCTGTAGTAACATGCCGCTGCCCCCCGGAGGTCATGGGATTGCGCCCTCTCCTTCTTACGATCCTCCTCGCGAGCGCGGTTGTCACTCCGGCCGCGACCACGCCAACGGCCGGACAGACCGACGCCATCGCGGCGCGACTGGCCAGCGCCGAGGCGCTGCGCGCGCGCGGCACGGCGGACGCGATCCGTCAAGCGGCCGCCGGCTTCGAGCAGGGGCTCGCCGATGCCGAGCAGGCGGGCAACCAGCGGCTCATGGTCGATGCGCTGATCGGCTTGGGGCGCAGCGTCGACGCGCTGGGGGACGGCCGGCGCGCCGTGGCGCTGTTTCAGCGGGCCGTCGATCTCACGCACGCGCTGGGGGACACCGAAAACGAGGCGTGGGCGCTCAACTACGGCGCGCTCGCCTACGATCGGCTGGGCGAGCGGCCGACCTCGCTCGCCTGGCTGACGCGCGCCCGCCCGATCGCGCGCGCAGTGCCGTCCAGCCGCGTCGAAGCGATCACCCTGAACAACCTCGGCATGGTCTCCTACAACACCGGCGATCGCGTGCAGGCGCTGGCGTACTACACCGAGGCGCTCGAAAAACACCGGACGCTCGGCAACGCGCGCGGCGAAGCGACGACGCTCTCCAATATCGGCACGCTGTACGACACGCTCGGCGAGAAGGACAAAGCCCTCGACTATCTGAAACGCGCGCTGCCGCTCCGCATGTCGCTTGGCGAGCCGCGCGATTCCGCGACGACACTCAACAACATCGGCGCGGTGTACTACTCCATCGACGATCACGATCAGGCCCTCGACTACTACGCGCGGGCGCTCGTCGAGTGGCGGCGCGCCGGCGATCGATCCGGTGAAGCGGCGACGCTGCACAATATTGCCAACGTGCACGAGATCATCGGCGAGTTTCAGACGGCGCTCGATTTCTACCGGCAGGCGTTGCCGCTCCAGCGCGCCGTGCGTGACCGGATCGGCGAGGCAAACACGCTCAACAACATCGGGCGGCTGTACGCCACGCTGGGCGAGCCGGCACAGGCGCTCGATGACTACCAGCAGGCGCTCCCGATCCACCGGGCTGTCGGCAATCGCAGTTCTGAAGCGACGGCGTTGACCAACATCGGGGCCGCGTATGCGGCGCTGGGCGATCCACAAAAGGCGCTCGAGTTCCACGAGCAGGCGCTGCCGATCCGTCGCGCCGTCGGTGATCGCGCGGGCGAGGCCGCGACGCTGGTCGACATCGGGCGGTTGCGGGCGTCGCTCGGGCATCACGAGGAGGCGCGCGATTTCTACACGCGGGCGCTCGCGCTGTACACCGCGGTGAGCAGCCCGCGCGGCGAGGCGCTCGCGATAACGGACCTCGGTCTGCTGAACGCATCGATGGGGGATGACGCGGGAGCGATGCCCCTGTTCGACAAGGCAGCGCCGATGTTCGAGGCGGCCGGCGATCGCGCCTCGCAGGCGTTCGCGCTGTACGGCCGCGCCTGTTCGGAGCGATCGCTCGGGCGGCTGGACGCCGCGCGCGTCGACATCGACGCGGCCGTGGCCCTTGTCGAGTCGCTCCGGACGAAGGTGGCGAATCCGGATCTGCGTTCGTCGTACTTCGCGTCGGTCCGGCCCTACTACGAGCTCTCGATCGACCTGCGGATGCGGCTCGATCGCGAGCATCCGGGCCGCGGCTACGACGCGGAGGCGCTGCAGATGAGCGAGCGCGCCCGCGCCCGCGCGCTGCTCGACCTGCTGGCCGAGTCGCAAGGCGATATTCGCGAGGGCGTCGAGCCGGCGCTGCTGGCGCACGAGCGGGCGGCGCGCCAACTGCTCAATGCGAGAGCCGCGCGCCAGGCGCGGGCGCTCGGCGGCCAGACGCCGGCGGCCGATCCGGTGGCGCTCGCGAGACAGGTCGCTGCCGCGGAGGACGAGCTCGACCAGGCACAAGTGGCGATTCGCGAGCACAGTCCTCGATACGCGGCGCTCACGCAGCCGTCTCCTCTGACTCTTGCGGAGGCGCAAGCCCAGCTCGACGCCGACACGCTGCTGCTCGAGTACGCCGAGGGCGACGACACCAGCTATCTCTGGGTCGTGTCGACGTCGCGCGTCAGGAGCTATCAGTTGCCGCCGCGCGCGCGCATCGAGTCGGCCGCGCGGGCGTTCTACGATTACCTCCGCAATCCAGACGCGCCCGCTGCCGCGCGCCGTGCGAGCGGCGAGGCGCTCGCCGCGCTCGTCCTCGCCCCGGCCGCCCAACTCCTCGCACACCACCGCCTGGTGGTCGTTGCCGACGGCGCATTGCAGTACGTGCCGTTTGGCGCGCTGCCTGCGCCGGGAGACGCCGCAGCGAGGCCGCTCGTCGCCGATCACGAGATCGTCAGTCTCGCCTCGCTCTCCGCGCTCGCCGTGCTGCGCGACGGCGTCGCCGCGCGCCCGCGCGCGCCGAAGACGCTGGCCATCATGGCCGATCCGGTCTTTACCTCCGATGACACGCGCGTGCTCGCCTCGACGATCCCGGCCGCGACGACACCCACCGGCGCCGCCAGGCGGTCCGCCGACGATGGCTGGGACAGCGACTTCCATCTGTCGCGACTGATCGGATCGCGGCGAGAGGCTGCCGCGTTGATGCAGCTCGTGCCAGCGCGCGAGCGGACGCAAACCTTCGATTTCGACGCGAACCGTCAGGCGGCGACGAGCGCCGAGCTGGGACAGTACCGGATTGTCCACTTCGCCACGCACGGGCTCCTGAACACGCGCCACCCGGAACTCACCGGCATCGTGCTGTCGCTCGTCGACCGGCATGGCGCGCCGGTCGACGGCTTCCTCCGGCTGCACGACATCTTCAATCTGCACCTGCCAGCGGACCTCGTCGTGCTGAGCGCCTGCCAGACCGCGCTCGGACGCGACGTGCGCGGCGAAGGGCTCGTGGGGCTGACCAGCGGATTCATGTACGCCGGCGCTCC
>JADGOC010000104.1 GCA_017883165.1 Acidobacteriota bacterium
GCTTTGTACTGTTTCAGATCCTCGCGCGTGATGAGGCCGCCGTGCGCGAGCATCTCTTTCTCGAGCGCGAGCGCCGTCTCGCCCTCATAAAAGCCGGCCGGCCCTTGCGCGGCGATCCGCTCGAGCGTCCGCGCGAGATCCGGCTGCTTGAGCGTGTCGCCCGCTTCGTACGGCACGCCGCCCTTCGAGAACTGCGCGGCCGCGGCCGGCGACATCTGCGTGAAGCGCGGGAGCGCCTGCCGGAGCGACCGCGCCAGGCCGTCGCTCACGGTGAACCCGTCGCGCGCCAGCGCAATCGCGGGATCGACCAGCCGCCTCCACGGCAGCTTGCCCTGCTCGGTCCACGCGAGGTGCAAGCCTGCGACGGTGCCGGGCACGCCCACCGACAGGTAGCTGGCGTGATGCATCTGGGAGCTGTATTTCCCGTCTTTCAAGAACATGGTCGGCGACGATTGTCCGGGGGCCATCTCGCGGAAGTCGTACGCGACCGGCTCGCCGCTCGCCGGCCGATACACGAGGAACCCGCCGCCGCCGATGTTGCCGGCCGTGGGATGGACGACGGCGAGCGCGAACGCCGTCGCGACCGCGGCGTCGACGGCGGTGCCGCCGTCCTTGATCGCGTCGGCGCCGATCCGCGACGCGATTTCGTTCTGCGACGCGACGATGCCATTCCTGGCTCGGACGGGGACCGATCCGGCGCTGAGCGCGGTGACGGCGAGGGCAACGGCGCAGACAACGGGGAGCAGACGTTTCATGGCGCCGATTATAGCGGCACGTACGCGATCGCATCGATCTCGACGAGCAATCCCTCACCCGGAAGCCCCGCGACCTGCACGGTGGTCCGCGCGGGACGATGGTCGCCGAACATCCGTGCGTACGAGACGTTCATGTTCGCGAACTCGTGGATGTCCACGAGAAACACGCCGCAGCGCAACACGTGCTGCAGGCTCGAGCCGGCCGCTTCGAGAATCGCCTGCACGTTCTTGAGGCACTGCGTCGTCTGCGCCTCGACGGTGTCGCCCGCCAGCTTGCCCGTCGCCGGATCGGTGGCGCCCTGGCCGGAGACGAAGATCAACCGATCGAACCGCGTGCTGGGGGAATACGGACCGAGGGGCTTGGGAAGTGGCATCATGGTTTCTCGACCGGACGCGATGGATCGCTCGACCATTCGCTCCACGATCCGGGATAAAGCTTCGCGCCGGGCAGGCCCGCGTGCTCGAGCGCGAGCAGATTGTGGCACGCCGTCACGCCGGAACCGCAATACGACACGAGATGCGACGGCGCGACCGCGCCGACCGCGTCGTGGACCTTCGCGCGGATATCTTCGGGTGATCGGAACGTGCCGTCGTCGTTGAGGTTCCACTTGTAGAAATGATTCGCGGCGCCAGGAATGTGCCCCGCCACCTTGTCGATCGGCTCGGTCGTGCCGAGATAGCGCTCCGGCGCGCGCGCGTCGACGACGCGCCAGCCAGGCGTGCCGGCGATCGCGGCGACCTGGTCGGCGTTCATCGTCCAGTCTTCGCGCGGCCCGCCGCCGAATTCGCGCGCGGCGGGCGCTTCGTCGCCCGACGAGGTCGGCCGTGATTCCGACATCCACTTGGCGAAGCCGCCGTCCAGCACCGCCACCGCGTCGTGCCCGAACCAGCGCAGCAGCCACCACAAGCGGCTCGCGTAGATGCCCGTGTCCTGATCGTAGGCGACCACCTGCACACCGTCCGAGATGCCCAGGCGGCTGAACGTGCGCCGCAGCGAGTCGGCGTCGGGAAGCGGGTGGCGTCCGTTCGTGCCGGTTTTCGTTCCAGCGAGATCGTGTCCGAGATGCGCGTACGCGGCGCCGGGGATGTGCCGTGTCCGGTACTCGCGCTCGCCCCATCCCTCATCGTCGAGCGTGTACCGGCAATCGACGATGACGAAACCCGGATCGCCGACGTGTGATGAGAGGCTTTTCGTGTCGATGAGAGTGGTAAGGAACATCAGTTCTTGTACACCGTGCCGTTCTTCATCACGAACGTCACACGGCGGAGCGCCGTGATGTCTTTCGTCGGATCGCCGTCGACCGCGATCAGATCCGCGAAGAGCCCCTGCTTCACCTGTCCGATCTGATTCTCCATGCGCAGCACCCGGCCCGCGACCGAGGTCGCCGCCTTGAGCGCGTCGACGGCGGACATGCCGTAGTTCACCATCAGCTCGATCTCGCGCGCGTTGTCGCCGTGCGTGAAGACGCCGACGTCGCTGCCCGAGAGAATCGTCACGCCCGCGTCGAGCGCCGCCTTGAAGCTCGCGCGCTTGCGCGTGATGCTTTGCGGCTCCGGCTGGGCATTCTTTATCCAACCGGCGTACTGGCTCGTCGCATCGCCGGCGGCGAGCGTCGGGCAGAGGGCGATCTTTCTCTCAGCCATCATTTTGAAGATCTCGGGCGTGCCGGCGTCGCCGTGCTCGATCGTGTCCACGCCGGCGAGGATCGCGTTGCGCATGCCTTCGACAGACGTCGCATGCGCGGCGACCGGCGCGCCCGACATGTGCGCGACCTGCACGCCGAGCGCCAGCGACTCCGGCGTGAACGTCGGCCGCGCGCCGGGCAGCGGACCCCACCGGTAGTCGGCGTAGAACTTGACCCAGTCGGCGCCCTTCCCGATCTGGCCGCGGACGACGCGCGACAAGGCGTCGATGCCGTCGGCTTCCTCGGCGCCCTGCGGCACGGTCCACTCCGGCGCGTATCCTTTCGGCCCGTAGCTGCCCGTGGCGACGATCGCGCGCGTCGACACCAGCATGCGCGGGCCCGGAATGATCCCCTGGTCGACGGCGTCCTTCAGCCCGACGTCCGCGTAGCCAGCGCCCTCGGTGCCCAGATCGCGGATGAGGGTGAAGCCGGCCATCAGGGTGGCGCGCAGATGATTGACCGCGCGCGCCGTTCGCAGCGCGAGCGCTTCGTGCGCCACCTGATCGTTCCAGCTGGTCTCGTTGTACGGATGCAGCAGCACGTGCGAGTGTCCTTCGACGAGCCCCGGCAGGAGCGTCGTGCCAGGCAGATCGATTTCTTTCGCGCCCGGCGCGGCCACGCCGGCGGCGGGACCGACCGCTTCGATGCGCGAGCCGCGCACGCGGACCGCCCACCCCTCGTGCGTCGTCTCACCGTCGAAGACACGAGCCGGTTTGAGCACGGTGACGTCGCCCGGGTCGCCGCCGCGTCCGCGCTGGGGTGCGGCGCCGGCCGGCGGTTGAATGAAGACGACGAGAGCGGCCAGGATGGATGCACGTCGGATGTTCATGCCGCGCATTATAGTGGGGGTTCATGCACCTGACCGATGGCGACCGCGCGATGCTCGACGGCGCGAAGGGGGCCGCCCCCCAGCTCGCGATGCAGATTCTCGTCCGCATGGCCGAGGTCTACGGCGCGGATGAGCTGATGGACATCACGCAGGCGCACATCGACAGCACCATCTATCTCGGCGACGCCACGCTCGAATTCGCGGAGCGGCTGGCCGCGCTCGGCGCGAAGGTCGCCGTGCCGACGAGCCTCAACGTCAGCGGCGTGGACGAGTGCGGCTGGAAGGATTGGGCGGTGCCGGCCGACTGGGCCGCCAAGGCCGCGCGGCAGATGCTCGCGTACGAGCGCATGGGCGCCGTGCCGACCTGGACCTGCGCGCCGTATCAGACCAAGATGCGACCGTCGTTCGGCCAGCAGATCGCCTGGGGCGAGTCGAATGCCATCGCGTTCGCCAACTCGGTGATCGGCGCGCGCACCGAACGCTATCCGGACCTGCTCGACATCTGCTGCGCGATCGCGGGTCGCGTGCCCGCCGTCGGCCTGCATCTCACCGAGAACCGCGCGGGGCAGTTGCTCCTGCGGCTCGCCGGCATTCCGCGCGCGCTGCAGCAGGACGATCAGTTCTTCGCCGTGCTCGGCCATCTCGTCGGCAAGCTCGCCGGCGATCTGATCCCGGTGATCGAGGGCGTCGATGTTGTCCCCACCGAAGATCACCTCAAAGCCTTTTCCGCCGCCGTCGCTTCGTCCGGCCGCGTCGCGCTCTTCCACATCGTCGGCGTGACGCCGGAGGCGGGAACGCTGGACGCCGCGTTTCAAGGACGCGCACCGCGGCAGACGCAGGAGATCACCATCGCGGATCTGCGCGCGGCGCGCCGGGAGCTCACGACCGCCGACGGCCAGCCGCTCGACATGGTGATCCTCGGCAGCCCGCATTTTTCGGTCGCCGAGTTCGTGCAGCTCGCGCCGCTCGTCGCCGGCAAGCGCCGGCATGCGAAGGTCAAGTTCCTGATCACGTCGGGGCGGTTCATGAAGGAGATGGCCGAGAAAGCCGGCGTGCTCGGTCCCATCGTGGACTTCGGCGCGCAGATCACGCTCGACACGTGCATCCTCGCGTCGCCGATGCTGCCGCCGGAGATCAAGACGCTGATGACCAACTCGCCGAAATACGCCTACTACGCGCCGAGCCTGCTGAACACGCGCGTCACCTTCGGCAGCCTCGCCGACTGCGTGCGCTCGGCGGTGGAGGGACGCGTGGTGCGGGACGATTCGCTGTGGGAGACGCCGTGAACGAGGTCGACTCCGTCGATTTTGTCATCAGGGGACGACCCATCGTCGCCGGATCGGCGGAAGGCGAGGCGCTCGTCACGCACGAAGCGCTGTCGTTCTGGGGCGGCTACGATTTCCACACTGGCACGATCATCGACAAGCACCATCCGCTGGCCGGCGTGTCGGCGGCCGGACGCATCCTGGCGGTGCCATGCAGTAAAGGTTCGTCCACGACGACCGCGGTGCTGCTGGAGGCGGTGCGGGCGGGCACGGCGCCGGCGGCGATTCTGACGACCGATGCCGATTCCTTCTTCGCGCTCGCCTCGATCGTGGCCGGCGTGATGTACGGCAAGTCGTTCCCGGTCGTGGCGCTCGAATCGCGCGACTTCGACGCGCTCGAGTCCGGCACGCGCCTCCGCATCGAGCCCACCGGAATCGTGCGGCGGGTCTGAATTATCATTGCGCATGCCGAAGCCGGCCGGATCCGTGGGAGTCGAGAAGGCAGCCGCCCTGGCGAGCCGCTTCGGCGCCTTCGTCGCCGAGCGGTATCCGTTCGCGCTCGCTGAGGCGATGGAGGCGTTCCGCGCCGCCGCGGGCGATAAATCAATAGACGCGCTGCGTGAGCCCTTGCGCCGCGAGCTGACGCGGCGCTTGAGCGCGCGGCCGCTGCCGCCCGGCCTCGCCGATTCGACGCCGCGCGTCTCCGCCGGCACGCGCATCGGCCAGGCGCACGCCGAGCTCGTCGACGCCTGCGACGGTTTCCTGCGCCGCGCCGCGATCGAAGCCTCATTGTCGGCTGATGAACGGCGCGAGATCCTCCGCGGCATGCTCCTCACGCGCGCCACTGACAATCGCCTCAAGACGTTCTTCACCGGCGGCGACATCAAGTACGGCGGTGTCGCGTTTCAGGGCAAGGGATTCCGCTCGCTCGGGCAGGAAGCGATTTACGCGGCGGCGATCCGGCTGCGCCGCGGCGCGGCGTTTCGCACCGCGGCCGGCGGCTGGAGCGGCGACGTCGTCGCGCCGGTGATTCGCGATCTCGGCGTCTCGCTCGCGATGCGTCCGGACGCCGCCACGGTGCGGATGGCGCTGAACGCGCAGATGGGCAAGGCCGGCGCGCCCATGGACGGCAAGGATCTGCACACCGGCGATTTCGGCTGGGGCGTGCTGCCGCCGGCCGCGCCGCTCTCGGTCTCGACGTTGACGATGGCCGGCATGGCGATGGCGTTCGCGCGCGACGGATCGGGGCGCGTCGCCGTCTCGTTCATCGGCGAAGGCGGGTCGTCGCTCGGCGAGTGGCACGAAGCGATCAACCTGTGCGCCGCACGGCGGCTGCCCGCGATCTTCTGCGTCGAGAACAACCAGACGGCGTTGTCCACGCCGGTCGCGGAACAATCGGCGGTCCGCGTGTTCGCGGACAAGGCGGTGGGGTACGGGGTGCCGGGCCTCACGATCGACGGCACCGATCCCGACGCGATCGCGGCGGCGTTCGCGTGGGCGGCCGAGCGCGCGCGCGCGGGTCTTGGCCCGGCGTTGATCGAGCTCGTGGCGATGCGGATGTGCGGCCACGCGCATCACGACGACATGCTGTACCTCGGCAAGGACCCGCAGGCGTCGTGGGACTATCCGCCGCTCACCGATCAGGGCTACGCCGATCGCGATCTCTACGCGTATTGGTCAACCCGCGATCCGATTCATCTGTACGCCGCGAAGCTCGAAGCCGACGGCACGATCGCGGCCGGCGATGTCGATCGCTTCAAGCACGAGGCCGAGACGCTCGTCGAGGAACAGGCGCGCGCCGTCATCGATGCGCCGTGGCCGGACGCCGCGCAGGCGGGCGTCGGCGTGTTCGCGAACGAGGCGCCGCGGGTGCACGTCGAGGTGTTGGATCCGCAGGTCCGGCTGCTTGCCCCGAGCGCGAGCGAGGGGAAGGCGGACACGACACACGCGACAGACGTCGAATCCGCCCCGCCGTTCGACGCGAAGGGGCGGACGTTCCTCGACGCCGTGATGCTCGGCGTCGGCGACGCGCTGCGCGCCGATCCGCGCGTGTTCGTGTACGGCGAAGATGTCGGCGGCGCGTACGGCAACGCGTTCCTGCTGCTGCGTCCGCTGCTCAAGGAGTTCGGCGATCGCATCATCGACTCGCCGCTGGCCGAAGGCGCGGTGCTCGGCGTCTGTGTCGGCGCGGCGCTGGCCGGGCAGCGGCCGATCGGCGAGATGCAGTTCAACGACTTTGTCGCCACCGGCTTCAACCAGCTCGTGAACAACGCCGCGAAAATCCGCTATCGATGGGGCGCCGGCGTGCCGATGGTGGTGCGGATGCCGTGGGGCGGCCTGCGGCACGCCGGGCCGTACCATTCGCAGAACACCGAGCCCTGGTTCTACCGAACGCCCGGCTTGAAGATCGTCGTCCCCTCGACGCCGCACGATGCGCGCGCGCTGATGGCGTCGGCGGTCGCCGACCCGGATCCAGTCCTCTACTACGAGCACATCGCGCTGTACCGCGATCCGCGCATCAGGCAGGCGCTCGCTGATGCGCCGCCCGCGCCGATTCCGATCGGCCGCGCCGCGCTCCGGCGCGCCGGCGACGATCTCGCCATCATTTCTTATGGCGCGTACGTCCACGTCGGCCTGCGGGTCGCCGAGCGGCTCGCCCACGACGGGATCCAGGCGAGCGTGCTCGACCTGCGAAGTCTCGTGCCTCTCGATCGCGCCGCCGTGCTCGCGCTCGCGCGGCGCTGCCACAAGGTGCTCATCATCCACGAGGATGCGCGCACCGGCGGCATCGGCGAGAGCCTCGCCGCGATCATCCAGGAAGAGGCGTTCGAAGCGCTCGACGCGCCGATTCGCATCATCGGCGCGCTCGACACACCGGTGCCGTACTCGCCGCCGCTCGAAGAATTCTATTTGCCTGGCGACGCGCGGATCGAACGCGCGGCCCGGCTGCTCATCGCGTACTAACTGGAAAGCTGGAGGGGTCCTTCGTGAAGCGTCTTCTTACCCTGGCGTCCGCTCTCGGTCTCGTCGCGCTCGCGCTTGTGTCGGCGCCCGCCGGCGTCGTCCGCGTCGCGGCGCAGAACCGGATGAACTTTTCCGTGGTCGCCGCCGACAGCGGCCACGTCGCGCTCGGCCTCGCCATCCGCCGCCTCAACGTCTCGGGCACCTTCATGCAGTCGGCCGCGCATCCAGACGATGAGCACAACCCGCTCTTCGCGATGTTCACGCTTGGCCAGGGCCTGCGTTCCGCCGACGTGCAGACCAACCGCGGTGAGGGCGGGCAGAACGAGATCGGCCCGGAACTGTTCCGCGACATGGGCGTGCTCCGCACATCGGAGCTGCTGTCGGCGCACCGCATCGACGGCGCGCAGCAGTACTTCACGCGCGCAATAGATTTTGGCTACTCGTTCTCGCCCGAGGAAGTGATCGGCAAGTGGGGCAGGGACGAGACGGTCGGCGATTTCGTCCGGCTGATCCGGACGCTGCGCCCCGACGTCTTCCTGACGATGAACATCCAGGGCGGCGGCGGCGACCGCGCGCACGAGGCGACGACGATCCTCGCCACGGAGGCATATCACGCAGCCGGCGATCCCTCGCGTTACCCGGAACAGATCAAGGAGGGCCTCAGGCCCTGGCAGCCCAGGAAGCTGTACTACTCCGCGTTCGGGGGCGGCGGCGGCCGAGGCCGAGGCGGTGCGGGCGGTGCGACGCCGCGCCTCGCGCGCGTCAACACCAATGTGTACGACGAGCTGCTCGGCCGCGCGTACGCCGACATCGGCACCGACGCGCGCAGCAATCACAAATGTCAGGGCACCGGCAGCGGCCTGCCCGCGCTTCCCGGCATCCCCGGCGGGCGCGGCGGATTCGCGGGGTTTGCGATCAGCTATCAGCTGATGGACAGCACGATTCCGGGCGAGATGGAAAAGGACGAGACGTCGCTCTTCGACGGCGTGGACGTCTCGCTCGCCGGCGTCGCGCAGTACGCCGGCGCGAATCCGCCCGCCTCGCTCACAAGCGGGCTTGACGCGATCGTCAACGCGGCCGTCCTCGCGCGCAAGACATTCGACGCAGGCAGCGACGCCGCGACCGCCGAGCCGATCGAAGCGGGCCTTGCCGCACTGCGGACGCTTCGTTCGCAACTCGGGGCGATGGGGCTGGACGAAGGCGCACGGTACGAGATCGACTACCGCCTCAACCTGAAGGAACGCGATTTCGAGGACGCGGTCCTCGCCGCGCACGGCATGACGTTCGAGGCCGTCGCGGACGATGGGCTGGTGATTGCGGGACAGCCGGTAAAGGTGTCGCTGGCCGCCGTCAACCGTGGCGCATCGGACGTCGGCGTCACGAGCATCGCGGTCGCCGGCTTTGCCGCGCCCGCAGCGTGCGCGCCCGGGGCCGCCAAGAAAGATGCGGTCTACACGTGCAGCGCGGACCTGCAGGTGCCGAAAGACGCGACACTCACCGAGCCGTACTTCACCGACAACTACTGGAAGCATCCCGAAAACCCCGCGCGCAACAATTTTGCGCCGGGCGTCCCCTTCGGCGTGCCGTTCGCGCCCTCGCCCTTTCGCGCGACGTTTCACGTGAAGGCGGGGAGCGTCGACGTGACGAAGGAGCTCCCGATTCAGTACCGGTACGTGCGCGACCTCTACAACGGCGACAAGCGCATGGAGCTGAACGTCGTGCCCGCGTTCTCGGTGAAGGTCACGCCGGGCCTCGCCGTGATCCCCGCGGCGCGCGCGGGCGATGCGCCTGCGAAGCCGGTCGAGCGCGAGCTGCACGTCGCCGTGACCAACGGCACCAAAGGCGCGGCGAAAGCCGTCGTCTCTCTCGAGCTCCCGGCGGGATGGAAGGCCGCGCCCGCGACCGCGGCGATCGACTTCGAGCACGAGGACGAGTCGCTTTCCGCGAGATTTCGCGTGACGGCTCCTGCACAGGTGAAGCTCGGCGAGTACACGGTGCGCGCCGTGGTGACGTCGGCCGCCACCGGCGGCGAGAAATTCAGCAGCGGATATCAAGGGATCGAGTATCCGCACGTGCAGCGGCGTCAGGTGATCAAGCCGGCCGAGACCGCGATGAAGGTGATCGACGTCAAGATGGCCGCCAACCTCCACGTCGGCTACATCGTCGGCGTCGGCGATCAGGTGCCGCCGGCGATCGAGCAGCTCGGCGCCAAGCTCACCTTCATCGAGCCCGACGATCTCGCGTGGGGAGACTTGTCGAAGTACGACGTGATCGTCACCGGCGTGCGCGCGTACGAGCGGCGCGCCGACCTGCGCGCGTACAACCGGCGGCTGCTCGACTACGCGCAGCGCGGCGGGGTCGTCATCGTGCAGTACAACAAGTTCGAGTTCAATCAGCAGCAGTACGGGCCGTTTCCGGCGAAGGTCAGCGGCAATCGCGTCACCGACGAGTACGCGCCGGTCGAGGAGCTCGTGCGCGAGCATCCGGTGTTCAATCGCCCGAACAAGATCGGGGACGCGACGTGGAAAGGCTGGGTCCAGGAGCGCGGTCTGTATTTCCTTGGCGAAAAGGACCCGAAGTACGTCGATCTCGTCTCGATGGTGGATTCGTTCCCCGACAATCCCGGCGTCAAGCTCGGATCGCTCGTCGAGGCGAAGGTCGGCAAGGGCCGCTGGCTGTACGTCGGGCTGGGGCTGTGGCGGCAATTGCCGGCGGGAACCGACGGCGCGTATCAGCTGCTGGCGAACCTGATCAGCCTGCCGAAAACACCGGTAGTATCGGCGGCGAGTGGTGCGCCGCCGAAGTAGATCCCCCATATGACGCGCTTCGCCCCCGAGTACGTCAAGTACGTGCTGAACGAGAACTTCGAGGACGCGAAGGCGCTCTTCCTCGCGCCGTTGATGGAGATCCACTACGCCCACCTGGTGATGCTCGCCTCGACGAACATCGTCTCCGCCGCTGACGCGCACGCGCTCCGCGCGGCGCTCGACGGCGTGTCGCAGGACGAGGTCCGCCGCGTGTCGTTCGACGGCACCTTCGAAGATCTCTTCTTCTACGTCGAAAACCTGATCGTCGCCGCGTGCGGGGCGGATGTGGCCGGACGGCTGCACACGGCGCGCAGCCGCAACGACATCGACATGACGATGTACCGGATGCGGCAGCGGGAGCTGATTCTGGCGCTGCTCGCGGCGAGCTTCGAGCTGCGCGGCGCGCTGCTCGATCTCGCGGGCCGCCACCGGGAGACGGTGTTTGCCGTCCACACGCATACGCAGCGCGCGCAGCCCACGACCGTCGCGCATTATCTCCTGGCCGTCGTCGAGCAGCTCGAGCGCGACGCGGCGCGGCTGAAGAGCGCGTACGAGCGCACGAACCGCGGCCCGCTCGGCGCGTGCGCGATCACCGGTACCGGTTTTCCGATCGATCGGGAGCTCACATCGCGTCTGCTCGGCTTCGCGGGGCCGACGTGCAACACGTACGGCAGCATCGCGACGGTCGATTACCTGCTCGAGAGCGCGTCCGCCACGGGTGTGCTGCTCGCCGGTTTCGGACGCTTCGTCCAGGACTTGCTGCTCTGGTCCACGGCCGAATTCAGCTACGTCCGGTTTGGCGACGGCTTCGTGCAGCCGAGCAGCATCATGCCGCAGAAGCGCAATCCCGTCGCGATCGAGCACGCGCGCGCCATCGGCAGCAAGGCGCTCGGCCAGACGCAGGCGATTCTCACGTGCGTCCACAACACGCCCTTCGGCGACATCGTCGACACCGAAGACGACCTGCAGCCGCTGGTCTTCTCGATGTTCCGCGACGCGACGCGGGCGGTGAGCCTCGTCGCGGCGGCGATGGCGGACGCCGAGTTCGACGCGCCGAGCCTCGAAGTGCGCGCCGGCGAAGGATGGACGACGCTCACCGAGCTGGCCGATACGCTGGTGCGGGATCATCGGCTGCCGTTCAGAACCGCGCATGCGATTGCCGCGCGCCTGATCACCGCGCGTGAGCGCGAGCCGGACCGGCCGCTGGCGGCGCTCGTGGCCGAAGCGTCGGCCGAGCTCGCCGGCGGGCCGCTGGTCTACACCGAGGCGGCGCTCGACAAGATTCTGAGTCCGCGCCACTTTGTCGCCATGCGGAAAACCTTCGGCGGCCCCGCGCCGGACGAGACGGCGCGCGCCGCCGGCGTGTCGCGCGCCGGGCTCGACGCGGACGAGGTGTGGTGGAAGGCCGCGACCGACGCGCTGGTCCACGCCGAGCGCGAGCTCGCCGAGCGGAGCGCGACGCTGTGAAGCACGCCGATCAGTCCGACATGACCGGCACCTACGTGAAGGTGATCGCCCTCGAGGTCGCGATCCTCGCCGCGCTGTGGATCTTCGGACGCATGTTCTCCTGATGCGTCCCTTCGACTGGCTCGTTGTCGTCGTTTATCTCGTCTGGATCGTCTACGACGGCCTGCGCCGCTCGAAGGGAACCGACAAGGTGGACGGCTATTTCCTCGCGAACCGCTCGCTGCCGTGGTGGGCGGTCGGCCTGTCGGTGATGGCGACGCAGATGAGCGCCGTCACGATCGTGGGGACGACGGGGCAGGCGTATCTCACGGGGCTGCGGTTCATTCAGTTCTATCTGGGCCTGCCGCTCGCGATGATCATCCTGTCGCTGACCGTCGTGCCGTTCTTCACGCGCGCGAAGGTCTACACCGCCTACGAGTATCTCGAGCGGCGTTTCGACGTGCGCACGCGGTCGCTCGCGAGCTTTCTGTTTCTCATGGGCCGCGCGTCGGCGCTCGGCGTGACGCTCGCCGCGCCGGCCGTGGTGATGTCCACGATTCTCGGCTGGAGCCTGCCCGTCACGGTGTTCGCGATCTGCGTGCCGATGATTTTCTACACCACCATCGGCGGCGTGCAGGCGGTCGCCTGGACCGACGTCAAGCAGATGTTCATCGTCGTCTTCGGCATGTCGGCGGCGGTGGTGATTCTGCTGATGGGCATTCTGCAGCATGCGACCTTCACGCAGGCGCTGCATCTGGCCGGCGCGACCGGCCGGCTGCAGGCGATCGACTTCCGGTTCGACCTGCGCGAGACCTACACGTTCTGGTCGGGGATGATCGGCGGCCTCTTTCTGATGCTGTCGTACTTCGGCTGCGATCAGAGTCAGGTCCAGCGGTACCTGACCGCGAAGTCGATCGACGAAGCGCGCCAGTCGCTGATGATGAGCGCGTTCGTGAAGATTCCGCTGCAGCTCCTGATCCTGACGACCGGCGTCCTGGTGTTTGTGTTCTATCTATTCCAGGCGCCGCCGATGCTGTTCAACCGCGCGTACGACGCGCGGGTCGCGCGGAGCGCGCAGGCGCCCGCGTATGCCGCGCTGCAGCATGACTTCGACGCCGAGATCGCCACGCGCGGAGCGGCGGCGGGGCGGTCGGATCGGACCGCGTTTCTCGAGAGCGACGCGCGCGTGAAAGACATCCGAGCGAAGGCCGTCGGCGTCGTCAAAGAGGCGACAGGCGACGAGCGCTACAACGACGTCAACTACGTGTTTCCGACGTTCATCACCACGCAGATGCCGGTGGGCCTCGTCGGGCTGATGATCGCCGCCATCTTCGCCGCGGCGATGTCGGCGAGTGGCGGCGAGCTGAACGCGCTGGCGACGGCGACGGTCATCGATTTCTATCGCCGCCATTTTGTGACGAAGGCCACCGACTCGCACTACCTCATGGTGTCCAAGGCGGCGACGATGGGGTGGGGGCTGTTTGCGTGCGTGGTGGCGATGTATGCGGCGAACCAGGGGTCGCTGATCGAGGTGGTGAACCGGTACGGGTCGTTCTT
>JADGOC010000263.1 GCA_017883165.1 Acidobacteriota bacterium
GGGGGCGCCGCTCAAAACGCGATCGGGCATTCGGCTGGCGCCGACCGATCCGATCCTCGACACGACGCCGTTCCTGAGCGAGCTTGCAGAACGTACCGGTGGAGAGCTGCTGATTGAGGGAACAACGTCCGCCCTCGACAGCACGTTCGAGCACATCGTCACGGAATTCCGCAGCCGGTATCTGCTCACGTATTCACCGCACAACGTCGAGGCCGACGGCTGGCACCGCATCGAGGTCCGATTGACGCGGCGATCGGGAAAGGTGAAGGCGAGACGAGGCTACGAGCGCTGACGCTCGGCGTCAACCCGATGCGCGCGCTTCGATACGAGTGACGTCGTATTGCCGGAACGTCAGGTTGAACCGTCCCTCGATGCCGAGCTCGGGCGGCGCCGTGCCCGGGATGATGCGCGACACGCCGTGATAGCGCAGCCGTGCTGGTCCCCCGAACACGAACGCATCGCCCGACTCGAGAGGAATGGCCTCGACCGGATCGCGGCGCTTCGTCCCGCCGAAGAGAAACCGCGCCGTGTCGCCGAGCGACACCGACACGACCGGGATGCCGGCGGCGAGCGACGCGGCGCCCTCGTCCTTGTCCTGATGCAGCCCCATGCGGCCGTCGGCGGCGTAGTAGTTGAGGATGCAGAGATCGGCGTCGAGCGGCATGCCGGCTGACGCCGCGATCTCGCGCGCCAGCTCGCGGAATGGACCGGGCAGCGGCGGCGCGGGCTGGCCGTCGAAATCGCTGCGCACCGGCTCGTAGCGGTACGTCTGCCCGTTCCAGTGGCGGCCGAGGCACAGCATCCGCACGTGCATCTTGCCGCCGCCGCGGACCGTGGGCACGTAGGCGGGCACCGCGCCGTCGAGGAGCGCGCGGCACTCGGCGACGAGCGCGCGCTGCGCGTCGAGCGGCAGGTAGCGCTTCATGTGAAACGCGCCGGGCGCAATATTCATTTCCAATGCTCGCGCGGGCCGCAGGCGCTCGTACGATATCATTGCGCCCCATGAAACGGCTGCGGTTCGCGCTCGCCGCGGCGGCCTGGTTGTTGGCGGCCTCGCCCGCCTCCGCCCATCCGGTGCCGTTCAGCTATCTCGACGTGCGCATCGAGCCACACGCCATCGACGTCACGCTCGTCGCGCACGTCTTCGACCTCGCGCACGATCGCGGCAACCTCGAGATCGCCGCGGATGGGCGGACGCTGGCCGCGACATGGTCGGGGCCGGAGGCCATGGCTGATCCCCAATCGCGCCGGTTCCGCATCCGCTATCGACTCGACGCCGCGCCCGGCTCGATCACCGTGTCCGCGTTGATGTTTCCGTACGACCCGAGCCATCAGACGTTCCTCAACATCTACGAAGGCGGGACGCTGCGCTCACAGGCGATTCTCGACCGCAGCCGCACGCGGTTCGAGTATTTCTCCGGCACGCGTCAGGGCGTCGCCGCCGTGATGCGCAAGTTCATCCCGGCCGGCATTCATCACATTCTCATCGGTCCGGATCACTTGTTGTTCCTCGTCGGCCTCCTCCTGCTCGGCGGCTCGATGCGGCGCCTCGCGGTCGTCGTCACCGCGTTCACCTTGGCGCACAGCGTCACGCTCTCGCTCGCCGTGCTCAACATCGTCAGCCCGCCGGCGCGGCTCATCGAGCCGGCGATTGCACTCAGCATCGTGTACGTCGGCGCGGACAATCTGCTCGTGCACGGCGGCCGCGACGTGCGCGCGTGGATCGCGCTCACGTTCGGATTCATTCACGGCTTCGGCTTCGCCAACGTCCTGCGCGAGATGGACCTGCCGGCCCGCGCACTCGGCTGGTCGCTCTTTTCCTTCAACGTCGGGGTCGAGATCGGTCAACTACTCGTCGTCGCCTCGGTCGCGGCGGCGCTGGCGGCGCTCCGATCGCGCGACGAGGAGTTCGGGCAACGGCTGGCGTTCGCCGGATCGCTCGTCGTTGTCATCGCAGGGGCATTCTGGTTCATCCAACGGGTCTTTTTTCCTGGAGGGATTTCATGAGACGAGGGATCGTGCTGGGCGTCCTGCTTGCGGCCGGCGCGCTGTCGCTGGCGGCCGCCGGCTATCAGGCGCAGACGCCGGCGCCGATGGTCATCGAGGTCGAGAAGCTGCGAGACAACCTGTTCATGTTCAAAGGCGGCGGCGGCAACACGGCCGTCTTCATCACATCCACGGGCGTCGTCGTCGTCGATACGAAGAATCCCGGTTGGGGTCAGCCGATTCTTGCCAAGATCAAAGAACTGACGGACAAGCCGGTGACGACGATCATCAACACGCACACGCACAGCGATCACGTGAGCGGCAACGTCGAGTTCCCGGCGACGGTCGACATCATCGTGCAGGAGAACACGAAGGCGAACATGCAGAAGATGTCGGACGTCACCGGCATCAAGTACGACACGCCGCCGACGAATATCTTCAAGGAGAACAACGGCAAGGGAATGCCGAAGCGGACGTTCAAGGACCGCATGACGCTCGGGACGGGCGCCGATCGGATCGATCTGTACTACTTCGGCCGCGGGCACACCAACGGCGACGCGTGGGTCGTGTTTCCGGCGCTGCGCGCCATGCACGCCGGCGACATCTTCGCGCGCAAGGGGCCGCCGCTCCTCGACGCGAACAACGGCGGCAGCGGCGTCCAGATTCCCGTGTCGCTGGCGAAAGCGGCGGCGACCATCAAGAACGTGGACACGATCATCACGGGACACAGCCCGGTCATGACCTTCGACGACTTGAAGCAGTACGCCGACTTCAACAAGGACTTTCTCGGCTGGGTGCAGGCCGAGATGAAGGGTGGCAAGAGCGTTGACGACGCCGCGGCCGAGTACAAGATCCCTGAGAAATACACTGGCTACACGAATAATGCGAACCAGGTGAAAACGAACGTGCAGGTGATTTACAACGAGCTGAAGAAATAGAGGCGAGTCGGCGAGGCGGGTCTACGTAGCAAGACCCGCCCCGTTTCTTACGTGGAAGCCTTAGCTTCCAACTTTGAACGCCACCGACGCCATCGTCTTGTCCCACATCACGGCGAGCTTGCCGCCGTCGGCGGTCACGTCGACAAACTCCCACGACATCTCTTCGATTGAGAACGGCAGCGTGTCGACCTTCATCGGCGCGCGCACGACGTCCTTGTCCGGCGTGTAGCCGAAGGATCCCCAGAGCGCTTCTTTGTTACTTGGATCGTATTTGGTTTGAGCCGCCCAGTTCGAGAGGATGAACGTCCACTTCGTCGGACTGGCGACGTCGATGAAGACGCTGTACTCGCCAGCGGGCACGGTCTTGCCGTCGATGATGAGCGGCGCCTCGGTCTTGAGGCGCGTCGTCACGTTCGCGCCCGCGCGCCAGACCGTTGCGCCGTCGGTGTGCGTAATCTTCCCGTAGTCGGCTCCTGATCCGAACACGTCGCGGACGCGCTTGATCGGGCGGCCATAGCTGATGTCGATCCACTTGCCGGCCACCTGGACGGCCGATGTGCCGGCCGGGCTCGCCGGCCGGCCTCCTCTGCCCTGCGCCGACGCGAACACGGACATCGCGACGACCGCGGCGCCAAGCGCCACGCTTCCGATTACCCTGTTTTTCATTCTTCGCTCCTCCAGTAGAATTCTTCCCGTCTCGTGGGCGGCCGCTGCCGCCTCGTGGCGCTCGTCGGCCGCGGCGGCATGGGGGAAGTATATCGGGCCGACACGTCGAGACCCAATCTTCGCAACGCGCTGTAAGATGTGCCGGTGCCGAACCACCCAGAAGACGACCTGACAATCGGCCCTGGCGCCCAGACGCCGTATCTTCACGCTCATGTACTTCGGGTTGCTCGCGCAGGTGGCCGCGTTCTTCGTGCAGCAACTGCTGGTGAACGGCGTTCTCACCGCGGACATGTCGAAGATGTACGCCGCCACGAGTGTCTGGC
>JADGOC010000264.1 GCA_017883165.1 Acidobacteriota bacterium
CCGGCAGCTACACCCTGCACCTGCCGGCGAACTCCCGACGCGAGAGGGCGTTCCTGACGATGTTCGACAGCGTCCAGGCCCCACCCAAAGCGGCTTGACCCCCCGACCGTCCGCCATCCCAGGCCCGACCCAGCACCACCCGGACACCCCGATCACAGGATCGGGCGATACCGGCTACCCCACGATCGGCCACCACCACCCAAGATCAACAACCGGATTCCAAGATCAACTAGCAGCTACGCGGTGGATTTAGGCTCAGGGGTTGGGGACCTTCCAGAAATCCTCCAGGTTTCCTCAATTGTGTGCGCACATGATTATCCGGTGAGCTGGGCATCGACCGTTCCGGCGGCCATAAGCTGCAAAAGGATCGTCAACGCGGAGATCAATAAGGCCGCGCATCGACGCGGAAGCCGAGGACACAACTAACACAAGAACGTGCCCAGCCCCCAAGCAATGGGCCCTACTCATACCAGGAGGCATCCGATGAATGACCTGAGTCACGAGCAATCTAGGAAGGGACAAGCTGGCATGGAGCCAGGACATGTGGAGCCCTATCGATAGGGCTGTACATGACGAGTTCCAACGAACAGAAATCGCGGTGACATTCCTCTCACTCCATCGTGTCGGAGCAGACACCACGAAAGAACGGTCAGATCCGAACACCAACCCCCAATCCGTTACCGGTCGGCAATTCAGCCTGGCAAAGTCCCAGGCCTGGTCGACGATGATGCTCATCGAGGAGAATTCGAAATGGTGGCTCTAACAGGCACGGCCCAAGGCGACAATAGTACCGCAGTGACCGGTGTCGCGTCTGGTCAGAACTCGCTTGGAGTACTCGGTGAGGGAGACCTTCAAGGGATACGAGGTCACGGCGCCGTTGGAGTACGCGGGGAAGGCGCAAGCTGGAATGGTGTCGAAGGTATCAGCCAGAGCACGACAGGCGGGTTCGGTGTCTTTGGTGCAAATACATCTGGTGGGACTGGGGTCGCAGGAATCAGCACTAATTGGATAGGCGTATACGGGGAAACCTCGGGGGTTGAGAATGGCCCTGCCGGTATTTGGGGCGAGCACAAGGGTGCTGGGATCGGGGTGAAGGCCGTCACCAAGGACGGCGTCGGCCTCGTCGCCGTCGCAACGGGCAGTGGCACGGCGGCCAGTCTCCAAGGCGGCGTCGATGTGACTGGACAGCTCAATGTCCAAGGGGTCAGTTTTCAGTCGCTGCTGCAGCGGATTCACCTACTGGAGCAGCAAGTAGCGGCGCTCATGTCCACGCCGGGAGGGCGACAAATCAGCGTTTCTAAGCAAGGCGCAGGACCGTCCTCGGTCTTCACCGTGACTGGTAGTGGGTTCTCGCCCAACAAGCTAGTCGTCATCAAAGTTACCGACGCCCAATTGCAGCAGCTCCAGTTCGCGGAGACGACCAATGCAAGCGGCGGCTTCACGTCGCCGCACAGTGTTTCCTGCGTAAGTGGCGGTTCCCTTACATTCACCGCGTTCGAGGATTCCGACCCAACCCACACATTCGCAAATGCGGTGGTCACGACGTGCCCCTAGCCTCGGTTATGCGTGCGCCCCAGCCGTGCGCCCCAGCGGAGCCGGGCTGAGAGGGAAAGTCCCGCCGGATCGGTGATCCGGCGGCGCACGATGTGCAGGGCGGGTGAATGATGCGGTCGGGGGTCGATGTCGACGATGTCTGCGGCTTCGGTCATGAACGATCTGATCCCGTAATGCGCGAGGAATAGTCCGTTGAGTTCCTGGCGAACCATTTCGGGCGATTTCGAGCATATTCCTTTGCCGAGTCGCAGGTAGGTCGCGATTTCGCGGAATGCTGTTTCCAGTTCCCAGCGCTCGTGGTAGGCCTGCGCGAGTTCTGCTGCGTCGAGCTCGGCGGGGTTTCAGGATGTTGGTGATGATCCGGAATGTCTCCGCCTTCGTTTCGCCGGCAGGGTCTGTCTGTACCTGGTATTCGACGACTCGGATGGGAGGTGGGTGGCCGTCGCGTGTCGGTGACCTTGTCCAACGGTATCGGGGTGCGGCTGCGGGCAGGTTGGTTGGTGATCTCCGACAGGTAGGACCCGTCCGGTAGTACCTGCAGCACCGGGAGTCGGACGGTGGACCACACTCGCCACACCAACGCGGCCCGGCTGCTCAGGCAGTCCCGCCACATCTCGAAGGAGAACCTGCGGTCCGCGGTGATCAGCTATCTCTCCCTGCAGGCGGGCCCGTTCCCGCTCCATCGACCGGACCTGACAGCAGCCGATCTCTCACGAATCTAATCTGACCGGGGCCTCGTGGTTGGCGAAGCTCGGATCAACTGCCCGGATGGGGAAGGCCAGATATGCGTCCGACACGGCAGTGGTCGTTCATCCCCACGTCCCGGCGCGATCTCAGCCTCGAGCGAAACGCGCTGCGGCGGCATCCGTTTGCTAGCGTCGGCGCGGTGGAACCATGACCGACGACCTCGCCGCGTGGCTGCACGAAGCAGCGACCCCCTTCGACACTCTCGATCCCGATGCGCCCGAGGACGCTGGCCTCGAGGCGCTCGCCGCGATCGTCGGTGACGCGCGGGTCGTGATGATCGGCGAGAGCGCGCACCGCGTCCACGAGTTCTACGACGCCAGGCATCGGATGCTCCGGCACCTCGTGCACGAGCTCGGATTCACGGCGTTCGTCATGGAGTCTGGCCTGCCCGAGGGGCGTCTGGTCGACGACTGGATCCTCGGACGGAGCGATGCCCTGCCGCGTGACGTGCTGAACCGCGGCATGACCTATCACATGGGCAAGTGCCAGGAGATGCTCGAGCAGCTCGCCTGGATGCGCGAGCACAACGCGCACGCCGAGCGGCCGGTGCGCTTCTACGGCATGGACATCCCGGCGTCGGCGGCCACCGCGAAGCCAGCCGTCGAGGCGTGCATCCCCGTGCTCGAGCGGGTCGATCCGGCCTACGCCACGGTCGTGCGCGAACAGCTGCTGCCCCTGTTCGACCACCTGCCGGGTGACACGAGCGGTCTCGCCTGGGCGGCGCCCGCGATCCAGTCGTATCTGGCGCTCGACGCCACGACGCGCTTCGAGCTGACCGCGCGGATCAACGAACTCGCCGAGCGCATGCTCGCACGGCGGGTGCACTACCTCGAGATCGCGGATGCCGCCGCCGCCGTCGAGTTCGCCGTGCGATGCGTGGTCACGGCACGTCATGCCGACGCATTCCTCGCCGCGATGATCGCGGGTCCCACACGCAGATATCCGTCGGCGAATATCCGCGACCTCGCGATGGCGGAGAACGTGCGGTGGATCCTCGAGCGGGAGACGCGCATCGTCGTCGCCGCGGCGAATGGGCATGTGCAGCGCGCGCCGTTCCACGCGCCGCCGTTCGTGAACGAGCCGATGACGACGATGGGGGAGCACCTCGCTGCTGTACTCGGCAATGAGCTCGTCGTGATCGGCGGCACGTACGGGGCAGGGGAGGCGTGGTTGCACCGCCCCGCGCTCGACAGCCTCCCTGGGCACTCCGTGCCGTTCGTCGAAGACGTCGGCGCCCCCGACCCGACGAGCCTCGACGCGCTGCTCGCGACAGCCGGCATGGCAGCGCATCTCGTGGATCTGCGGCGTGTGCCGTCGAACGGCGCGATCGCGGATCGGTTCGCCGCGGCACGCGGCACGACTAACGGCCCGCACATGCAGCTCCTCGATCCGCTCGTGGGGTTCGACGCCGCGTACTTCGTGGAGCGCATCTCGCCGTGGCACACCTGGATCGACGCCGCCGGACTCACGCTAAGCGCCCGCAAATAAAAGAGGAAAGAGAAAGAGGGCCTCCCGGCATGATCTCGACTTTTGCAGTTTTGAGGGCCCGGACGACTGAAGGTTTTGAAATCACTCAACGAACGGGAATTTGA
>JADGOC010000265.1 GCA_017883165.1 Acidobacteriota bacterium
GGTCTGAAGATGATGCTCGGTGCGGGCCTTGCGACGAACTCGTTCGACGACATTGAAGTCGCGCGGACGATCCTGGTCTGGGGCGCCAATGCCCTGGAAGATCACCCGATTATTGGCGCCCGCATCCGGCGGGCGGCACGTCGCGGCGCTCATCTCATCGTCGTCGACCCGCGACGCATCGAGCTGACGGAGGATGCCACGTGTCATCTGGCCATCAAGCCCGGCACGAACATCGCGCTCCTGAACGCGATGGCGCACACCGTCGTCACTGAAGGCCTGTATGATCGGCAGTTCGTCGAGGACCGTGTGTCGGGCTTCGACGAGTTCACGCGCTTTATCGACGCCTGGCCGCCTTCGCGCGCGGCGGCGATCTGTCGCGTTGACCCCGACGCGATCCGCTACGCCGCGAGGACGTACGCGACCGGATCGCCGGCGATGAGCGTGCATGGCCTCGGCCTGACCGAGCACGTGCAGGGCACCGATGGCGTGATGGCGCTGATCAATCTTGCACTGCTCACGGGGAACCTCGGCAAACCCGGCGGCGGCGTCAATCCGCTACGCGGTCAGAACAACGTCCAAGGTGCGGCCCACATGGGATGCGATCCGGGTACGCTGCCGGGATCGACTCCCATAGATCAGGGACGAGAAACCTTCGAGCGACAGTGGAGCGCGCCGCTTCCGCGCACGCGCGGCCTGCCCCTGCTCGAGATGATGGACGCGGCCGGCGCCGGCACGCTCAAGGGCCTCTGGGCGATTGGCCACGACGTCTTCCTGACGAATCCCAATGCCACCGAAACGGCCCGCGCTCTCCGTTCGCTCGAGCTGGTGATCATTCAGGATCTGTTTCTCACGGAAACCGCACGCGAGTTCGGTTCCGTGTTTCTGCCGGCCTGCTCGTCGTACGAGAAGGACGGCACCTTCATGAACGCCGAGCGGCGGATTCAGCGGGTGCGAGCCGCGCTGCGGCCAGCCGGTGGATCAAAGCCTGACTGGCAGATCATCGCGGAGATCGCCCGTGCGATGGGCGCTCGCGGCTTCGAGTACCCCGGCCCGGAACAGATCTGGGATGAGGTGCGGACGCTGTGCGAGGGGGCGCGCGGAATGACGTACGCGAGACTCGACGTACGCGGCCTGCAGTGGCCCTGTCCCGCCGACGATCATCCCGGTACGCAGGTTCTGCACCGCGACGCGTTCGCGGGTGGTCCGCGTGCGACGCTGCGATGCGTGGAGCATCGCTCCACGCCCGAAGCGACGACGCGAAAGTACCCGTTCCTGTTGATGACCGGACGGTCGCTCTATCAGTTCAATGCCGGCACGATGACGGGGCGCACGCGAAACAACGAGCTGCGTCCGGCGGATGTGCTCGACATCTCGCCCGTGGATGCAATCGCACTGGGTCTGCACGATGCCGAGCGGGTACGTGTGGTCAGCCGGTACGGCGCCGCGGTGCTGCCAGCGCGATTCAGTGCGGCCGTCTCGGACGGGCAGCTCTTTGCGACGTTTCAAACGACTGAGGCGTTCCTCAATATCCTGACGGGTCCGCACCGTGACAGCGTGGTTGGCACCCCTGAGTACAAAGTGACGGCCGTTCGGATCGAACGCGTGGTCGAAGAACGTGAAAGTCCTGGCAGGAGCGCTCTATGAAACTCAGTACCGTGCTGTTCGCTCACGTGTGTGCGGCTTTTCTGCTCGTGGCGCTGTGTGATCCATGGGCGTCCGGACAGACGACGAGCCAGAAGAACCCGCCACTGGTCATTTCCTCGATGTACGGGCCCGATCTGTTCGCGTTCTACTGTGCGTCCTGTCACGGCCGCGACGGTAAGGGCAGCGGGCCCGTGGTTCCTGCTTTGAAGACTCCACCTCCCGATCTCACGACGATCACTCGTCGCAATAGCGGCACGTTCCCAAGGGCACGCGTGGAGTCTTTCGTCACGGGGGACGGAGATCGGCTGACACCGGCGCACGGCTCGAAGGAGATGCCGGTGTGGGGGCCTATTTTCCGAGGCTTGGACCCGCGGGACACCACGAACAAGGTCCGCATTACAAACATCGTCGGCTACATCGAGTCGATACAGTCAGAATAGCGCTGCCGCACGGCTCAACAGCTCTGCACAGCCGGCCGCATGTTCACTTCTGGGCGACCGTGTCGTATCGCGCGCGAACCGCTTGTCCGACAGCGTCGGCCACGTCGCGCGCGTCCTCCAAGTCGGCACGGGTTTCGACTTCATGGATGTAGGCGGCGAGCGGGCGATCGCGAAAGACCTCCTCGATCCAGCGGGAGAAGTCATGCCGCCGGAGGTGTCCCGCCAAACGATCGGCCGGAAGCGCAGCCAGCAGTCCTGTGAGTGCCTTTAACGTGTGGGCGCGAGCGCCCGGCTCGCCGTCGCCTGTAAAGACGAACGCCTGTGCGTCGGAAACCGGCATGTCCAGGTACTTGGTGCGATGTCGCACGTGAGACGTCAGCCGGGGTGCCAATTGGAATCGGCGCAACTCGCCATGCGCCTCCTCGGCGCCCGGCAGCAGCGCGACTTCGGTCGTCTGCAGATCCCGGAACACATCAGGAGAGACGGCCGTGCAGGGCTGCGGCCGGCACATGGCGAGCAACGTCTTCGCCTCAGCTCGGTCGGTCTCGCGCGTGACCATCACGACCGTATCACCGGCGTCGCGAATGGCGGGGGCCAAGGCCGAGACCCGGTACGTCACGAGGATGTACCCGGCCAATTCGGGATCAATGAGACTCGCGGCGTCCGGACCACTGAGAAAATAGTGGGCTTCGTCGAGCAGGATCTTGTGCGGCAGTCCGGTGCTGCGCCGCAGCGTGACGAGCAGCGGCAATAGCGTGCGCAAGTACTCCCGTTTCTCGCGGTGCGAGAGTTTCGACAGGTCGATGATGACGCTGACATCCGGGTGGCGCAGCGCGCGCAGCAGCTCGCGGGCATGCGGTGGCGGATCGTCGCCTCCGAGCGTGATCACACTGGGCAGCGCCTCGAGCGATCGGTAATCGCCCTCGGGATCGATGATGCAGACGCAGTAGCCTTGAAGGATCGACTGTTCGCAGATGAGGCCTGCCAGCCACGATTTGCCGGTGCCGGGCTCGCCGGCGATCAGAATGGTCCGCCCTCGAACGGCGAGACTGACCTCGTCGCCGTTGTATTGACGGCCGAGAATGAAGCGACGGCGGCCCATTTGGCCGGCTGACAACCGCGGTTGCTGCGAGATTCGCCGGACGTAGTCGGCCACCGCGCCCGGGCCGGTGCCGGCGATCACCTCGTCGGCGACGGCACGTAAGGCTGCGCTGCCCCATGCCACGGCCACTCCGACTTCGCAGGCGTCGAGCAGGTCGTGATCGTTCTCCGCGTCACCGATAGCGACCGTGTTGTGGATCGACACCCGGAGCGCAAAGAGCGCGTGCCGCAGTCCCGTCGATTTAGCGACGGCCTGCGGCAAAACCATGAGGCGTCCGCGGTTGAACGTCAGGATGAGCGGTTGCTCGAGCGACCGGATGACCTCGAGAATCGTCCCAGCCCAATTCGCGTCCGCTTCGACGACCGATTCTCCGGCGGCGAAGGGCACGCCGCGGCGCGTGAGCTCTTTGAGAAACGTCGGGTTGGGCGCATGTCCGACGACGACGTGCCGGCCGCTGAACGGGAACTCGAGCACCGCGCCGTTTTCACCGACGATCACATCGAAGCAGCCCAAATCCCCGGCGACGCGGTGGAGGTCTGGGAGCTGCCGCCCCGTGACCAGAATGACGACAATTCCGCGCCGGCGCGCCTCGGCAACCGCTTCGCGAACGGCGGGATCGAACACGCCGTCCACCGCAATCGTCCCGTCGTAGTCGAGCGCAAGGGCCGCGAACTTCATGTCCTGATGACCTC
>JADGOC010000105.1 GCA_017883165.1 Acidobacteriota bacterium
TGATGTGGACGTTGCCGCTGAAGGTCTTCAGATGCAGGCTGCCGCTCGTCGAGTCGCCGCCGCCGAGCGTCGCGTCGACCGACCGCCGGCCGCTCGTGCGCAGCGTCAACGGCACGTCCGAGGTGAGCCGGCCGCTGAACGAGTTGAAGCTGACGCTCCCGCGCGCCGTATCCGGGATGCGCAGGTCGATGCTGCCGCTGAAGGTGTCGATGTCGATGACCTGGTGATCCTGCCACGCCACGGCATGGATCTCGACCGGGCCGCTGAAGCTGTGCGCATTGATCGGCCCGGACACATCGTCGAGCCGGATGCGCGCCGAGAAGGTGTGAATCTTGTGCGAGCCGTCGACGCCGCGGACCTCGACCGGGCTGCTGAACACGTTCACATCGAGGTTGGTGCGCTTCGGCACTTTGATGTCGAAATCGGTCGACACGACGTTGTCGCGATCCATCCACGACCAATCGTGATGGTTGGCCTCGATGATGACCGTCGACCCTTGCGTTCGGATGTCGAGCGTGACGCGATTGAGCCGCTCGCGCGGCGCGTGCCTGACGGCGTCGATGGCAATGTCCGACCGGTCGCTGCCGGTGATGGTGACGTGGCCGGAGAAGCTCTTGAGCTGGAGCGTGCCGCCCGGCTCCAGCTTGACGACCCGGTTGATGTGCTCGGTTTCATCCTGCGCCCACGCCGGGAACGCCAGCGCCAGAACCGCCAGAACCAGAACCGCCAGAACGAGCGTCGCTCGAAGGATGCTGTGTCGCATGCCTTCGTAGACGAGATGGCCCGCCCAAAGGTTGCCTAGCGCCGGCGGCGTGTCGCGGCGGCGGGGAAGGCCTCCCGCGCGATCATCACCTCGGTGGCCTTGACGATGGCGAGCGCCTCGTCGCCGCGGCGGAGCTTCAACTCCTCGACCGCGTCCCGCGTGATGACGGCGGTCAGGGTCTGATCGCCGATCCGCAGCCGGACCTGCGCGAGCAGCCCCGCGACGCGCACCTCGTCAACGAATCCGCGGAGCTGATTGCGTCCGCTGATGGCAATGATGGCCGCGCCGGTCGGCCGTCCTGCCGCGGGCGTCCGCCGCGCCGGCGCCGCCGGGGCGAGGAGACGGTCGACTTCCGCGTCGGCGATCCGATGGTGGCCGCCGGACGTGGTTCTCGTCCGGACGCGCCCCTGATAGATCCACTGTTTCAGCGTCGAGTAGCCGACGCCGAGGCGGGAGGCCGCCTGTCGCACCGTCAGCAACGTCATAATCGTCCTGAACCGTTTGGCAAATCAGCTTGAATCATACTAAATTGAGCGTCATGACGCGATTGGCGCCAGAGCCGGTGGTCGTCTTCGCGGCCTCGAGCCTGACCAACGTGCTCGCCGCCGCCGCCCGCGCGTACGAGCGATCGACCGGCGTGAGCGTGCTGGTGAACGTGGGCGCGTCGAACAGCCAGGCGCGCCAAATCCTCGACGGGGCGCCGGCCGACGTCTTCTGCAGCGCGGACGAGGTCCAGATGGACGTGGTCGAGCGCGCGGGCAAGATCGCGCCCGGCACGCGCGTCGTCCTCGCCTTCAATCGTCTCGTCGTGGTCGTGCCGAAGGAGCGCGCGCGGCGGTTCAGCGCGATCACCGAGTTGTTCGATCCGTCCGTGCAGCGGATTGCGGTCGGGGATCCGGCGGCGGTGCCGGTGGGGGTCTATACGCGGCAGTATCTCGAGGGAGCGGGTCTCTGGGCGCGGATCCAGCCGCGCCTCGTGCCGACCCTGAACGTGCGCGCGGCGCTGGCGGCGGTGGAGGCGGGCAACGCGGATGCGGCGTTCGTGTATGCGACCGACGCGCCGCTGGCTTCGCGCGTCGCGGTCGCGTTCGAGGTGCCCGTCGATCAGATGCCGGCGATCGTCTATCCCGCGGCGGTCGCCACCGGCGGCCGCAACGCCGCGGACGGGCGGCGGCTGCTGGCGTTCCTCGAACGCGAGCCGGGCCGCGCGATATTCGTCAGGTTCGGTTTTGGCGTGCCGACATGACGGGCGCGGCCTGGCAGATTACCGCGTTCACGCTGGCCGTCGCGCTCGTCGCGACGCTGCTCATGCTGCCGATCGGCGTGTGGCTGGCGTGGCTCCTGGCGCGCCGCCGTTTTCCCGGACGCGCGCTCGTCGAGACGCTCGTGTCGTTGCCGCTCGTCATGCCGCCGGTCGCGACGGGACTCATTCTTCTGAAGATTCTCGGACGGCGCGGGCCGATCGGATCGCTGCTCGCGCGGTCCGGCATCGACATCGTCTTCACCTGGAAAGCGGTCGTCATCGCGATGATGGTGATGGGGCTGCCGCTGCTCGTCCGCACGGCGCGCACCGGCTTCGAGCAGGTGAGCCGCCGCTATGAGGACATCGCGGAGACGCTCGGCGCCACGCCGTCGCGCGTGTTCTTCACGATCAGCCTGCCGCTCGCGTTTCGGAGTATCGTCGCGGGAGCGCTCCTCGCGTTTTCGCGCGCCATCGGCGAGTTCGGCGCGACGATCATGGTGGCGGGAGCGATTCCCGGGCGCACGCGGACGCTGGCCGTCGCGATTTTCACGATGACCGAAGCCGGCGACGACCACGAGGCGATGGTGCTGCTCGCGATCGCGGTCGCCATCGGTTTTGCGGCAGTGATCTTCACCAATCGTCTCATCCGGCATGATCACGCTGCAATTTGAGCTCGTACAGGACGGGTTCACCCTGCGCATCGACGAGCGCGTGGACGGGCGCGTCGTGGCGATCGTCGGGCCGTCGGGATCCGGAAAGACGACCGTGCTCGAGGCGATCGCGGGCCTGCGGACGCCGCGCGCCGGACGCATCGCGATCGGCGATCGCACGCTCTTCTCGTCCGCGGACGGCATCGACCTCCCGGCGCGCGATCGTCGCGTCGGGTACGTCCCGCAGGACGCGCTGCTCTTTCCGCACATGAGTGTGCGGCGCAACATTCTTTATGGCTTTCACGGCGCCGTTGGCGCCGGGGGCGCCGCGCCGGGCAATCGCCCTCCCGTCGAGACGGTCCTCGCGATGCTCGAGATCGAGGCGCTGGGCGATCGGCCCGTGACGGCGTTGTCGGGCGGCGAGCGCCAGCGTGTCGCCGTCGCGCGTGCGATCATGTCGGGGCCGTTGCTGCTGCTCCTGGATGAACCGCTCGCGGCCGTGGACGTGCCGCTGAGGCGGCGGATCGTGCCGTCGCTCGAGCGCGTGCGCGACGAGCTGCAGGTGCCGATGATCTACGTCACGCACGATCGCGGCGAGGCCGCCGCGATCGCCGATTGGACGCTCGCGCTCGACGCCGGCCGCGTCGTCGCGTCCGGAGAGATCGATTCTCAATGACTCGAGTACTGTTCGCCATCATCGTGATCGGGGCGGCCGCCTTCGTCGTGGCGGCCGTGACGCCCGGCATCGCGCCCGATCTGCGCGCGGTGCTGCTCCACGACTTCAGGTTCTCGCCTGCGGATCTCACCGATCTCGAGCGCGGACGCATCGTCAAACGCGGCCTTGGCGCGACAACGCCTGGGGAAGTCGCCGTGGTGGCCGCGACGCGTGTGGACGTGGAGAAGAACGTGTTCGTCGAACGCTTTCGCGACATCGCGCGCTTCAAGGCCGGCCCCGACGTGCGGCAGATCGGCCGCTTCAGCAGTCCGCCCACGATCGAGGATCTCGCGCTGCTGACGATCGACGACGCCGATTTCGACGGACGGGCGTGCCGCGTGGGCGACTGCGACGTGCGCCTGCCGGCCGATTCGATCCGGCGCTTTCAGAAAGAGATCGACTGGACGGCGCCCGATGCCGACAGCCGCGCGGCCGCGCTCTTCAAGCACATGATCTTCGACAACGTGCAGGCGTACCTGGCCGGCGCATCCGCTCGGTTCGCCGAGTACAACGACGACAGACGCCCGATCCATCCGACCCAGGAATTCGTCGGCCTGCTCAGAAACTTTCCGGCGATCGGCAAGCTCGTGCCGGATCTGCCCGCGCACCTCGAGCATTTCCCGTCGGCCGCGCTCGCGGGAGCCGAAGACTTTCTGTACTGGTCGAAGGAAGTGGTCGCCGGCCTCCCGTTCATCACGATCACGCACGTGACGATCGTGACGCGCGCCTCCGAGGTCGTGATCACGTCGAAGGACGTGTATTCGAGCCGCTATTTCGACACGTCGCTCGGCGTCACCGTCGCGAGTGACGTCGTCGGCGGCCCCGGCGCGTTCTATCTGGTCTACGCGAACCGGGCGCGCGCGAGCGCCCTCAAAGGCATGCTGGGCGGACTGCGCCGGGCGCTCGTCGAGCGCCGCGTGAAAAGCGGCCTCGACGACAACCTCAAGAATGTGAAGCTTCGGCTGGAAAAGCGTCCCTGAAAGGGCTATTCTCCACGACGATCTCCAGACAATTCTGAGCGGGAGGCTGCCTCCGTGATTGGGTCGTCGGTGGGACCGTACCAGGTCCTCGACAAGCTCGGCGCCGGCGGCATGGGCGAGGTGTTCCTCGGCCACGATACGCGGCTGCACCGCAAAGTCGCGCTGAAATGCCTCGCCGCCGTGCCGGGCGCCGACGCCGATCTCGGCGCGCACCTCCTGCGCGAAGCCCGCGCGGCGGCGCGGCTCAATCATCCCAATATCGCCGCCGTCTACGACGTGATCGAGCACGAGGGCCGCACCATCATCGTGATGGAGTATGTGCAGGGCGAGAGCCTGCGCGCCCATCTCATGCGGGGGCGCATCCCGATCGAACAGGTCATCGCGATCGGACGCCAGCTCGCCTCGGCACTGGCGACGGCCCACGCGCACGGCGTCATTCACCGCGATTTGAAGCCGGCCAACGTGCAGCTCACGCCGGATGGATCGGTCAAGGTGCTCGACTTCGGCGTCGCCCGGCTGATCGCGCCCGTCGATCCAACCACGGACGTGGTGACGACGACGCGGCAGCCAAGCGTCATGAGCGTGGGCGGCACGCCGGGCACGCCGGTGTACATGGCGCCGGAGCAACTGGTCGGCGGCCAGGCGGATGCGCGGTCCGATGTCTACAGCCTCGGCGTCGTCCTGTTCGAGATGGCGACGGGCCGCCGCCCGTACGGGGACGCCGGTTCGATGGCGCTCGTCGCGGCCATGTCGGCGGGAGACGCGCCGCCGGCCGACGCGGTCGATTCGCGCGTGCCGCACGGCCTCAGCGAGGCGATCGCCTCGGCACTCGAGCGCGAGCCGGAGAAGCGGTGTCAGACGGCGCGGGAGCTGGAAGACGCGCTCGGCCGTCTCGGCGACCCGGCGAGCACGACCGGGATCCATCCGCCAGGCGCGCTCGTGCTGTCGGCCAAGACGACCTGGAGGCTGGCGACGGCGGCGGCGATCCTGCTGACGATCGGCGTCGTCGGGTGGCGGCCGCTGCTGATGCGCTGGCGCGCGCACGGCACGCCGACGCATCCGACGGTGCTGGCGATTCTTCCCGTCGACAATCCGAGCGGCGATCCGCAAGGGGAGTATCTCGGCGCCGGCATCGCATCCCTGGTGGCCGACAATTTCGCGTCGATTCCGGGGCTGACGATCGTCTCGCGCGCGGCGACGACGCCGTATGGGGCGAAGCGAACCGACCTCGAGGCGCTGCAGCGCGATCTGGGCGCCGGCTACGTGCTCGATCTCAGCGTCGAAGCCGCGTCACCCAAGCTGCAACTTGCGGCGCGCCTGCGACGCCCCGGCTCGACCGTGCCCGACTGGAGCGAGGTGATCGCGGGCGACGCGCTCTCGGTCGAGAAGATGCTGCTCGAACGGCTCGGCCGCGCGCTCGAACAGAGCGGCGCGCTGGCCCGCAGCCTGACCCGCGCCGAATGGGACCGGCTGCAGACGCTGCCGACGACGAGCAGCGACGCGTTGATGGCCTACGCCCAAGCGCGCGAGCTGCTCGACAAGTCCGGCAACGTCGATCGCGCGATCGCGCTGCTGCAACAGGCGACGACGACCGATCCGCGCTTCGTGACGGCGTGGGCGCTCCTCGGCGGCGCCCGCCTCGAGAAATATCAAACCGAAAGGCTGCCGTCGCTCGCGATACAAGCGACCGCCGCGGTGCAGCAGGCGCTCGCGCTCGATCCGAACCAGGCTTCCGTGCGCTATCAGCTCGGAAACGTCCAGTATCGAACCGGGCACCTGCCCGACGCCGCCGAGTCGTTGCGGCGGGCGCTCGAGCTGCAGCCCGACAGCGACGACACGCACCGGCTGCTCGGCCAGGTGCTGGCCGACTCCGGCAACATCGACGGTGCCGTTGCGGAGCTGAAGAAGGCGGTCGCGATTCGCCGGTATTGGGGCAATCCGTTCACGCTCGGGTTCGTCGAGTTCAACGCTGGCCGATACCAGGATGCGCTCGACGCCTTCCGCGCGGCGGCTGAGCTCGCGTCCTCGAATCCGGGGCCCTTGCAGATGCTGGGCACGACCTATTATCTTCTGGGCGACACGCAGCAGGCGATCGGCAACCTCGAGCACGCGCTGAGGCTCGGAAAGAGCGCGCCGGCGTACGCGAACATGGCAATGGCATACTACGAGGCCGGCCGGTACGAGGATGCGCTGGCGGCGTACCAGGAATCACTGAACCGCGATCCGAGATCCGCGTTGAATCATCGAAACATCGGCGACGTCTATCAGCGGCTCGGACGGACGAGCGACGCGCGTCAGGAGTACGAGCGGGCGATCGCGCTCGGCGACGAGCTGCTCGTCGTCAATCCGAACGACGTCAGGACGATCGCGCTCGTCGCGTTGTGCGAAGCCAAGCTCGGACGGAAGGACGCAGCGGAGCGCCACGCCGCCGAAGCCGTCGCGCTGGCGCGGGCGCCGAACAACCGCGAAGCCCTGCAGCGCAGCGCCGAAGTCCACGCCTTGCTCAACGAGCCCGAGGCGGCGCTGAAAGATCTGGAGGGAGCGGTGGCGAGCGGATTTCTGCCGCGGATGGCGCGAACCGAAGACGAGCTCGCGTCGCTGCGCAAGCTGCCGAGATTCGAGGAGATTCTCAGGCGCCAGGCCGGCAATCCAGCCGCCGCGCAAGGAGCACAAAAATGAAACGACGACACAAGGCCCCGAAGCCGGCCGGCACCATCATCGTGATTGAAGCCGGCAACAAAATAGTGAATCCGCGCAAGGTCGCCTGCAATCCGGGGAGTCCCATTGCCTTCGTGGTCTTCAACCTGGACACCGTCGCTCACACGGTCTGGATCGATCCTGAGACCACCGTCCTGAAGCGACGGCCGAAATCGCGTGTGAATCCGTTTGTGAAGGGCGCGAAGAAGGTGAGGGTCGGCGCCGGCGATTTCGGGGTGATGCGTCAGCGCATCCGTCCGGTCCACGCGTTTGCGGGCGACAAGCTGCCGTTGGGGGTGTACAAGTACACCATCAGCTCGGGCGACGCCAGCGGCCGCCGGGCGCGAACGCTGGATCCCGACGTCGACGTGACGCAGCCGCCGGCATTCTGAGCGACCAAGCCACTACCACGGAGGTCACGGAGTGAGCGGCGGAGGTCACCATGTATGTCTGCCGTGCCCTCCGTTGTCCTCGGTATCCTTCGTGGTTCAGCGCCGGCCGCCCCGGCCGCGTCCGCGGCCGCCGGGCGCTGGCGCCGCCGCGTCGAGCGCGACTGCGCGCCCGTTGACGAACACGCGCGTCACCTTCGTCTTCTCGTCGAACAGATCGCCGTCGGTGACGACGAGGTTGGCGATCTTGCCCTTTTCGATCGATCCCAGATCGGAGGCGCCGGCGATCATCGCCGCGTTGAGCGTCAGCGCGCGGATCGCCGTGGCCGGCGCGAGCCCGGCCTTCACGGCTTTCGCCGCGTTCCGCACGAAGTCCTTCGGATCGGTCAATCCAGCCGACTCGAACGCGAACATCACGTGGCCTTTCGCCAGCTCGCCGGGGACCTTCGGCGCGTCGGCTCGCGGCGCGGCCGGCGTTTGCGCGCGCGGCAGGGCGACGACCGACATCAGCGCGAGAGTCGCGAAGGCTCGGCGTATCACGGTGATCTCCTCAATTATTTCTGGACGCTCGTCGGGCGAGGCGTCGTCTCGAACAGATACTGATCGAACCACTCCAGGTTGTGCTCCATCGTCGCGCGCTGACTCTTGGGCTTGCTTGGGCCGTGGCCGATGCCGCCGAATCCCTTATAGATGATGAGCTTCACCGGCACGTGCTGATCCTGCAGCCCTTGATACAGCTCGTAGGCGTTGGGCGGCGGCACGCGCTGATCGGCGTCGCCGTGCTGAATGAGGGTCGGCGTCTTCGCCTGCTTGATGTACGTGATCGGCGACGTCTTCGCGTAGATCTCCGGATCGTCCCACGGGGTCGCCTTGAGATACGCGCGCGTGAAGGGATGGATGTCGGTGTTCACGTAATACGTCATCCAGTCGGAGATGCCGGCGCCGACCGAAATCGCCTTGAACCGCGCGCTGTCGTGCGTGGCGAGAAACGCGGAGATGTAGCCGCCCTGGCTCCAGCCCATCGTGCCGACGCGCGCGGGATCGACCAGCCCCTTCGCGACGAGCGAGTCGATGCCGGAGAGCACGTCCCACGCATCGCCGATGCCGAGGTTCCGGACGTTGAGCGCGCGGAACTTTTCGCCGTAGCCCGCGCTGCCGCGGTAGTTCGGCTCGAGCACCAGCGTGCCGCGCGGCACCCACACGTCGACCGGGTACGTGGAGCTCGAGTAGGGAACGGTGCGCGATACGCCGGTGGGCCCGCCGTGGATCACCACGAGGAGCGGATACTTCTTGGCGGCGCTGTAGTCCGGCGGTTTGTGGAGGACGCCTTCGATCGTCGTGCCGTCCTGGCTCTTCCACGACACGACTTCGCGCGTGGTGACCGCCCAGCCGGCCGTCTGCGCGTTCATGTCGGTGAGCCGGCGCGGCGCTTTCATGCTGGACGGCGCGACGAACACCTCCGCCATCGATTTCGAGTCGGCGCCGAGAAAGGCGACCGTTCCGCCGTCCCCCGACAGCGAGAAGCTCGATCCGATCCACTCGTCGGACGGGGCGAGCCGCTCGATGGCTTTGCTCGTCGGATCCAGGTGGTACAGATACGACCATGTCCGCTGCGACGCGGCGAAGAAGATGCCGCCCTGCTTCCACGCGACGATCGACGGGTCTTCGTCAAACGCCGTCGTCAACGCTTCGGGTGTGCCGCCCGCGGCCGGCACGGTTGCGATGACCTCGTTCGAGTAGTAATAGAGAGAATTCGCCATCGCCGACTGAAAGGCGATGCGCGATCCGTCGGGCGACCACACGGGACGCACGTCCGGGCCGTCCTGCGTGACCAGCTTGCGGATCGTGCCGTCCGCCACGGTGACGATCGAGATGTCAGAGGTGCCCGAGCTGGCGGGGCTGCTGTCCACGCGGTGATCGAACGCGATCGCGCGGCCGTCCGGCGACCAACTGAAGCTGCCGACGACGAACGCGCCGCTCGTGAGCTGGCGGGTGGCTTTGGTGGCCACGTCGATCAGGAACAGGTGCGCCATGCGATGTTCCTGATCGACCACCTGGAACTCACCGTATTTCTGCTCGCGCTCCTTGATGGCGGCCGGCTTCGGTTCCGTCGCGGTGTACGCGATGCGCGTCCCGTCGGGTGACCACCCGAAGCCGTTCACGCCGTCCTCGAGCGAGGTGAGCGCCTCGGCTTCGCCGCCGCGCGGGTTGATGAGGTAGATCTGGCGCTTGTCGGTCCGATCGGAGGCGAACGCCAGCTTCGAGCCGTCCGGCGACCAGACGGGCGAGTTGCTCGACTTCTTCGAGTTGGTGAGCTGGCGCGTCGCGCCGGTCTTGGTGTCAGCCAGCCAAATCTGCGTATCGTACGCGTTGTCATCCCAGTTGGTCTGGCGGACCGTGTACGCCACGGAGAGGCCGTCGGGCGACAGCTCGGGGGAGCCGGCCCGTTTGAGCGACAGGACTTGGTCGACGGTGGGCGCGGTGTTGGGGAGCGCGAGCGGAGCGGGCGATTGCGCGTGAATCGCGACGGCGCCACAGGCCAGACAACCGAGCATCAGAAGTGTGCGCATTTCGGGTAACTATACCGAACCCCCGACGGCCGGCGCACGTAGTGTAATTAGGACGAAATCACGGTCCGTTCAATTGACAGGATGGCTCCGGAACAAGTACAAACAAATGTTGATTCCCTGCGGTTCTTTCTCTCAGGAGGCTTCTAGCATGCGTAAGCTTTTCGCAGCGGCGGCAGTCGCGACATTCGTTCTCGCTCTCGGCGCCCCGGCGTTCGCCGCGGAAATGACCGTCAAGGGTCAGGTCGTCGATCAGACCTGCTTCTTGAAGGACAAGGCGAACACCGGCAACGACCACGGCGACATGAAAGACTGCGCCACCATCTGCGCCAAGAAGGGCGCCCCGATGGCGATCCTGACCGAAGACGGCAAGCTGTATCAGATCACGGGTGGTCTGGCCGCCGACAAGAACGCGAAGCTCATTGCGCACATCAGCCACACGGTCGAAATCACGGGCGACGTCACCGAAAAAGACGGCAAGATGTCGATCGCGGCCGACAAGCTCACGATGCTCAAGCGGTAAGCTCGCGCGCAACCCAACCGTGAAAAGGCCCGGGTTTCAGCCCCGGGCTTTTTCTTGACTCAGTTGTACTAATGAACTAGTATAATCACTCAAGTGAGTATCGTGACCGTTGATTCCCGCGACGCGACGCCCATCTACGCGCAGCTCGACCGCGGACTGCGCGCGGCGATTGCGACCGGCCGGCTCGGCCCGGGCGACCAGCTGCCGACCGTCCGCCAGCTCGCGGTCGAGCTGAGGATCAACGCGAACACCGTCGCCCGCGTGTACGCCGAGCTCGAGCGCGGCGGCGTCATCGAAACGCGGCGCGGCGTCGGGTCATTCATCAGGGCCGCGGGTCGAGCCGAAGCCCGACCCGCTGAAGAACACGCGCGGCGGTTGAGCGCATTCGTCACCCGCGTCCTCGCGGACGCGGAGCAGGCTGGCTTCACCATCGACGATGTGGTCGCCACACTTGGCGCGCATCGACAAGGAGGCAGGTAAATGGTCCCCGTTGTCTTCTCCAACGCTCGCACCACGAACGCGGCCATCACGCCCCGCGTCAACGTGGTCGCCATTGCGGTTCTGCTGGCGTCGGTTGCGATCGGCGTTTGGGGGTCCATGGCGACCAACACGCCGATCCCGCTCATCGTGTCCGTGGTGATCGGCTGGGTGCTGATGCAGTCGCCGCGCGTGGCGCAGCAATGGGAACGCGCGGTCATCCTGCGCCTCGGCCGCTTCGTCGGCCTGCGCGGACCGGGCCTCTTCTGGATCGTGCCCTTCATCGACCGCGTGTCGTCGTGGATCGATCAGCGGACGATCACCACGAGCTTCGCGGCGGAGCAGACGTTGACCTCCGACACGGTGCCGGTGAGCGTCGACGCCGTGCTGTTTTGGCTGGTGCACGACGTGCAGAAGGCGGCACTCGAAGTGCAGGACTACACGCAGGCCGTGAGCTGGGCGGCGCAGACGGCGCTGCGCGACATCATCGGCCGCACCGAGCTGACCGACCTGCTCCGCGGCCGCGAACGCATCGAGACCGAGCTGCAGCAGCTCATCGATCAGCGGTCGAATCCGTGGGGCGTCACCGTCTCGTCGGTCGAGATGCGCGACGTCGTCATCCCCGACGCGCTGCAGGACGCGATGTCGCGCGAAGCGCAGGCGGCCCGCGAGAAGGCGGCGCGCATCATCCTCGGAGAAGCGGAGATGGCGATCGCGCATTCGTTCGAAGAGGCCGCCAAATCGTATCAGCACAACCCGACCGCGCTTCACCTGCGCGCGATGAACATGCTGTACGAGGGTTTGAAGGAAAAGGGCGCGCTGATGCTGATTCCGAGCAGCGCCGTCGAGTCGATGGGGATGGGCGGCCTGATGGGCGCCGCGGCACTGGCGCAGACGCAGCTGACCGGCGGAGACGACAAGGACAAAAAGGTGACCTAGTAGAATCTGGGTGTTGAAACCGCAGCAACCGCACACGTCTCCCGCAGGCGGCCGGCGTCACAGCGCCTCGCGCGCATCGCATCCGCGCGGCGGGACGCTGTGGATTTCGCTCGCGCTGATCGTTGTCAGCGTCGCTGTCTACGCGCCGCTTGGTCATTTCGACTTCGTGAAGTGGGACGACCCGCAGTACATCACCGACAACGCGGTAGTCCTCGCCGGCCTGACGTGGCACGGCGTCGCGTGGACGTTCACCACCTCGCACGGTCCGTATTGGCATCCGCTGACGTGGCTGTCGCACATGCTCGACGTGCAGCTCTTCGGGCTCGACGCCGGCGGCCATCACCTCACGAACATCGTCTTGCACATCGCGACGACGCTGCTGCTGTTCGGGCTGCTGCGAAAGGCGACCGGCGCGACGCTGCGAAGCGCGTTCGTGGCGGCGCTCTTCGCGGTGCATCCGCTGCACGTCGAATCGGTCGCATGGATCGCCGAGCGCAAGGACGTGTTGAGCGCGCTTTTCTGGATGCTGACGCTCTGGGCGTACGGGTGGTACGCCTGGCGGCCCAGCGTCGGCCGCTATCTGGCGGTGGCCGCGCTCTTTGCCTGCGCGTTGATGGCGAAGCCGATGGTCGTGACGCTGCCGTTCGCGCTGCTGCTCGTCGACGTGTGGCCGCTCGAGCGCGCCGCGGTCGAGCGCATGGCCGCCTGGAGCCGCCTGATCCTGGAAAAGCTGCCGCTCGTCGCGCTCGCCGCCGCGGTGGGCGTCGCGACCATCGGCTTGCAGCGCGGCCAGGGTGCGCTGCCGGCGCTCGAGGCCATCCCGCTCACGCTGCGCCTGGCCAACGCGTTGACGTCGTACGTCTCCTACATCGGCCTGATGTTCTGGCCCGCGCATCTTGCGGCGCTGTATCCGTACCCGCACGCGTTGCCCGGATGGTGGCAGATCGCCGGCGCGCTAGTCGTGCTCGCGGGGATCTCGGTCGTCGCGATTCGGACTGCCCGCCGGCATCCCTACGTCCTCGTCGGCTGGCTGTGGTACCTGGGAACGCTCGTGCCGGTGATCGGTCTGATCCAGTCGGGAGAGCAGTCGATGGCGGATCGATTCGTCTACATCCCGCTCGTCGGGCTCTTCGTCATCGTCGCGTGGGGGATTCCGGATCTTCTGGCGCGCTGGTCGGCGCCTCGCGTCGCGCTCCCGGCGGCGGCCGCGGCGGCGATCGTCGCGT